>JBGAMO010000190.1:0-8928 GCA_044222845.1 Phycisphaerales bacterium
GCAGCGCCATCCCCAGCACCGGCAGTATCGGCCGGATGTGCGCTTTCGCGCCCGCCGCCGCGTTGCCCGCCGCGCCCGCCGCGATCCCGCCGATGAACGCCGCGAACAGCGTCTGGCCCTTCATCGTGCTCGCCGCCACCACCCAGATCGCAACCCCGCACCCCGCCGCCGCGGCGATCAGACAGATCACCGCCGTCGACATCGCCGTCCCTTGATCGCCGTCGCGCATCAGCACGCCTGGCAGCCCCGTCAGCGTCGGCTCGCTGGCCGCGCTGGGGTGGTGCGCCGCCGCGAGCTTGGAAAGCACCGCCGCGATCACCGCCGCGGCCAACGCCAGCACGCCGCCCTCGATCGCGATCAGAATGAAGTCCTGGCTCCCGTGCGCCCGACGGATGATCGAGTCGATTGTGCCCAGCGACCACGCCGTCCAGCCGAACACAACGCCCGCCAACGCGTAGCCCGTGCCCAGCGAATAAAACCGGGCCCCGATCCCGCCCAGCACCAGGGCCGCCACGCACGCCGCGGCCCCGATCGCCGCGCCTTTCACCGGTGATTCGCCCACCAGCAGCGTGAACGCATTGCCCCCGTCGACATCGCGAAGCGACGCGGCGGCGCGGGCCAGCAGCGGCCCGACGACCAGAAGCACTCCGAGAATAAGAAGCCAGCGAACAATCGACTTGAGCATCGGTCCGCAGGGTAGGGAGCGTGCGGACCCCTCGGAAGAAACAGGCGTTGCCGAACGCGGCGGCGCACAACTCGCGAACCGCCCGATGAAGCTGCCCGATTAAGGTTGTTTGGCCAGTTTCATCGCCGCCTTGGTGAACAACTCCGCCCACGCCCCGGGCGCCACAGACGCGAGTTCCTGCAGCACCGATTCCAACTCCGCCCGAGGCTGGCGGGTGATGAACTGGTTGTGCTGCACCAGCGCCGCCGCGATCGCGGTGTAGTAGGCCGCCAGCCCCGCCAGGTACGCCTCTCGCGTGGGCGGGTTCTTCACGATGTCCTTGCCCCGGTCCTTGAGCCCGTTCAAGGCCGCCAAATCCGCCGGCCCTGTGAGCAGCGCGATGTGCGCGTTCGAGAGTTCGCCGAAAGGCGACCGTCGTAGCAGAGAATCAAGCCACCGGCCCGAATCCGTCGCCTCGAGTTGATCCACCAGGTCGTCCGCGGCCTTCCGCGGCCCCGGCAGCCCCATCCGCAGCAGCGACGTGGCCTGCACCTCCGTGATGTCCTCGTACGGATGGCCGCCCCGGTCCGACCTGGGCGGGTGCGCCTTGTCCGGCTCCGATTCTGCCTGTGTCATTCTTCGTTCTCCCCTTGCTCCTCCTCGCGCAGATCGATGCCGGCCTGCCGAAGGAGATTCCTGATCTCGGCGTCGATGCTCTCCTCAGCAACGCCGTCCCTGCGGAACAGCTCTCGCAGGGCGTGTATGAACTTCCTTCGCGCGGTGCGCGCCATCACCGCCGCCCGAGTCGGGTGCACCCCGAACTCCGACGCGATGCTCGCGTACGCCCGGCCCCCGTAGTAATGCGCGTGAAAAATCCGCCAGTGCGTGGCCAGATCCTGGTCCATGCAGATCTGTTCCGCTATCTCCAGCGCCGATCGCACGAACGCGACGATGCACTGCAGATCCATCTTCTCGATCGCACGCTCGTCCTCGTAAAACGGTTCGGGCGCTTCACTGCCCGGCCGTGGATGTCGGCTGCGCCGCCGATGTTCCTCTTTCAGATAGAAGCAAAAGCCGTTGATCAGCCAGTGCCTCAGCTTCATCCCGTTGCGCTTCCAGTCCGCGAAGAAGTTGGGCATCTCCAGCCGACTCGCGAAGAACCCCTGCACAATTTCCTCCGGCTCTCCCAGCCACCGGTCCTTGGTGCCCAGGAAGTACACCTTGAGGGGCCACGCGTACACCTCCATGATGTGCCGGTTCACGTTCTGACGACCCGAGGTGCCTCTGTTCAACTCGTCATCGATGTAATCGGTGCGGGTCGGAGGGAACGCGTCCTTTTTTGATGGAGCACCCATATGGGGGTATCGTATGTTGGGTCCCGGAATAACGTTGATCTGAGGCCGCCAAATGTCCTGCCACCGTTGGACTGCCGCCTCGAGGATTTCAGTGAGGGCAACGACCACTCAACAGATAGACGTGAAGACGGGTAACCTGCGCGTCACTTCGAAACTTGAGCACTTCTGCCTACCTCTCGGACCCTGATGCCGCACGCTTACTCTCGCCCATGTTCAAAACACTGGTGATTGCCCTGGCCGCGGCTCAGGTAGCCGCTCAAGAACTCAAGGTCGGCCCCACCGACGGCGGAGTCATCACCAGCACCGGGCAGATGGTCCGCCCCGCGGGCCTCACGATGGAGTTCGCCGGTCGGCCCGTGGATCTTGCGCTTTCACCCGACGGTGCACTCCTCGCCGCCAAGGACAACCGAGGCGTGGTGCTCTTCAACGCCACATCGCTTGAAATCCTCCAGGAGATCAGTTTCGGCGAAGACGGCCCCTCGATGGTCGGCCTGGCGTTCTCGCCCGACGGCGGCCGCCTCTACGCCACAGATTGCAAGAACAGCCTCGTTGAACTCGCTCCCAAGGGCGAGACGGCCGCTTGGGCGATCGCACGCAGGATCCAACTCCCCGGTCCCAACGGCAAGGGCGACGCCTTCCCCTGCGGCGTCGCCATCGACGCATCCACCGCGTACGTCTGTCTCTCCCGCAATAACACTCTGGGTGTCATCGATCTCGACTCGGGCAAACTCGTGAAACAGATCCCCGTCGGCGTCGCGCCCTACGCCGTGCTGGTCCGGAGCGGCCGTGCGTACGTCTCCAACTGGGGCGGACGGTTGCCCAGGGAAGGCGAGCGCATCGCCGATTCCTCCGGCACGCCGGCCCTCATCGATCCCCGGGGCGTCGCCGCCAGCGGCTCCATCTCCATCATCGATCTCGCCGCGGCTCGTGAACTCACCGAGGTGGAGACAGGGCTGTCCGCCTGCGGCATCACCCTCTCCCGCGACGGCTCCACGATCTACGTCGCCAACGCCAACGCGGACACCGTCAGCGTCGTCGACGCCGCCGCGGCCGCGGTGAAGTCGCAGATCAACACCCGCCCCGACCCCGCCCTGCCCTTCGGCAGCATGCCCAACGGCCTGGCCTTGAGCGCCGACGAACGCACGCTCTATGTCTCCAACGCTGGCAACAACGCCATCGCCGTCATCTCGCTCGCCGACAACCGTGTGCAGGGCCTCATTCCCACCGGCTGGTATCCCGGTCCCATTCTCACCGCCGGCGATCCGAACCGGGCCGTACTTCTGGTCGGCAACATCAAGGGCGTGGGCTCCCGTACCAAGGACCCGGCCCGCACAGGCTTCAACTCTCGCAAGCATCGTGGCTCGGTCTCCCGCATCGATGTCCCCGACGAAGCCGCACTGCGCACCCTCACCGCGCAGGCCAGGGAAGACGCCCGCGTCCCGCAGATCCTCAAGGCCGCTGAGCGTTCGTCAGTTGCCGATGCCGCAGTTCCAGTGCCCGCCCACCCCGGCCAGCCCAGCACGATCGAGCACGTGGTCTACATCATCAAGGAGAACCGCACGTACGACCAGGTCTTCGGCGCCATCGGCAAGGGCAACGGCGAACCCACGCTCTGCGTCTACGGGCGGGACGTCACCGCCAATCACCACGCACTCGCGGAACAGTTCGTCCTGCTGGACAACTACTACTGCAACGGCGTGCTCTCCGCCGACGGCCATTCCTGGGCGACCGAGGGCAACGTCACGCCGTACCTGGAGCGATCATTCGGCGGCTTCAAGCGTTCGTATACCTTTGGCGATGATCCCCTCACGTACTCCTCTTCCGGTTTCATCTGGGATCATGTGCTCGCCGCGGGCTTCTCGTTCCGCAACTACGGCGAGTTCGACAACGCCGGCACCGAGCCCAAGAGCCGCTACAAGGCCGTGTTCGAGGATCACAAATCCGGCGCCAACGCCATCGCTCTCACCCACAGCATCGGCATCGAGAATCTCAAGCGCTACACGCACCCGACCTACCCCGGTTGGTGCCTGGACATCCCCGATCAGGTCCGCGCCTCGATCTTCCTGAATGAACTCGCCGAGTTTGAGAAGGGCGAGAACGGCAGGACTCTCCCCAACTTCGTGCTGGTCCACCTGCCCAACGACCACACCGCCGGCGCCTCGGCGAAGGTTCCAACGCCCCGCTCAATGGTCGCCGACAACGACGTCGCCCTCGGACGCATCGTCGATGGCCTGTCTCATTCTCGCTTCTGGAGCAAGATGTGCATCATCGTCATCGAGGATGATCCCCAGGACGGCTGGGACCACGTCGACGGCCACCGCTCCATCTGCCTCATCGCCAGCCCGTTCGCGAAGCGCGGCGCGGTCGTGAGCAACTTCTACAACCAGTCCTCCGTGCTCCACACCATCGAGCGGATCTTCGGTCTTGTCGGCCCCAACCAGCTCATGGCCGCCGCGCCCGTCATGACGGATTGCTTCACGGGCACGCCCGATTTCACGCCCTTCAACGCCGTCGCCAACCCCACGCCCCTCTGCGAGTTTACCACGCCCAGCAGCATGGCAGCCCCGCGCGAACGCGAACTGGAACGGCTCACCGCGACCCTGGATTTTTCAAAGCCGGATGTCGCCGACGAGGCGACGCTCAACCGCGTCCTCTGGCTCGCCGCGCACGCCGATTCCCCGTTCCCGAAGGAACTCACCGGCGCTCACGGCCGCGGGCTCGCGGCGCTGGGCCTCACACTCGACGCCCGCGGCGACGTGGACGACGATGACTGACCGCCTCACGCCCGCCCGTCGCTCTGCATCCATTCCCACTGCCGGCGCACACCCGCCTCGAACGCGGTGGTGGGGCGGTAGTTCAGTTCCTTGGTGACGCGTGTCAGGTCGGCCCACGTCCGGTCGACGTCCCCGGGCTGCATCGGCAGTCGCTTGATCGTCGCCTCTCGCCCCACCACGCGGGAGATCGTCGCGATCATGTCCGAGAGCGAGACCGGTGTGCTGTTCCCCAGGTTCCACACCCGGTACCCGAACTGATCGATCCGGTCGTGCGCCGCGATGATTCCAGCGACGATGTCCGCCACGAACGTGTAATCGCGAGACGTGCTGCCGTCGCCGAAGACCTGGATCTCTTCACCCCTGGAGATCCGGCTTAGGAACTGCGAGATCGCAAGGTCGGGCCGCTGTCTGGGGCCGTAGACGGTGAAGAACCGCAGGCACGCCGTGGGCATTTTGGTCAGCGCGTGGTGCGTGTACGCCAGAAGTTCGCACGCCCGCTTGGTCGCCGCGTAGGGGCTGATGGGTTCATTCACGTCCAACTCTTCGTGGAACGGAGCGGTGGGGCAGTTGCCGTACACCGACGATGACGAAGCGATCACAGCCCGCCCGCACCCGTGCGCCGCCGCTGCCGCGAGCACCACGCTGGTCCCCAGCACGTTCGCTCTTGCATACGCCGCGGGGTCCGCGATGCTCGGCCTGACGCCCGCTTTCGCCGCCAGGTGAATCAACGCCGTGGGCCGGTACTCCTCAAAAAGCCGGTGCATCAAACCCGGGTCCGTAATGTCCGCCTCAACCGCCAGAAACCCTTTGGGGTGTGCTGCCTTGAGTAGGTCGATAGCCCGACGCTTGAATTTGAGGTCGTAAAACGGATCGAAATTATCGATTCCGATAACGGATCGTCCGGAGGCCAGAAACGACGCGCACGTATGCGATCCGATGAACCCGGCCGCGCCCGTGACGACGATAGGATTTTGTACAACAGGTTGGGACACGCTGCGATTATTCCCCCGCCAGTCGTAGGACTCGCCGAGCGGATGAACTACTAAAACTAGTAAAAAAAGCAGGGCGCCATCTGTGACAGCGCCCCGCTGGAGGAGAGAGAGATCAGTATTTCGGTACTCAACTATCGGACGGCAACTTGCCTAAGTCCACATCAATCTCGACTAATTCGTCAAAAAAACTTCATGTTTCCGGCGCTTCCCGCCGAAATTGCCCCGTTTTGGGCTGCAAACGTTTTGCGAACGGCCGCTGCTCCTTTGTCGCCGCTTGTAGGGGCCGTAGTCATTGATTATACGTTTTCGGGCTTCTCCCGGTTCTCGGATTTTTCCGGAGTCCGCAAATTATTACTGTGTTTCCCGCACAGAATCGAATAGATGCGGTGTGATGAGGAATAGTCCTCAGGCATGAACCCGACCCCACGGAGTGAAGCGTTTCGCGAACGCCTCGGTCCAAGACCCCGAAAATACCGATCAATTTGCGAATGAATGCTCGTGCCGCCGACAAGCCATGAAAAAAGGCCCACTTCGCGTGGGCCTTTGGTCGAGCCGAGTCAGCAAGTCATTCCGGAACCATTCACTTCTTGTCGGTGCCGGGGGCGTAGCGCTCCTTGAGACGCTGCAGAGCCTTCTCACGCTCTTCGGGTGTCATGTTCTTGAGCCGCTCCTGCATCTTGGGAGGCAACTTGCTGATGTCGCCGTCGAAGTTCTGCGGAACCTCGCCCGGCTTGCCCGCGGCGGGCTTGCCGGTGCCGTCGCGACGAGCCTTCATGTTCTCCGTCAACTTGTCGAGTTCCTTCTGCACGACGGGCTTCTGCGCGTCCGTCAGCACCGCCCACATCTTGGCGTGGAACTCGTCCGGCTTGGGTGCGCCCTCAAGCAGCTCCTTCATGCGAGCCTTGGCGGCCTCGGCCTTCTTCTCGTCCACGGGCTTGTCGCCGTCCATGTCCTCGGCGTCTGGCGTGCCCTTGGCGGGGCGGGTGCCCATCTGCGCATCTAGGCGGCGGCGGGCGTCCTTGGGAAGGTCCTCGCGCAGCTTGTTCACCTCGTCCATGTGCTGCTCTTTGTACTTCTTCTGGGCATCCTTGAACGAGGCGTCGATGGCGGTCAGCTTCTTCGACTGCTCGTCGCTCAGCCGCACCGAGGCGTCGACCGAATCGCCCTTGATGCTCTCGAACGCGCGCAGGAACATCGGGTGCGGGATCTGCGTCACCATCCGCTCCTTGCGATCACCCTTGCCGCCGGTGAACTTGCGGTTCTCTCCGGGCACCCCGCCCTCTTTCACGGGCGGTCCTTTCAGGACGTCTTTGCCCTGGTCGGGTTTCGCGTCCTGCGCGAACGTCGTGCCCGCGAGTGTGGCGAGCGCAAGAACAGACATCGAGATCAGACTGGCATGGCGGGTCATGGCGTGGCTCCGGGTTGGATTGTGGCGCGGCAGGCCTTTCGTTATCGACCTTTATACGCCGCGGCGTCACAAGTGTAACGCCGCACCAAACACATCATTGCCGCACGCCCGGCGAATCCTCGTTCCCGGCCGTTCCAGGCCCTCCCCCCGCGTCCGGACGCACGCCCACACAGGTCAGCCCACAATCATCACGAAAGCCCCGATGCCATTCATCACGGGCTAAACTCCCGCCCTCGTGCCATCCGAGGCACCGTTCCGACCTCGCCGGGAACCCAACCTCGTGTCAGCCCCTTCTCCACAGTTCGCGTTCAATCCGCTACCCGCCAGGTTGCCCCACGGCTACGCCGCGGCGGCTCTGGGCTCAGACTCCTCCGCACGCCTGAGCATCATCGTCAGGACCGATGCCAAGCCCGGCCATTCACCCCTCGTGCTCCTGCGCGACACCATGGACGCACGTGTGTACCTGGGCTGCATCGCCGATTCGGCCGGTTGGATTCATTCGTATCTTGAGATCTGGGTGCAGGACGCCAGCGGCCTGAGCACCGCCTCTCCCGCGTACCGCAACGCGCTCAACAACGCCGCGCTTGACGCTCGCTGGGCCGATCGGTGCCGCGGCTTTGAAGCCGCCGGCGCCGTATTCCACACCGGTTGGGAGACCGAGCACCCCGACCCGATCCTGATCGACGCCAAGACCCTCAAGCCCGTTCCCGCGCGAGATTCCCGCACCGGCGCGCATTGGGTCCTCTGCCGCGACGAAGACCTGCTGCTCAAGAAGGGTGCGCCCGGGTACGCCGCGACGCTTTCAAGGCACCTGCACCAGCCCGAACTCGGCGACGCGACCGAACTCCTCCCCGTCGATCTGATCGGCTCCGACGGCGCCGCGGTCGGAAAGGCCCTGGGCTTCCCCACGCCCCACTCTCGTACGAACACTTCGTCGACGCACTGTCCGGCGCCAACGCCGAGGCAGGTCCCGCCGACGCGCTCCTGCGAACCATCGCATCCGCCGCCCTCAACGCCGACGGCGACGGCAAGGCGCCCTCCAAGGTCGGCGGTTGGCTCGGTCTCCGCGGCGTCGGCATCGCCGGCCGCCTCGTGGAAGCCCTGCATCTCAAGCTCATGCTCCTCGCCGGCGCCGTGGCGCAGGTGCGGGACCAGACCACCCTCACCCGTTCGCCGCTGCTCAACCTCAGCGCCGAGAGCTTCCGCGTCGCGCTCGCCGCCCGCGCCCCCGCCCTGCCGTTGTGGTGGACGGCGCGAGCGCTCCTGTGCGCCCCCGGCGACGCCACCGAACTCGAGATCGCCGGCACCTCCGCCAAGTACTTCCTTCCTTCGCGCAGCGGCGGCATGTCAATCTATTCCCCGGCCGGCATGGGCGCCGCCGCGAGCGGCCGCGGCTGGCTTCGGCTGCGTTCCGTGAACACCGAATCCGGCGGCGCCATCATGGAAGGCACGCTCTCGACGCAGGACCGCGTCGCCGCAGGCGGCAACGACTTGCTGTGGCTCCGCGTCCAGGCCGGCGGCGCACGCATGGATCTCCACGCCGTCGTCGATACCTCCAGCGCGATGGCCGCGGGCGAGATCCGCCTCCGCACGCTCCCCACCAAGCTTCCCGACGCCGGACTGGCCCACCTGCGATCGGCTCTGGGCGTGCCGATCCCCGATGTCACGTTCGAACTCGTCCCGCTGCTCTCTCCGCCCTGCGATCTCTACGCCCTGGGTGTCTTGGCAGTCCGCA
>JBGAMO010000191.1:0-8845 GCA_044222845.1 Phycisphaerales bacterium
GCGCGGGCGACAGCAAGGACGACGACTTCATCAGCCACGTGCTGCTCGCCAGCACGCACGACGATCTGCTGTGCTTTACGGACACGGGGCGGGTCTTCAAGATCAAGGTCTTCGAGATCCCCGAGATGTCGCGGACGAGCGTGGGCCGGGCGATGGTCAACATCCTGGACCTGCGCGAGGGTGAACGCACCTGCGCGTATCTGGCGGTCAAGGACTTCGAGGAGGGCAGCCGGTTCCTGACGTTCGTTTCGCGCGAGGGTATCGTGAAGCGAACCCCGCTCAAGGATTACCGCAACGTCAGCAAGGGCGGATTGATCGCCGTGGGCCTCAAAGAGGGCGACGTGCTGCTGGATGTCACCGCCACCAACGGCAGCGACGACATTCTGCTCGCGACGGCGGGGGGCATGGCCATTCGGTTCAGCGAACACGATGTTCGGCTGATGGGACGGCCGGCGGCGGGCGTCAAGGGCATTGAGCTAGATGATGGCGACCGAGTGATCGGCGTCGTTGCGATCCCAATGAATCCTGATGCCGAGGGCGACCTGATGACCAAGGACCCGTCCACCGCGCTGCTCACCATCACGAGCAACGGGTTCGGCAAACGCACGCCGATCGACGAGTATCGGGTTCAGCCCGAGACTGGCAAGCTGCGTTCTCAGTCACGCGGGGGCAAGGGGCGGGCGGACATCAAGACGGGCGACCGCAACGGGCTTTCCGTTGCGGCGTTGGGAGTGCTGGCTTCCGACGACGTCGTTGTGGTCAGCAAGGGGGGGCAACTGGTCCGTGTCCCGGCATCCGAAATCCGCGAGTGCGGACGTGGCACCATGGGGGTCCGGGTGGTCAGCCTCAATGAGGGAGACCGGGTGGTGGCGGCGGCGACCGTGCCCGAAGGCGAGGAGCGGACCGATCAATCCCTGAACGCGGCTACCGAATAAGGGCATTCTGGTAACAGAATCAGCGGGAAGCGCCAAAAGGGGATGCGTTCGCGATCGTTTTTTGGTATGCTGTGACGAGCGGCACGATGCCGCGCGTGCGGAAGCGGGAACGCGAACCATCGCGGGTCGTTGGGCGTATGTTGGGTCAAGTATGGCAACTCAATGGTCAAATGACATCATCGTGGCCGAACTCTCGGATGAACCACTGCTCTCCGACGAGGTGGCGGGTGTGTTTGCGGACCTTTCGAGCGCGGGCGGCAAGCCATCGCACGTGGTGCTGAATTTCTCCGGGGTGTCGTACGTCAACAGTTCGAACCTGGGGCAGTTGCTCAAGCTGCGCCGTCAGGTGGTTGAAGCAAAGAAATCCCTGACGCTGTGTTGTGTCGGCGAGGAAGTGCTTTCGATCTTCCGGGTGACCGGGTTGGACAAGGTGTTCCGGTTCGCTCCCGACCCGATGACGGCGTTGGCGGCGATCCAGATCGGCAACGGTCGCTGAGGCGGTTGTCTCTATCGCTGGGCGTGAACTCCCGTAGAACCCCTGAGCAAGTTCACGAGGCCCGCTGTCGGGTGCGAACGGTCTTGCATTGACCGCTTATTTTGGTATCCTTTACAGAGTTGGCGTCCGGAACACATTCCTGGGGAATCAATATGCGACTTCGTCCCGAGTCTATCTTTGTCACTGCGCTGTTGTCGGCGACCGTGGGCATCACCGTCGGGCTCAACGCGGCCTCGGATGTGTCGGCCGGTGTTCCGCGCGGCGATGGCGGGGGTTCCGGGTATGGGCCGCGGGTGAATCCCTGGTTCGTCAACTGGGAGACGCCGCAGGTATTCCCGATCGACAAGACGCCTGACGGCACGAAACTGCTGGTGTGCAATACGCCGGATAATCGGCTTGAGGTCTTCGATCTTTCCGGGGCATTGCCGACGCTGATGGCCGAAGTTCCGGTCGGGCTTGATCCGGTGAGCGTCCGAGCCCGCACGAACGATGAAGTGTGGGTGGTGAACCACATCTCCGACAGCGTGAGCGTGGTGAATCTCACGACGATGAACGTGGTGCGGACGATCCGCACGGCGGACGAGCCATGTGATGTGGTGTTTGCGGGCACGCCGCGGCGGGCGTTCGTCACGTGCTCACAGGTGAACACGGTGCAGGTGTACGACCCGGCGAATCTTGATGCGGCCCCCGGGAGCATCGCCATCGACGCGGAGGACCCGCGTGCATTGGCCGTGAGCCCAGATGGCACGAAGGTGTACGCGGCGATCTTTGAATCGGGCAATCGATCGACTCTGGTGGGCGGAGGCAGCAGCGGGAGCGGCGTGATCACGTTCCCGCCCAACGCCGTGGGCAACGCGGCGAGCCCGTACACAGGGGTGAACCCGCCGCCCAATAGCGGGACGAACTTCGTGCCGGCCAAGCGGGCGGGGAATCCAACACCGCCCCGGGTGGGCATGATCGTGAAGAAGGATGATCTGGGGCGATGGATGGACGACAACGCCCACGATTGGACGCCGATGGTGAGCGGCGCCAACGCGGCGCTCTCGGGCCGGCCGGTGGGGTGGGATCTGCCGGATCGTGACCTGGCGGTGATCGATGCGTCGACCCTGGGTGTGACATACGTCTCGACGCTGATGAATATCTGCATGGCGGTAGGGGTGAATCCTGTCACCGGCTCTGTGAGCGTGGTGGGCACGGACGCGAAGAACGAGATCCGCTTCGAGCCCAACGTGAATGGCCGGTTTCTGCGAGTGCAGCACGCGTCGGTATCGATGCCGGGGCTCGGCAAGGTGGTGACCGATCTCAATCCGCACCTGACGTACGCAACGCCGACGGTGCCGCAGACCGAGCGGGACAAGTCAATCGGCGATCCGCGAGCGGTGGCGTGGAACGCGGCGGGCACGAAGGCGTACGTGGCGGGCATGGGGAGCAACAACGTCGTGGTGATCAATCAGGCCGGGGCCCGGGTCGGGCTGACGGACGCGATCAACGTGGGCGAAGGGCCGACGGGGTTGTGCCTGGATGAAGGCCGCGGCAGGTTGTATGTGCTCAACCGCTTCGCGTCGACGCTGAGCGTGGTCGACCTTTCGGGCGAGAACGTGGTCGCGTCGGTGCCGTTTTACGACCCCTCGCCGTCGGCGATCAAGGTGGGGCGCAAGCACCTGTACGACACGCACAAGAACTCCGGGTTGGGGCAGATCGCGTGCGCGAGCTGCCACGTGGACGCGAGGATGGACCGGTTGGCGTGGGACCTGGGCGATCCCAGCGGCACGGTGGACCCGCTCACCAACCGCAACCTGGGCTTCGGCGTGCTTGGGCTGGATTCCTCTTCTGCGCTGGTGCCGTTCACGACGTATCACCCCATGAAGGGCCCGATGACGACCCAGACGCTGCAGGACATCATCGGCCACGAGCCGCACCATTGGCGGGGCGATCGCCTGGGCCTGGAGGCCTTCAGCCCGGCGTTCATCGGGCTGCAGGGAGACGATACCACGCTGACGGCGCAGGAGATGCAGGAGTTTGAGGACTTCCTGGCGACGACGTACTTCCCTCCCAACCCGCACCGCAACTTCGACAACAGCCTGCCGGCGAGCATGCCGCTTCCGGGGCACTACCGCACGGGCCGGTTCGGGAATGCCGGGCTTGCGCTCCCCAACGGGAACCCGTTGAACGGGCAGGCGATCTATACGGGCGCGGGCGGGCGGCGCATCGATCAGAATGCGTTCTCGTGTGTGCAGTGCCACACGCTGCCCACGGGCATGGGGCCGGACATGCGGCTTTCGGGCTCGACGTTCCAGCCGATCGCGATCGGGAGCAACGGGGAGCATCACCTGGGTCTGGTCTCGATCGACGGCGCGACGCAGGCGACGTTCAAGATCCCGCAGACCCGCAACATGCACGAGAAGGCCGGCTGCAACTTCACCAAGACAAGCAACAACGCCGGGTTCGGGTATGCGCACGACGGTGCGGTGGATTCGCTCGAGCGGTTCATTTCCGAGGGCGCATTCAGCGTGGCGAGCGATCAGGAGGTTGCGGACCTCGTCGCGTTTGTGTTCTGCATCCCCGGGGGCGATCTTCCCCTGGGCAACGCCAACACGCCGACGAATCCGCCGGGCCCCACCAGCCAGGACGTGCACGCGGCCGTGGGGCAGCAGACGACGTTGGTATCGGTTTCGATGCCGGAGGCGGGTCAACTCGCGCTGATCTCATCGATGCTCGCGGTGGCGAACACGAACAAGGTCGGGCTTGTGGTCAAGGGCATCTACAACGGTGAGCACCGCGGGTTCGTGTACTCCGGTTCGGGGATGTTCCAGTCGGATCGCGCGGGACAGACGATCTCCGCGTCGGCGTTGCAGGCCGCGGCGGTCGCTGGGGGTGAACTGACGTACACGGTGGTTCCCAAGGGCACCGAAACGCGCATTGGGATTGACCGCGACCTGGACGGAACATTCGATGGGGACGAGGCCGCGCCCTGTTACGCCGATTTCAATCAGGACGGCGGCATCGATGGGTCGGATGTCGAGGCCTTCTTCCTGGCCTGGGCCGCGGGCGAGAACTTCGCGGATGTCAATCAGGACGGAGGCATCGATGGTGCCGATGTTGAGACGTTCTTTACCGCCTGGGAGAGTGGAGAATGTTGAGTCGCGCGGGTGGCACTTTTTCGGACTTGGTTCAGAAGCGCTCTTCCAGCGCGGGCGGTGCGTGACGGCGGGCTAGGGCAACGCCGGCCGCTGTTGTCAGCGCAAATGGTTTCTTCTAAGGTCTTGCGGAGCGGGCCGAGATCGTGAACAGCGGTCGGTCGAAGGTCCAATAACCATAACAAGTTGGGTATGCGAACTCGGTGCGAGCCCGTTTGGGACGTTGGTACGCCCCAATATGCTGGAAAACGCCGCTTTTTTCGATTCGTCGTTGACAGCCGGGCGTTCATCGAGTATAAAGGGGCAGACGCGATGTGGGATTAGGCGTTCTTCGCCTCGGTGCGGGGATTTTCTACTCCAATGCGTTGAGTACAAGACAAGACACATGGCCTTGAAAGGCCGTGAGCAGTGTGGTGTTTTCCTAGGAGAGAGACATGGTTCGTATTTCGTTTGTGTTGGCCGCGGGTACGCTCGCGTCCTTGGCTTCCGCTATCAACCCCCAGTTGTCCGCGACGGGTTCGAGCACCTCGACCTACGGTGATCGCGCTGTGCTCGTGAACCAGGCGCCCGGCACCACTGGCCGCGTGGCTCAGGACTTCACGGACTTCCCCGCGTTCTCCACGGCCCAGTTGGATGACTTCACCCTCAGCGGCGAGTACAACCTCGGCGCGCTCACGATCTTCGGTCTGGATCGCGGCGATGCGTCGTTCAACGTCGGCGCGTTCGCCGAGATTCACACCGCTCCCGATCTGACCAGCCCGATCCTCGCGACCGCGACCGGTTCGCAGGTCGGCGCTGACCTGCAGCTGAACTTCGGCGGCGCGACCCTCGGGCCCGGCACCTATTGGCTCGCGGCGTACGTCGCCCGTCCGTTCGCCGGCGGCGGCCAGTGGTACTGGCTGGCCTCCAGCCAGGCTGTGGCCGGCAGCGAGTCGTTCTTCCACAACCCGGGCGGCGGCTTCGGCGCGGGCGGCGCCCCGGTCCCCGGTTCCGCTGTGTTTGATGCCCCCGCCGACATGGCCTTCGTGCTCGAAGGCACGGCCACCCCGGCCCCCGGCGCCCTGGCCCTCCTGGGTCTGGGCGGTCTGGTCGCCGGCCGTCGTCGCCGCTGAACGGTGACAGGCAAGTAAGATTTTCCCGTGCCGCGGGCCGGTTAATTCCGGCCCGCGGTTATTTTTGACTCTCGCGTTCAGCCGAGCCAGGCACGCAGCGCCGGCCACAACCACGCGGCGACGACCTCGAACGCGATCAGGAGGATGACGATCCATTCCAGCACTTCGGTGCGGTGGGTGGTCTGGCGGTCGTTGAGCTTGTCGTAAATGCTCTCCAGCGTCGCGAGCTTGCGGAGGATGCTCGCGTCCCAGTCCGGGAGGTGGAATCGGTTGAGCGCCGCGCGGTAGAGTCGGGCGAGGTACTGATCGCCCAGCAGTTTGAGCGTGTTGTTGACACCTTCAAAGAGCATTGCACCGCTGACCTGGAGTTCAGCTATCTCGCGGAGCGAGGCCCGGTCGGTCCGGGGCGGGTAGGCGCGGGCACGGCGGGTGGTGGCGGTGTACGCCCGCTCCAGAGCTCGGTCCAACTGATCATCGAGCAGACGCATCTCCAGCAGTTCGACGTTCGCGAACTCCAGCACGGCGATGGCGTCCTCCATGTCGGGCCCGAGCAGCAGGGCCGCGTTCCAGTCGACGATACCCGCGTCTTCGAGCGCGTAGGAGATGCACGTGCCGGTTGCGTCGTCCACTTCCTGCGACGAGAGCGAACCACGCTCGGACCTTAAGATGTGAGTGACCTCGGTCCGCCATGTCCGCAGCCACTCGGCGGGAGTGACCGCGCCGGCGGGCCCCTGCCAGCCGGCCTGTTCGAGGTGGAGCACTACGTAGTCCTCGACCAATGGGGCCGTGCGTGGCTGTTGCACCGCGCCGCCGAGCATCGCCGCGAGCGCATCGGCCTGGCGGCGCGAATCTTCCAGAAGTTGCTGGTTCTCGTAGAGGGCTTCGGTGAGCGCGAGCAGTTCAGGAGCTCCGCCGCGGAGGGGGATCGTGTACGCGATCGAGACGGCGCCGAAGTCGTACGCGACGGCGTAGACGTTTTCGTCGGTTTCAAAGCTCGCGACGGGGATCTTGGCGCCTCGACGCGAGACCCGCAAAGGGGCCGGGCGGTACTCGACGCTTCGAGGGCTCTTTCGGGTGTGGCGCAGGTACTCCCGCTGCGCGGCCCCGTCGCCGGGGCGTGCCCCCAACGCGTGCTCCGCGGCGTCGAGGTCGATCGAGAAGCCAATGTCGTACGCGAACAGCACGACGCACACGCCTTTGTCGATCCGAAGCGTACAACTTCCGACGGTCTCGCGGTCCGGGGCGTTCATGCGTTCCTCGCTGTGCGATGTTACACTCACGGAACCAGTCATGCATCGGCTTCAAGGAGAGAATCCATGGTTCGTCGTACCGCCCTGTTCGTTGCGATAGGAACTGTCGGGCTTGCCGCCGCCCAGCCCGCCACAACCGCCACGCCACAGCCGGCCCAAACGATGGCGCCGCCGCGGGATGATGTGCTGCGCGAAGTCGTCGGCCTGATGACCGGCGCGTTCAGCAGTCAGGCGCAGTCCAAGAGCGATCCGGACTATTTTGACATTCGCTTGCACATGACGCGGATCTGGCCGCGGGAGAAGGAGGGCGCGTGGCTGTACGTCGAGCAGGCGATGGCGACCGCGTTGGAGAAGCCGTACCGCCAGCGCGTGTATCACGTGACGGTCGTGACGGGCGGCACGGTGAAGAGCGAGGTGTACCAGCTCCCGGGCGATCCGTTGGAGTTCGCCGGGGCGTGGCAGGCTCCCGACAAGTTCTCGAAGCTCAGCCCGCAGGATCTTAAGATCAAGGACGGTTGTGCCGTGCTGCTCAACCGCATTGAAGCCAGGGTGTACGAGGGCGGGACGCATGGCAAGGACTGCCCTTCGGAGCGTCAGGGCGCCGCGTACGCGACGTCAACGGTGCACATGGATGAATCCGGCCTGCAGACCTGGGACCGGGGCTTTGACAAGGACGGCAAGCAGGTATGGGGAGCCGCGAAGGGCGGCTACAAGTTCGGCCGCGTGAAGGAGCAGCCGCCGACATCGACGAAGCCGGCGGATGCTCCGGTCGAGCACCCCGCTGACAAAGCGGGCGGAAACGCGGACGGCAAAGAGAAGCCGGGCGCCAAGTAGGACTTGGTACCGGCGACACTACTTCTTGTCGGCACGCAGTGATTTGAGCCATTGACCGACCTGCCAGGAGATTTCGTCCGAGCGGGTCTTCTTGGCCAGCGCTTCGAACGCGGGCACGGCCCGCTGATCCTTCATGGCCACCAAGGCTTCGCCGGCCGCACGCTGGGTGCGCAGTTCGCGGTCGTTGAGGAGTTCGGACAATGCCGCGAACGCGGCGTCAGGATCGTGGTGGGCCAGTTTTGCGACGGTAGCGACCGCGGCGGGGCGGGTGCGGCTGTCGACGCCCTGCCTGGTGAGTTCGAGCGCCTTGGGGAGCACGTCCTTCTGGTCGTACGAAGCCAGGGCGTCGAGGGCCGCCTGACGCAGAGCATCGTGCTGGGAGTTTTGAGTCAGCGCATTCAACACCAGAGAGCGGTAGGATTCGCTCTTGATCTGTCCGAGTCCGCGGATCGCTGCGGCCCGCACGCGGCTGCTGGTGTCGCGTGTGGCGCGGTCGGCGAGGAGTCGCTGGGCGCCCTCGTAGCCGGAACGCTCCTTGCCGTCCTTGTCCATGGCCAGCGCCGGCATTGACTCCACGATCGCGAGCCGGACCTCCCAATGATCCGTCGCCGCGGTGGAAAGAGAACGCAGGTCGTTCACATCGTCGCGTGCGGAGAGAGTCCGAACGGCCTCGGTCCGCAACCACGCGGGTTGTTTGGAGTCGAGGGCGAGTCGGCGGAGGTGCTCGGCCTCGCGTACGGCGTGGCCGGAGCGCAGGCCGCGGGCGGCCTGCACACGGGACCAGAGCGTGGGGCCCTGGGCGAGCTGCGCCAGCCATTGATCGGCGGGCTGTTCAATGGCGAAACCACCGAGCACGTTCTGATCGGGGTCGACGGCGACAAAGAGGGGCTTCTCGGGGCAGGGGATTTCGGCCTTGGCCTGCCTGCCTCGGACCTCGAGCGATGCGTTCTTGGGGGCCCGCTCGCCCGGCAGATGCACGACGACCGGAAGGTCGAACTCGAAGGCGGGGTTGTCGCCGTCGATATTCTGTGTCTGTTCGAGCGTGACGGTGAGGACGCCCTCTTTCCAATCGCAGTTCACG
>JBGAMO010000004.1:0-65247 GCA_044222845.1 Phycisphaerales bacterium
GTTCAGACCGGGCGTCGGGGTTGGAGCGAGTAGAGAGTTGGGCGGCGAGTGAGAGGGCGAAGGTAGATTTGCCCGCGCCGGGCTCGGCGGCGAGGAGAGTGATGCTGCCGCGGGGGATGAGGTTGGGGATGAGCCAGTCGAGCTTGGAATGAGGGATGTTGCAGAGAGGTGTGGCGGGCATTTGGGCACTCCTGTTCGCTGAGGCGCGATGGAGGTGCGCCTCTGTAATTGCGCGCGGCGGGGAGTGGAGCGCCGGGGCGTGTGCGCACGGGTGCGGGCGGTGCGCGGGGCTGGCGAAGCGGTGCGCGAGATTTTTTTGATGCACGCGGGGCTGTTGCTGAGGGCACGGGCGCGAGTGGCATGGACTTTGTTTTGGGAATTTCTGGAGTATCTCGCGGAGGGGGCGGGTTGTGCGCACGGGGGTGGGCGCGGAGACACCCCCGGACTGCGGTTTATGGGAATTCGGGTGAGGTGTTGCTGTGAGCCATCCCGGTCTTCACTGCGCAGAGCCTTCGTTCAGACCGGGCGTCGGGGCTTGGTGCTACGGGCGGTTTTGCACGTTCGGTAGCGAAGTGGTTCAGGGCGACGACATCGATGGCATGGGGACTTGGAGGCCACTCGCTTGGCAGCGTAAATTGCTGGAGTTGCCCGCGGAAAGAGGGGTTCTTCAACGGGCTGTTAGGGGAATCACAATTACCGTACATGGACGGAGGAATATGATCGATCCTCATGGGGCAACCTGACAAACGGCGGCGAGTCGAAGTACCGAAAGGCGTCGCGACCGCGCTGCTTGAGCTAAGCCTTAGACGGTGTTGCGTCTGTTTTGGACTTCAAACTGGCTCGCTCGATGGTGTGGTAGATGGCCAGATTGCCCACTTGGACCGTAATCCCTCAAACAACGCCCTCGATAATCTGGCGTGGATGTGCCAGCCTCATCACGACAGGTACGATTCGAGGCCGAGCCAGACACGTGGGTTCTCCAAAGAGGAGGTCAAGTCTTATCGGGAACGCCTGTACCTTCGCAATAGGACCGATTCTCCTCAACGCAGGGGCTTGCTATTAGCGAACCGCCTCGATCCGACCGGCGTCTTGGCCGAAAGGCTCAGTGCTGGACTCGTGCCGGTGGCCTCACAGCCATTGGTGTCTGAGTATTTGAGCCGACTCGACTCCTTGGTGAACGAGAATCCCGATGTTCTTGAAGCCGTAGCATCGAACCAGATGATCGTGTCCGGCGGGGAGTGCGCGTGGTTCGGTGGCGCCTGGACTCCTGTTCGGGACGTTCTACAAAGGGCCATCTCCGAATGCGGGCTGGGCCGACTATCGCGACTCCCTCATCAGACATTTGAGGACGAGATAAATCCGCTGATTGCTGAACGCCATCGAGTTGTGTACCTATTTCCATTTTTCTTGACTCCTTCGCGGAGACGGCTGTTTGGTGTCATTCAGTACGCGAAGCAATTCGCGGGCAGTATCATCATTCACAAGAAGCACCCTGCGTACGCGGACTGGCGAGCAAGGCGAACAAGGCCCCGTGTTCTTCAGACGGGCAGTAGTCATGTGCTGCCTGTAGCAGAGGCGAGGCGGTGGATTGATACGGCGGTCGAGCAGGCCGCAACGCGCGGTGGTTCTGTGGTGTGGTGTGCAGGCGAGAGTTTCTTTGAGATTCTCGGCTTGGTGTTAAACACACATGGGTCAGAGTCGGCCCAGACAGCGTTGGCGCATGCTCAACGGGGGATTATTGCAAACGAGTTGCCCGACATTCTCCGTGGCCATTCTACTCCAGGTTCGCCGGAGTCTTTTAAAGTCCGCGCCAAGGATTCAATCTTCATCGTTGATCCCGCCTCGTCGTTCGACCGCAGCCTTCTCAGTGAGCTTCAATTCGATGAAATCCTTTGGGCGCACGGCATCGATATTCCAGTCGGGCTCGGCTTTTCGATGCCTGTTCTCCTGTCCTTGCTCCAGAATGATCGCTGGCAAGATATCGCGCGGACGAGCGCGGCAGCGGTCGCCAAGCTGCGAGAACCGTTGCAGAGAGTTGGCATAGCTGTGCTCGACCGGACTTCATAATGCTTGAGCATGACGGCGGCATGTGCCGCCTTGGTTGCGTTTCGGCTTTGGCATGTGTGCATTCCGCACACCAAACACCGCGTCGGTCAACGCGGCGAGGTTAGTTAGTTGTCATCGGACCACTTACAACCATTTTCAAAATGACCTCATGAGGCGTTTGTAACAAATCAGCGCACACCCCAGGGACAGCAGCGACTCGTGGGTGTCATCACGGCGTTCATAGCGGACGCGGAAGCGGCGGTATTGGCGCAGCCAGGCGATACTCCGCTCGACCACCCAACGGAAGATCCCCGGATGGCGGTCGTCATCGGTGCCGCGCTCGGGTAGCCACGCCTGGATGCCGCGGACGCTCAACAGGACCACATTCGAGTTCCACGTGCATGCCTTGTCGGCCACCGCCTCTTCGGGCCGGAACAACGGCGCTCCGACCTTGCCCCTGATCTTGGGGATCGCGTCGATCAGCGGGATGAGGTACTTGCCATCGGGTCGGTTGGCGCCGGAGACGGCGGCCGAGAGCGGCGTGCCTTCCGCGTCCGTGCTGAGGTGGTGCTTGCTGCCCGGTTTGCGTCGATCCGTGGGGTCCGGTCCCGTTTTTCCCCGCGCCCACGGCGCCGACCGTGCCGGAATCCACCGCGACCATCGACAGTTCAAGCGCATCGCGGCTCCGCAGCCACCCGAGCATCACGGAGCGGATCTTCTGCCAGATGCCCGCGGGCGACCAGTCTCGCAGCCTTCGCCAGCATGAGGGGTGTGCGGTGTTGCTGCGGGCGTTCCCGCTCTTCACCGCGCCAAGCCTTCGTTCAAACCGGGCGTCGGGGGATGCGCTGCTGTGTCACACGTTACAGGACATCATTTCCCACATCACCCCCTGCACGCGAACCGCTACGCTCATTCCCATGGAGAGAGACCCTACCGGTATTCTTGCGCACGTGTGTGTTCTCGCGGCCTGCTGCGCAGGGGCGAGCGCGGAGGTCTGGGCGCCGCAGAGCTTTGTGCTCTTCCCCCGCAGCGCGCCCTGGCCGAGACGTTCGGGCAGGCGGTGAGCACGAACGGGTACGCCGCGGCGGTGGAAGCCTTTAGGCACGGGGCGTGGCGCGGTACGCGCCGGGGGTGGGGTTCCAGAACCTGGGGCGGCCGGGGTCGAACACTGGGGTGTTCGGGGTGAACTCGCGCGGGGTGGTGGTGGGCGCGGTGACGGGGATCGTGCGTGCGGCGTACCGCTACGACGATGGCGTGGGGTTCTCGAGCGTGGCCACGGGTACGTTCAGCGCGGGGGCGTACGCCATCAGCGACAGCGGGTTCATCACCGGCGAGACCGATTCACGGGCGTTCATCTATTCGCCCGGGCAGGGCGTGACGTACCTGGGAAGCGGCGCGAGCGTGGGGTACGCGGTGAACGAGTCGGGGCAGGTGGCGGGGTTCGGCGTGGTGAACTCGCGCGACCGGGCGTTTGTGTACACGCCGGGGGGCGGGGTGCAGTATCTCTCGGTGCCGGGGGCGGGGCATTCCTACGGCCGCGGCATCAACGACGCGGGGCAGGTGCTGCTGGATTCGCTCACGGGCGGGCTGGGCGCGAACGGCGCGTACGTGTACACGCCGGGTTCGGGCTATGCGCTGCTGGCGCGGACGGCCAACGTGCAGTCGCGGATGCACGACATCAACAACCGCGGCTGGGTGGTGGGCGACCTTGACGAGGGGGGCATGCTCTGGCTGCCGGGCGAGGCGCTGCCCATCAACCTCACCAACTACGTGCGGCAGTACTTTGGCCCCACGTACACCATCACCAACGCCAACGCGGTGAACGAGGTGGGGCAGATCGTGGGCACCGCGACCGACGCCACGGGCCGCTCGGCGGGGTTCATCCTGACGATCCCCGGGCCGGGAACGGCGTGGGTGGCGGGCGTCGCGGCGTTGGGAGTGAGGGTCCGGCGGCGGCGCACCGCCGCGCCGTTGAGGTAGTTGTTCTCTATGGAGTTGGGGGCGCCTCGCGCAACAATCAACCTGTTCGCGAGAAGGCGAAGCCTGACATAGGCAGGCCGGTGCAACACCGCCGCGTCGTTCACCGATGACGCCGAGCGCTCTCCGCACCCCAGAAGGGCGCGGGGCGACCGGCGCCGGGGCGATGGCGGGTGTGTGCGGCGCGCTCCCGTGGGGGCGGCGTGCCCGAAGTTTCATCCTGAGTCACACGATTCCACGAGAGAAAGGCAAGAAGAGATGAGAGCCATGAACATCGGCGTGGTGGCGCTATCGGCGGTGGGCAGTGTGCAGGCGAACGCGACGATCCTTGGATCGGCGCAGAGCTTCGCGGTGATGGGCGGTTCGACCGTGACCAACACCGGGCCGACCCTGATCGACGGCGACCTGGGCGTGTGGCCGGGGCTGGCGGTGACGGGCTTCCCGCCGGGGAACATGTCTTCCGGCACGATGCAGGCGGGCAACGCGGTGGCGCAGCAGGCCCAGAGCGACATGACCACGGCGTACAACGCGCTGGCGGGGATGGCGGTCTCGGCGGACCTGACGGGCCAGGACCTGGGCGGGATGATGCTCTTCCCGGGCGTGTACTTCTTCTCATCCTCGGCGCAGTTGACGGGCAGGCTGCACCTCAACGCGCAGGGGAACTCGGACGCGATCTTCGTCTTCCAGATCGCCAGCACGCTGACCACGGCGAGCGACGCCTCGGTGCTGCTGAGCGGCGGGGCGGACGGGTGCAACGTCTACTGGCAGGTGGGCAGCTCGGCCACGCTGGGCACGGACACGCAGTTCACCGGGAACATCCTCGCGCTGGCGAGCATCACGCTCAACACGGGCGCGGACATTGTGGAGGGGCGCGCGCTGGCCCGCAACGGCGCGGTGACCATGGACAACAACACCATCAGTTCAATCTGCATCCCGGCGCCGGCGGCTTCGCTGCTGCTGGGCTCGGGGCTGTTCTTCGCGGCGGGGCTGAGGAAGCGGGCCGAGTGAACACCAAGTCGCGCGAGGCCGACCCGGATGGAGAAACGCATGGATTCACCTGCGAGGAAGCCCGCGGAGATTGGGATGCGCCGCGGCGGCATGGGCGGTTCAAGACGGATCCCGGGCCGATTGCCCGAACACTATTCATGGAGGCACAATCATGCTTCGCTGGGCCCTGACATTTCTGGTGCTCGCACTCATCGCCGCTCTTTTCGGGTTCACCAACATCGCCGGTGATGCGATGTACATCGCCAGGATTCTGTTCTTCATCTTCATCGTGGTGTTCCTGGTGAGCCTGGTCTTCAGCCTGGTGACGGGCAAGCGGCCCGCCGGGTTGTGAAACGATTTTTCAGGAGCGTGGTGCCGCGGAGGAGCGGCGCCGCGTTCTATTTCCCGCGGCCGCCGGGATCGAGAGTTCCCTCCGGCTGATTCGAGAGTCTGGAACCACTTCACAGGAGCAGTCGAATGAAAAACCTCTTCAAGATCGCGTTCGCGTTGACGTTGTGCGTCGTGTTCATCAGCCTGGCGGCGTGCAACACGACCAAGGGCTTCGGCACGGACATCGAGAAGGCCGGGGCGGGCATGAAGAACTCGGCGGAGCGCAACGGGGCCCAGTAACGGGCGGGCCGGGCGGGCGCGGCGGTGGTTTGATACCTTTGGATGGTTGTCGCCGCCCCCCCGATGAACTGGTCCGCGCTCATCCTCAGCCTTGAACTCGCGTGCGCGACGGCGTGCGCGCTGCTGGTGGCGGGGTTGCCGCTGGCGTGGTGGATCGCGACGACGCGGAGCCGCGTGCGGGGCGTGGTGGAGGCGGTCGTGACATTGCCGGTGATTCTGCCGCCCACGGTGGTGGGTTTTTATCTATTAATACTGCTGGGGCCCAAAGGCCCGGTGGGGAGCGTGGTGCAGAGCGCGCTGGGCGTGACGATCCCGTTCTCGTTCGGCGGATTGCTGATCGCGTCGGTGCTGTTCAACCTGCCGTTCGCGCTGCGGCCGTTCATCGCGGCGCTGGGCGCGGTGGATCGGCGGCTGATCGAGGCCTCGTGGTGCCTGGGGGAATCAGCGTTCATGACGTTTTGGCGGGTGGCGCTGCCGCTGGCGTGGCCGGGGATCGTGGGCGGCACGGTGCTGGCGTTCGCGCACACGATGGGCGAGTTCGGCGTGGTGCTGCTGATGGGCGGGAACATCCCGGGCAGGACGCGGACGATCGCGGTGGATATCTACGACAAGGTGCAGGCGATGGACTACGCGGGGGCGCACCGCAGCGCGGCGGTGCTGCTGGGGATCTGCTTTCTGGCGCTGGCGGTGGTGTTCGCGTGCCAGCGGCAGAACGCGGCGCGGGGGGCGTCGCGGTGAGCGTGTCTCCCCAATCGCTCGCGGCGGATGTGGCGCACGAGTTCCCGGGCGGATTCTCGCTCAAGGTGTCGCTGCGCGTTGAAGAGGGCGTGTGCGTGCTGCTGGGAAGGTCCGGCAGCGGCAAGACGACGCTGCTGCGGTGCATCGCGGGGCTGGAGACGCCCACGCGGGGGCGGATCGCGCTGGGGGACAGCGTCTGGTTTGATTCGCGGGCGAAGATCAACGTGCCCACGCGGGAGCGCGGGGTGGGGATGGTGTTTCAGGATTACGCGCTGTTCCCGCACCTGACGGCGGCGGAGAATATCGCGTTCGGGCTGCGCCGCTGGGGAGCGAAGGAGAGAGCGGATCGGGTGGAGGAGTTGCTGCTGGCGTTCGGGCTGGGGCACGCGCGGGCAAGGCGGCCGCGGCGGCTTTCCGGGGGTGAGCAGCAGCGGGTGGCGTTGGCGCGGGCGCTGGCGCCGCGGCCGGGGTTGTTGCTTCTGGATGAACCGCTGGCGGCGCTGGATGCGCCGCTGCGGGCGAGCGTGCGGGGGTTCATCGCGTCGGCGGTGCGTGACGCGGGCGTGCCGGCGGTGATCGTGACGCACGACCCGGAGGACGCGGCGGCGCTGGGGGGCCGGCGCATCACGCTGGAGTGACGCGAGGAATATTGACAGTTTTCGTGAAAGGAACCTTGGCGCTCCGCGAAGTATGAGTGTGGCCCGGCGTCGGGATTTTTGGAACCGACGCATTTAGAGGGCCGCGTTCGTTGAACAACAGCACGACAGATCGGACCGGCGGGTGTGTGGCCCGCCGCCGGGGTGCCGTGCGCCTCAATCTTGGGAGCATGCGATGAACAGGAATCTGGTGCGGTATCTGGTGTCGGGTCTGGCGGTGAGCGTCTCGTGCGTAGCGTGGGCGACGGGGCCCAAGGCGTACGTGATCACGGGGTACAACAAGGACGCGGACGACAAGGCGTGGCACGACAAGATCGCGGCGGAGGCCAAGAGCGATCTGGAGGCCGCGGGGTACAAGGTGACGCTGATCACCGAGGGGACCAAGGAGCAGTTCAAGAACGCGGTGGCGGACCCGGACGGCAAGGCGCTGGTGTTCATCGACCATGGGACGACGGGCACTGCGCGCGTGCGGCACAAGGACGGGGCGGACGGCGCGGCGATGCGGAGCACGGCGGAGCAGTTCCGCGGGCCGTTCAACAACTACAAGGCGGTGACGATCCACGCGTGCGACCAGGACCAGGAGGCGTGGAAGGCGCTCTTCCCCAACGCGGACTTCCACTCGTGGGGCGGGTGTATCTATCCGAGCGACGAGCTGGAGTGGCAGAAGAAGAAGACGTACAACCGGGTGACCGATCCGCCGCAGAACGATCCGCCGGGCGCGATCAACGGGGCGCTGCAGGAGGATCAGTTCACGACCGACGGCGGGGTGCAGGTGCCCAGCGGGTCGATCTCGGGGAACTGGCCGATGTCGCCGCCGCTGGCGGGGGCGTTCGGGAACATGGCGTACAACTTCTTCGTGATCGGCCAGCCGCCGAGTTCGAACGACTGCCTGTTCAGCGCGCGGGTGTCGGGCGGGGTGATCGTGGACAACAAGCCGGGCACGACGCGGCCGGACGCGGACTTCAACTGGTACATGCCGGCGTTCATGTGGGAGCAGGCGCGGCGGTTCCCGGAAATCATGGCGCAGCCGGGCATCCTGGGCGGGGTCGTGCAGATCCAGCCGATGCACGCGGGGGTGGACCCGATCGTGGCGTTCCAGGGGGTGGTTCGGAATGTGTTCCGCATCGGGGATGAGGGGCCGGCGTGCAGCCCGTGCCCGGCGGACTTCAACCAGGACGGCGGCATTGATGGTTCGGATGTGGGCGCGTTCTTCGGCGAGTGGGAGGCCGCGGCGGGGTGCGCGGACGTGAACCAGGACGGCGGGGTGGACGGCGGGGATGTGGAGTACTTCTTCTCCTTGTGGCAGGCGGGGGGATGCTGAGAAGGGATGGACTGCACTCTCTCTTTCTGACGGCGGGGCGGCTCTTGGGGCTGCCCCGCCGTTTGCGTGGAAAGGCGAGGATTGGGATGGGGCGGGGCCCTACACTTTGCCCCCTACAGGGGGATCCGCGGCGGTGGTGCCGACGGCGGGTGAGGTCGGCCCGAATCATGGCAACTCGACCAGTCGGTGGGAACCAAACGCCCGAAAGCGGCGGATGGATGACACACACACGTTGACCGGGGATTTCCCCCCGGCACAGTAAGGAACGCACAATGTCCGAGAATCAACCCGCACAGGGCGACCAGCGTCAGATCCAGCTCCGCATCGACGAGAGCAAGATGTCGACGACGTACGCCAACACCATCCGCACCTCGACCACGCAGGACGAAGTCGTCCTGGACTTCGGGATCAACCTCCCGGTGCCCGGGCAGGACAACCAGCCGGTGCTGGTGTTCGCGGTGGGCAGCCGCGTGGTGATGAACTGGGCGGGCGCGAAGCGTCTGGCGATCAGCCTCGGGCAGGTGGTTCGCCAGTACGAGGAGCGGGCCGGCGAGATCAACATCGGCCAGAAGGGCGGCTCGGGCGGTCCTCGGCTGGCGCAGTAATAGTCCAATAAGTTTGGGATCGTGCACGGGCTGGCCTTCGGGCTAGCCCGTGTTTTTTTGCGCACCGAGAAACTCGCTCTTGTCAGGGGTTGAACTTCTTGTAGCGGCTCGCGAGTTCACCTATGGTGGCTCGATCAATCCGCCGGACATTGACGACATGAATTTCGCTGCTTACTGCATCGCGCGAGGGATACAATTCGATGGGTAGGGGTGAAGAACCCAGCGATCGCGGTAGTACCGCCACTGGTTTCTCGCGGAAAGGAAAAGCCTTGAACTGCACCAAAGATCGTCGGCTTGAGTCGCGCTCATACGGGAGCGGATTTGACACCAGAACGGCAATTGGGAGACCTTTCCGGCATAGACGCGGGAACTGGGTCGGAATTCTGATCGCCGTATTGTCGCATGCTCTGGTTTCTGGGAGTGCAACCGCTCAGTGCATTCCGCAAATCACGAGATTGTTGGGTACAAACGTTCTGGGTTCGGCACAACGCGGATACTCGGTGGCCCTCAGCGCGGATGGAAGTACGGCAATTGTTGGTGCTCCTGGAGACAATTCGAACACGGGCGCCGTTCACGTGTTTGCTCGTACAGGTGTTAATTGGTCGCAGCAAGGACCGAAGTTGACAGTCACGGGGATGATTGGACAAGGGTATTTGGGAACTTCTGTTTCGCTCAGCGCGGATGGCAACACTGCACTCGTCGGTTCGTATGGCGACAACTGTTTCAACGGATCGGCATACGTATTTACCCGTTCGTCCGGAACTTGGACACAACAAGGTGGAAAACTACTCCCCAGCGGTGCAGTGGGTTCCAGCCGTTTCGGTTATTCGGTATCAATCAGTGCCGACGGAAACACAGCACTTGTTGGCGCATTTGGTGACAACGGAAATGTCGGCGCTGTTTACGTCTTTGTCCGCATATCTGGAAGCTGGTTTCAGCAGGGTACCAAGCTCGTTCCTTCGGGGTTGATTGGAACCGGATTCGCCGGCTACTCGGTTTCATTGAGTGGCGACGGAAACGTCGCATTGGTCGGAGCTTACGGAGACAACAGCAACGTTGGCGCGGCATTCGTATTCGCCAGATCGGGCGGAGTGTGGTTCCAGAATGGGCCCAAACTCGTTCCATCTGGCGGCGTCGGACAAGGGCAGTTCGGTCTGTCGGCCAGTATGAGCGCTGATGGAACGACCGCCATCATCGGTGCCGCGAAAGATAACGGCAACGCGGGCGCAGCCTATGTATTCACCCGCTCGGGCGGTTCTTGGGTTCAGCAAGGTTCGAAGTTGGTACCAATAGGCGCATCCGGTGCCAGCCAATTCGGGCAGGCCGTCTCCCTAAGTCAAGACGGAAGCTCCGCATTGGTCGGCGCTAAGGACGATAGCGCTCTCGTGGGTGCTTCGTACGTTTTTGGTCGAACTTCCGGTTCTTGGTTCCAACAAGGGCCAAAGCTGGTGCCAGTTGGAGGGACCGGCAGCGGTTGGTTCGGTCAATCCGTGGCCCTTAGTGCAGACGGGCACTCGGCTCTCGTGGGTGCAGACCATGATGCAGATCTAAAAGGCGTCGCCTACGTGTTCGCGATAAATCCAACAGTCGATTTTGTCCAACACCCCGCGAGTCGTGCAATCTCGGCAGGCGAAACTGCGTTTTTTAGTGTCGGAGTTAGATCGGACGTACAGGTGACCTACCAGTGGCGGCGTCAAGGCACCAACCTGAGCAATGGCCCCACGGTTGACGGATCGGTCATTTCCGGTGCGAATGGCCCTACGTTAGCAATCGCAAATGCGACAATTGCGGACAATGGCTCCGCCATCGATTGTGTCGTGTCAACCGTCTGCGGAAGCTCGCGGAGCAACCCTTCGGGACTTTCTGTCTCACCCTCTTGTGTCGCTGACATCAACGGTGACGGCGGAGTGGATGGATCGGACATGAGCTACTTCATTGATCGATGGGAAGATGGCTGTTGATTATGATCGTCAACGTCGATCTCATTAACGGCAATAACAAACCCGCTGTTGCACGCAATAAATCTCGCCAGCTCAGACCTGATGGTTCTCCCGATCGCATCGTGAACACGATTTCGCTTCTTCGGATTGTGCTCCGCGATATGCTCGCGCAGGTTTTCTTTCGTTCCGAGCTTCAGAATCTCGAACGCCGGCAGATTCACGATGAAGAACTTGACGTCAGTGTGTGCTTCATCCGGACTGGTGGTGTTCCGGATGAGCTGATATCGGAGACTGACCGTTGACAACATGCCGTTGCCACTGTGGGCCATGTCCAAGCTCCTAACTTTGTGGCTGCCCCATAGTGAGTGACCACAACTGCGGTCCTCAATGACAGGCGACTGATTCAGGTAGCGCAAACCCTCTCGTGAGGCATGCGCTGT
The DNA here is from genome assembly GCA_044222845.1 of Phycisphaerales bacterium. Lineage (GTDB taxonomy): Bacteria > Planctomycetota > Phycisphaerae > Phycisphaerales > UBA1924 > UBA2402. Next base: position 11,341 of record JBGAMO010000004.1, read on the forward strand.
CCGTTTGCAAGAGGGAACGCGTCCAGGTAGGCACTGACGTGTCTGTGATTGGCAAGAAAAGACCCGCGGGGGCGGCGCACGCGCGTGTGGGGCGGCGCACAACTCACCCCCGCGGAGTCGGCGGGGTGCGGCGGTGAGTCGGGGTCAGTCGAGGCGGCGGGGTGTGACGCTGGAGACCAGGCGGATGGAGGGGACCTGGATGTCGCTGCCGAAGCTGGCGTCCTGGAAGTCGTTGGGCTTCACGGTGAGGTCGGCGGTGGCGCGGCGGAGGCGGGGGCCCACGTCGTACTCGAGGGTGAACTGCATGAGTTGCACGCCGGAGAGAAGCAGGCGTTCTTCCTGCGCGGACTGCACGCCGCTCTGGAAATCGGTCTGGATGTACCAGAGCTCGAAGGGGCCGGTGCGGGGATCGGGCTGTTCGCGGGTTTCGAGGCGCACAACGCGGCGGATGCCGGTGGCGGGGTCGTCGATGGCGGTGAACTCGACGGCGTTGCCGCGGACGGGGTTCTGGCCGGAATCGAGCGGGTCGGCGGGGTAGGGGCCGAACTCGGTGCCGGTGCGGAGCATGGTCATGATGCGGTTCATGACGATGCGTGAGATGACGTTGGTGGAGGCGCCCTCGGTGGTGATCTTGTAGCTCTTGAAGGAGGTGTCGAGCGCCGAGAGGGTGGCGGTGAGGAGCGTGCCGGTGATCGCGAGGGCGATGAGCAGTTCGGCGAGGCTGAAGGCGCGGCGACGGATGGTGGTGATATTCACAGGCCGCCCTCCTGGTAGGTGCCCGCGAGCACGTCCATCTGCATGGGGAGCATGATGCCGTTGGGCAGGGCCATCTTGGGATCCCAGCGGAGCTGCACGCGGCCGTAGCCGTAGAAGGGCACGGCGGTGGACCCGGTGGGTTGCGACTGATCGGCGCCGACGTCGGCGAGGCCGTCGCCGTCGGTGTCCCAACCGACGATGCGCTGGCCGTTGACGATGGGGAGCGTGGAAGGATCGAGCGATTCGCTGTCGCCGTCGGTGGGGCCGAAGTAGCCGAGGGTGGTGTTGAAGCCGGCGGGGTTGCCCATGGCGTTTCCGTTGGCGTCGATGAGCGGGGCCTGGCCGAGGGTGGGTGAGAAGGTCATGAGCAGCGCGCCGTCGATGGAGGCGTTGCCGCGGACGTCCATGACGCCGGCGATGATGGCGCCCTTGAGCTGGAGGTTCTGCTCGGGGGGGCTGTTGAAGGAGCCCAGGTCAACGGAGTAGCCGGGGAGCATCATGCTGCTCTTGGCGATCTCGGCCTTGTCGGCGGACTGGGGGTTGTACGCGGCGTCGTCGGGGTGGTCGGGGTGGGCGGAGACGAAGCGGGTCTTGCCGGTGAACTGCATCTTGTTGCGCGACTGGGTGTAGTTCTGGGGCGCGTCGCTGACGATGGAGCCGACGAAGAGGCAGTCGTGGAAGCGGATGTTGTTGGACCGGGCCTTGGTGTCGACGACGCGCTTGCCGTCGATGACCAGGGGGTTGGGGAGGAGGTTGTAGCCGACGGTGCCGGAGATCTGGCTGTTGGGAATGTCGGCCTTGTCCATGGGCGTCTGGGCCATCAGGATCATCTGCTGGGGCGGGATGGCGGACGAGGGGAGCATGGAGGGATAGCTGGTCTCGGTCGTGTCATCGCCGTAGATGGTGCGGGTGACGGTGGGCTTGGGGCGGCGGGTGGTGGCGTCCAACTGCATCTTGCCGTACTCGCCCCAGAGGACGTGGGTGTTGGCGGTGTCGCTGCGGACCCAGGTGACGCCGATGAAGGTGCAGTTGCGGAAGAGGCCGTTGTTGCCCATGGGGATCTGCACGTCGCGGAAGACCATGTTCTCGTAGACGGGCCGGTAGTACCAGTCGGAGTATGAGGGGGAGTTGAAGGGCATCTTCTCGAAGTAGGCGGTGGCGCTGTTGTCGGGCAGGCCGTCGTTGTTGGTGTCGCGATCGAGGCGCAGGTAGCGGGGCACGGTGCCGCCGGCTGCCCGGGTCTCGACGTACGTCGCGAGCTGGGTGGTGGAGATGCCCAGGTTGGAAGCGACCTGGCGGTCGAAGGGATCGCCGTCCGCGGCCGTCTGGAGGCGCGTCTGCGTGGAGGTGAAGATGCTGGTGTTGACGCTGGGGAGTTCGGAGTCGGTGGCGCCGTAGCTGACGGCGGACTCGCCCTCGTCGGGGCGGAGGGGTCCGCGCATCTTGGCCGACGGCGGGCCCTGGGCCGCGGCCCACGCGGCCTGTGTGGCGCGGAAGGTGAGCTTGCCGCTGACCTTGGCGTACTGGTCCTTCTTGTCGATGAAACCGTCGCGGTAGCCGAGCACCTGGTCGCGGCTCACGTTCATCACGGGGTCGTAGTCGAGGAAGGCCTCGCCCACGTCCCACTTGCCGTTGCCGTTGGAGTCGACGAAGCCGTAGACGCCGTTCTTGTTGCGGTCGGGATTGGAGGAATCGATCAGGAGCGCGAGATCGTCGTCGGCGGTGAACTCGGGGGTCATGCCGGCGGCGGGGGTGCCGGCGGTGAGGGCGGAGGAAAGGGTGACCTTGCCGTCGCCGTTGCGGTCGTACTGGCGGATGAAGATGTCGAGCTCGTCGACGAAGCCGTCGCCGGTGACATCCTGGAAGGCGTTGTCGGGCTGTCCGTCGCCGTCGTAGTCGGTGGTGCCGCTGGGGATGCCCTGGCTCTCGGTGGGGTGGCCGACGCGCAGGCGGTTGTCGCCGTCGACGTCGTAGGTGCCCAGCCCCGCGTAGAAGGCGTTGAGCTTGGCGTCCAGGACGGTGGAGAGGCCCTTGAAGTCGCTCTTCAAGACGAGGGGGTCGCCGTTGTTGTAGGTGACGCCGGTGTAGCGCAGGCCCATGCCGCCGCTGACGAGGACGTTCTTGCCGATCATGACGCGGCTGCTGGAGACGATGGCGTGCTTCACGCGCTTGGCCATGCGGAAGTCCTGCATGATCGTGCGGGTGACGAACTGGCCGGCGCGGCTGTAGGAGAGGTCGTAGCCGGTGACGATGGCGCGGACGTCGGTGCCGTTGGCGAGGGGGGCGTACGTAATGGAGTACGCCAGAGGCGGGAGAGACTCGCCGTTGCGACGCGACTCCAGCGCGACGGCGGGCGTGTACACCCAGTACGAGGCGGCGTATTCGCTGGTGCTGGCGCCGGCCTGGCGGTTGGCGATGGTGGGCGTGGAGACGCCGATCTGCGTGACGATGTCCTGATCGAGGGCGTGCGCGGCGGCGACGGCGGCGGCAAGGCCGCCGGGCATGCTGCCGTCCTGGCGGCCGGTCTTGGACGGGAGGACCTGCGTGGTGCCCAGCGAACTCAGGCTGCCCTGCCAGAGGTTGGTGCCGAAGGTAGCGTCGACGGTGCTCTCGGAGATGAGGAACTGGTTGGCGGCTTCGGCGAGGCGGGCCTTGGCGACGGCCAGGCCGGTTTCGGCGGCGCTCTGGGCGCGGCCGACGTGCAGGTGGGTGGCGGCGGTGGTGATGTTGCCCTTGCTGGCGATGGCCATGGCGGCCGAGAGTGAGCCGAAGAGGATCAGGAACATCATGGCGAGCACGGCGGCGACGCCGCGGCGGGTGCGCCACCACTTGCGTTTCGCCGGGCTGTTGTGCTTGCTCGAGCTGCGGTTCATAACCATTGGTTCCTGAGGTGTGCCACGCGTGGGTCCGGGGGATCGGCGCGGTCGGGAGAGGTCAGGGCGGGACGACCCAGGTGGTGCGCGTCACTTCCTCGGGCTGGGTATCCAGGGGTCCCTGGTACTCCACGATGACGGTGATGCGCAGGGGGAACTGGTTGACGCGGATGGCCGGGAGCTGCGAGGTGGCGGCCTGCTCGTAGGATGCGGCGCGGGCGGTGCTGAAGTTGTACGGATCGACCTTGGTGACGATGACGCGCTGGCGCCAGCCTTCCAAGGCCTGGGCGTGGCCTTCGCGGTCGGTGATGACCTGTCCGTCGAGGCCGATCTCCTGGACGATGTCGCCGAAGGCGTCGATGGGGCCGGGGAAGTTGCCGCCCGCGCCGAAGGTGGTGTTGTCGAGATCGTCGAGATCGTCGATGTCGAGCACGGTGGTCTCGCCGGATTCGCGGCCCCAACCCTGGGCGGTGACAGAGCCGCCGGTGAGGGTCACGAGCGATAGACCGGTGACGGGGTCGTGGCGCGGGAGGCGGCGGGTGAACTCGCGGATTTCATTGGCCAAGAGCATGCCGGTGGCGGCGTGGCTGGACCAGTTGTTGCTGTGGGTGAAGGCGGTCTGGGCATCGACGAAGGCGAGGACGCCGACGGCGATGATGACCAGGGCCATCATGGTTTCGAGGAGGGTGAAGGCGCGGCGTCGCGGCCGGGCGGGGCCCGGCGCGGTACGTTGCTGAAACTCCGAGAACCTGCGGATCGACATCAGGCCTCCTGACGCTCACGCCGGCACACGCTCCGGCAACTCACGGCATCGGCCGGATGTGGGGGTGGGGTGAGCCGGCGGGCCGCGACGGTGCCGCGGCGGTGCGGGCGGGAACACCCTTGGGGTTTGAACGGGCGATGCCGGTTGTGCGAGGGGCCGGGAACGCGGGCGATCCCCTGTCCTGAGGTTGTTCTCTTCTGAGGTTGTTCACGAGCGAACTTCACGCATCGGCTGCGTTCCCGCCCGGGGCTGCGTTGACCATTCCGCGGGCAAGCGAGGGTCGGCCGGCACCTGTTCCGACGGGTGTCGCGGCAGATGAGATGCGTCGTTGGCCTGGACGTTGCGCGGGATGAATGGCGGCGGATGTGGAGCGTTCGGGCTGGAGGTTCAATCGGGAGGACGCTCGGCGCCACGGACGGCCTCCTGAATCAAGAGCCGCGTTCACCGAAGTCAGGGAGCAATTCCCGATGGCGAAAGCCTAGCTACTCGCGGCACGAAATGCGCATTGGGTGACGCCACACCCAACACACGGAGAGCCCGATGAACCGCATGAACGCCGCCGTCATCCTGTCTGCACTTGCCCTGACCACGTGCGCCGGCCTGCTCGTGGCGGGACCGTTAACGCCGCCCGCGGGAGCGATCGCGCCGTCGTTCAAAACGCTGACAGAGGTTGAGCCCCGGATCGCGATCAACGCCGTCAACACTCCGGGCGATGCCGACAGCGTGTTCAAAATCACGCAGCCCGGCTCGTACTATCTCGCGGGCAACGTGCAGGGAGCTTCCGGAAAGAACGGGATCAAGATCGTTTCCCAGAACGTTACGGTTGACCTCAACGGGTTCAACGTGCTGGGCGGATCCGGCAGCTTCAACGGCGTCTTGGCGTACCCGATGTCACGGGTGGTCCTGCGCAACGGCGTCGTCAGCGCCTGGGCGGGCAACGGCGTTGTCGTCGGCGCGGGCAGTACCGTGTCGGACGTCATCGTCGATCACTGCGGCCAGGCCGGCATCAGCGCCACCCAGGACTGCTCGATCCTCCGCTGCAACGCGATTTCGAACGGCGGCGTCGGTATCAGCGTGTATCGCGGCGCCAACGTCGTCGAGTGCCACGCGGACTCCAACAGCGGGGATGGAATCGCGACGTACGGAGCCGCCGCGGTCTCACGATGCACAGCGCAGGGCAACGCCCAATCCGGCATTAGCGCCGCGAGCGGGACGAGCGTTCTGGAATGTCTTGGAACCGCGAACATTGGTGACGGCATCACCGCCGCGGACCAGTGCACGATCAGCGGGAACACGTGCGTAAGCAACGGCGACGACGGCATTCAACTTGGCGGTTCCTGCCTCGTGACCCGCAATCAGTGCACGAACAACGACACCGCGGGCGACGGCGCGGGCCTCTACATCCTGGGCACGTCCAACCGCGTCGATGACAACGTGGTGATCGCCAATCACTTCGGAGTCCTGTGTCCCGGCACCGACAACTTCATTGTGAAGAACACGTCCCGGGGCAACTCCGGGCTCAACTTCAGCGTCAGCGGCGGCAATGAGTTCGCGCCCGTGATCACCAATCCCGGGGCCAACTCGTTCGCCACCATGACCGCCTGGAGCAACGTCGCGTACTGATCGCGCGGGGCACAGGAGAGGTCGCCGGGGCGGCTGCGCTGAACGATCTGGGCTCCGGGCGGGCGACACGCGGCCCGCTCAGCAAGGACTTGTTCCGGCGCGGTCGGCGGAGCGGATGCTCATACCGGAAGGCATCCGTTTTCAGGCATCGGGCGTCAGGGGAAGCAGTCCTTGCTGCTGCTCGGGGCTCGTATCTCCGTCGAAATTTGCCGCACGGCTCAAGGATCGGTGTGCTGTTGTCGCGGTGACAGGTGGACACGTGACGCCCGGATGCCAGCAGCGATTGGCGTCATAGCCTTGGGGGAGTGCGGCCGAATGGAGACTGAGGAAGAAGGAACTGGTGGTGGAGTTGTACGGGGCGTTCACGGACATCACCCGGACCCGCGATGGGGTGGAGTATTGGCACGCGCGGCAACTCCAGGAAGTGCTCGGGTACACCACATGGGACAACTTCCTGCTGGTCATCGAAAAAGCCAAAGAGGCCTGCGACAACAGCGGACAGCGCGTTTCTGACCATTTTGCCGACGTCGGGATAATGGTCGAACTTGGATCGGGCGCCCGGAGGAGGTTGAACGACGTAGCGCTCACCTAGTATGCGTGCTAAGTGATCACCCAGAACGGCGAGGGCCGGCGCACAGGCGTGTGACGACCGGATGTCGCGGGTTCAAGTGACGGCGCGGGGTGGGAGTCGAGATTTGTTGATGACCGGGACGGCCGGGGCACGCTGGGGACAGGGTGGCGGCCGGGGGACATGAAGGGAGGACCGACGGGGACCGTCGGGCCACCCGGGAGCGCGGTCTTTGCGGGGCCGGGGTTACTTGACGATCTGGCTCATCTTGAAGATGGGGAGGATGATGGCCATAGCGATGAAGCCGACGACGGTGCCCATGGCCAGGATCATGATGGGCTCGATCATGCCGGTGACGGCCTTGATGTTGTCCTTGAGCTGGCGGGCGTAGAAGGCGGAGATTTCGTCGAGGACTTCGCCGAGCTTGCCGGACTCTTCACCCGCGGAGATCATCTGGATGACGGCGCGGGGGAGGATGGATTCCTTCATGAGGGGCTGGCTGATCTTCTTGCCCTGCTTGACGCTGGTGTGAACCTTCTTCCACAGGCCGCGGAAAAGAACGTTGCCGGAGATGTCGCCGGTGATGCTGAGGGTGTCGAGCATGGGGACGCCGGCGTTGATGAGCTGGCCCATGGTCTGGAGGCTTCGGCTGATGTAGAGGGAGCGGAACATGGTCCGCAGGATGGGGATGGTGAGCTTCATCTTGTCGACCCAGAAGGAGCCGACCTCGGTCCTGATGAAGCCGTAGATGCATCCGCCGATGGCGGCGGCGCCGCCGATGAGGAGGTACCAGTTCTTGACCATGAAGGCCGAGAGGCCCAGGAGGAACTTGGTGGCCCAGGGCAGGACGCTCTCCTTGCCCTGGAAGACGCCGGCGAACTTGGGGAGGACGAAGGTGAGCAGGAAGACGGTGACGCCCACGGCGAGGGTGCCGATGATGGCGGGGTAGATGGCGGCGCCCACGACCATCTTCTTGGTTTCCAACTGCTGGGCGATGTAGCCGGCGATGCGGTCGAGCATCTTGCTGAAGCCGCCGGACATTTCCGACGCCCGCACCATGTTGAGGTAGAGCGGGTTGAAGAGCTTGGGGTGCTTGGCGAGGGCGGCGGAGAAGGGCTGGCCGCTCTCGACGTCATTGCGCATCTGATCGATGACGCGCTTGAAGCCCACGTGCTGGGTCTGCTCGCCGATGCCCTCGAGGGCGGCGCGCAGGTTGATGCCGGCGCGGATCATCACGGCGAGCTGGGTGGTGAAGTCGAGCACGTGCTTCTGGGTGGGCTTGCCGGCGTTGAGTTCCCTGAACTTCTCGGCGAGGCTCTTGCCGTCGACGCTGCCGGCCTGGGCGGAGAGGCTCAGGACGTGGGCGCCCTGGTTGCGCAGGATCGACGCCGCGGTGGCGGCGGTGTCGGCGGAGATGACACCGGCCTGCACCTGTCCGCCCGAGGTCTTGATTTGGTAACGGTAGTTGGCCATGACTTAGGCACCAGGCATCGGGCATCAGGCATCAGGGTCGGACACGGGAACGAAGAGATCAGGCGGCGAGCTGGCGTTCGAGCTTGTCGGGGTGGGCGGACTGGGCGATAGCGTCCTCGCGGCTGATGTAGCCGTTGAAGTAGAGCTCGGCGATGCTGCTGTCGAGGGTGCACATGCCGATGGAGCGGCTGGTCTCGATGACGTTGGGGATTTCGAAGGTGCGGTTCTCGCGGATGAGGTTGCGCACGGCGGGGGTGCACAGGAGCACCTCGACGGCGGGGACCATGCCGGGCTTGTCGGCGCGGGCGAAGAGGGTCTGGCTCAGGACGGCCTGGAGCGTCGCGGCGAGCATGGAGCGGATCTGGTTCTGCTGGCCGCCGGGGTACATGTCGATGATGCGCTCGACGGTCTGGCTGGCGCTGCAGGTGTGCAGGGTGCTGAGGACCAGGTGGCCGGTCTCGGCGGCGGAGATGGCCAGGGCGGTGGTTTCCAGGTCGCGCATTTCGCCGACGAGGATGATGTCGGGGTCCTGACGCAGGGCGTGCTTGAGGCCGCTGGCGAAGGTGGGCATGTCCTGCCCGAGTTCGCGCTGCTCGATGAGGCATTCCTTGCTCTCGAAGCGGTATTCGACGGGGTCTTCGAGGGTGAGGATGTGCTTCTTGTAGCGCTGGTTCATCGCCTCGATCATGGCGGCGAGCGTGGTGGACTTGCCCGAGCCGGTGTCGCCGGTGACGAGGACCAGGCCGCGGGGGAGGTAGGTGAGGCGGGTGATGACCTCGGGGAGGCTGAGGGCCGAGAGGGGCGGCACCTTGCTCTTGATGGTTCTCATCGCGATGCCGGCGCGGCCGCCCTGGTAGTGGGCGTTCACGCGGTAGCGGGCCAGGCCGTCGACCTGATAGGAGAAGTCGGCGTCGCGGTGCTTCTCATACGTGGCGACGACCTCGGGGGTGGCCATCTGCTCGACGAACTTGCGGGCGGCCTCCTTGGTGATGACGGGGAACTCCATCGGCGTGATGACCTGATGGACGCGCATCACCGGCGGCTGGCCGGCGACGAGGTGGATATCCGAGGCGTTGGCTTCGTACGCGGCCTTGAGAATCTGGATGAGGTCCATGCGGCGGGGCTCCAAGGGCGCGGCGTGCGCGCTCGGAGCGTGTATCGGTCGCAAGCAGGCGCGCCATCACGCCCGAGATTCGCGCGCGACAGGCCGGACGCTCGCGCACGCCCGCGCAACCGACACAGACGGACCGGGATCGTTATTGGCTCCCACCATCGGGGCGGGGCCGGCGGGATTCGGAGAGGCCGGCGCGTTCGCCGCGTTTCACGGCGGTGAGCCACGCGAGCAGGCCGTCGGCGTCGCGGTATCCCACGGCGCGGTCGAACTCCTCGCCGCCGACATAGGCGATGAGCGTGGGGACGGCGGTGATGTGCAGTTGCTGCGCTTCCTGGGGAGCGGCGTCGACGTCGAGGCTCACTGCCAGGCCGTTGCTCGCGAACCACTGCTCGACGCGGGGGTCGCGCCACGTGCCGCGGTTCATCTGTTGGCAGGGGCCGCACCAGGAGGCTGTAGCACGCACCACCAGCACGCCGCCGGTGGCCTTGACCTGCTGCAACGCGGCGTCGCGGGAGAGGGGCGCGAAGACGGGCGGCTCGCCGCCGCGACGCACGAGCAGGACGATGGTGACGGCGAGGAGCGCGAGGAAGAGGGCGAAGGCGAACTTGTTGGTCTTGCCGGCGGGGGTGCTGTTGGCGGGTGGCGGGGTCATCGCGTTCAGCGTCTGCGGGACATGGCGCGATCGATGTCGCGCTGGGCTTCGCGCTCGCCGATGGCCTGGCGCTTGTCGGACTTGCTCTTGCCGCGGGCGACGCCGATCTCGAGCTTGGCCCAGCCGTTCTTGAAGTAGAGCTTGAGGGGGACGATGGTCATGCCCTTCTGCTCGATGCGCTTCGCGAGCTTGACGACTTCACGGCGGTGGGCGAGCAGGGCGCGGGCGCGGGTGGCGCGGTGACCCAGGCCGCCGGCGGGTGCGTATTCACCGATGTTGACGCCCACGAGCGTCATCGTCGGGGGGTTGCCTTCGACCAGGACGTAGCCTTCACCCAGGGAGACGGTGCCGGCGCGGACGGCCTTGACTTCGCTGCCGCGCAGGGCGATTCCGACCTCGAGCGTCTCTTCGATGTGGTAATCGAATCGGGCTTTGCGGTTCTCGATGGTGCGGGGTTCGTTCGCCTGTTTTTTGGCCACGCGGAGGGATTGTACGTAAGGGGCGCGTGGAGCGGGGCTACCTGGTGCGCCATTCCAGAACGCGGTCTCGCTGGACGACGAGGGTGGCGCCGTCGGGGGTTTCGAGCAGCGATTGGACGCGGTCGTCGGTGGCGAGGGTGGCGCGGAGGGTGGCGGACTCGGCGTCCCAGACGCGGATGCGTCGGTTGGCGCCCGCGAGGATGCGGGGCGGGTCGGCGCGCCAGGCGAGGCACTCGATGCGTTGCTTTTCGCCCTCGAGGGCGGTGGTGGCGCCGGTGGCAACATCAAAGACCAGGGCGTGACCCTGCGGGCCCGCGGCGGCGATGCGTTTGCCGCCGGGTTCGATGGCGACGGCGGCAACGGAGTTGGGGAGACGGAATGTCCTGGGCGAAAGGGCGAGATCTTCGGCGAAGACTTCGACGGTGCGGGCGTGGGAGACGGCGACGCGGCCGGCGAGGACGTTGAGCGTGGTGAACGGCCAATCGGAGCTTTTGCGTTCGCCCCAGTCCATGTCGCGGCCGGCGATGGGGGTGGCGGTGCGGAGGTCCATCTTGTCGAGGCGGGCGGCGGGGCCGTCGCTGACGCGGAGGACGTACGCCGCGCCGTTGTGGACGCAGACCTTGCAACCGAACGGGAGTGCGTTGATGGGCCCCTGCTCGGAGAGTTTCATCGCGGGCAGGGCGATGGTGCGGATGCGGGTGCCGTCGGCGAGGTTGTGGAGCGTCAGGATGTTGTCGGGGCCGAGCACGAGGACCTGGTTGTGTTCCGGGTCCGGGCAGCCGACGACGCCGGGGGGGAGGTTCCACGCGGGGCCGGCGCCCAGGCGCCACACCACCTGGGCGGCTGCGAACCGGGGGGGCGTCAGGAGGATGAAGCCGCGGCCGCAGTCTTGTGCGGAACCGACTTCGGGGAGGTCGAGTTCCTTCTCGACGTCGGAGAGTTTGCAGGCGCGGATATCGCCGGCGTCTTCGGCGAGGAAGAGTTCGCCCTGGGGAGAGTCGGCGATGGCGGTGACGGGTGTGGCGTTGCCGCGGACAGAGCCCAAGCGGGCTCCGGTGCGGGCATCGGCGGTGATGACGATGTTGTCGAGGGCGACAGCGATCTGCGAACCGCCGGCGATGAAGGCGGCGGCGGTGCAGTGGCCGCGGAGGATCGGTTGGGTCGGCTGCGTCGGGTGCAGCGGCCGCATGGGCCACGCGGAGGCGTCGTAGAGGCGGACTTCGGAATCGGTCGCGATGAGGACGTGGTCGGCGGCGGCGAGGGCGAGAGCGGCGCGTCCGGCTTCGGGCGCGGGGGCGATGAGCGGGTTGGCGTCGGGGCGGGAGAGGTCGTAGACGCGGTGGTCTTCGCCGATGAGGAGGAGGCGTCCGTCGGGCAGGAAGGTCCAGGCGTGGGCGTCGGGGAGGATGAGGGGCGGGGCTTCTTTCGTGAGGTCGTACACGAGGATGCTGCGCTGGTTGATCACGTCGCCGCCGATGGGGAAGGCGCGGACGGCGACGCGGTCGCTGCGTTCATCGAAGACCGCGAGCAGCGGGGCGTTGTCTGCGCGTGCGGTGCCGAGTTCGCCGAGGGCGCGGCCGTGGTCGCCGGTGGCGGCATCGGTGAGGTAGAGGGTTTGGGGGTGTGGCGTGCCCGCGGCGGAGAGATGGCGGGAGACGAGACGGCGACCGGAGGGATCGCCCCCCACCACGCTCCAGTTCTGGCTGGATTCGCCGGAAGGGGCTTTTTGCGAGATTGCCTTGGTGGGGACGGGTGAACCATCGGCGAGGCGCCAGCGGACCGGGCCGGTGACGCGCACGCCGGAGAGATTGTCGCCTTCGACGCGGAGCGAGAGGGTGCGCGGGGCTTGATCGGCGAAGAGGCGGGTCATGGCGGAGGCGGCGCTGAGGCGTCGCCATTCCCAGCCGCGGAGGTTGGGGGGGCAGTTCTCGAGCGATTCGACGGCGAGATCGACGCGGCCCTGGCGTGCGTAGTTGTCGGCGGCGGCGATGTTGGCGGTGTACGCGGCGATGGTGGCGTCGTTGCGTGCGAACATCGCCTGTCGCATGAAGAAGAGGGAGACGATGAGGCCGAGCAGGAGGGCGAGCGAGACGGCGGCGGCGGCTGGGAGGAGGCGGCGGTGCCTGCGGATGAACTTCCAGAACTCTGCGCCGAAGCGGTGCGTCTCGGCGATGAGGATGTCGCCGGTGAGATAGCTGTTCACATCCGCGGCGAGATCCTGGGCGCTGGCGTAGCGGTCCTGCAGGTCGGGTTCGAGGGCTTTGAGAGGGATCAGGGCCAGGCGGCCCTTGAGTTCCTGGGTGAGGCGGGCGACATCGGTGCCGCGTGCTTTCGCGACGGAGTCGGTTTCATTTCCCAGGGTGCTGAGGCGGGTGCTGGGTTTGGGCGGAGGCTGCTCGCGGAGCATCCGAACTACATCCTGCCGGAAGCACTCGAAGAACGCGTCGGCCGGGATAGGCAGAACGCCGGTGAGCAGTTCGTAGAGGAGGACGCCGAGGCTGTAGACATCGCTGCGTCCGTCGACATTGACCAGACCGCCTTCTGCCTGCTCGGGGCTCATGTAGCCCAGGGTGCCGATGAACTGGGAGAGTTGGGTCTGGCCGTTGGGGTCTCGCTGCAGGCCGCCCAGTGACTTGGCGATGTTGAAGTCGATGACCTTGGGGATCACGCTGGAAGGATCGCCGGCGCGGGCGTCGGGGACTTCGGCGACCAGAACGTTTGCGGGCTTGATGTCGCGGTGGATGATGCCCCGGAGGTGGGCGTGGTGGACGGCGTCGCAGACCTTGATGAAGAGCCTCATGCGTTCGCCGATGGTGAGGCGTTTGTCGTCGCAGTACTGGGTGATGGGCTTGCCGCGGATCAGCTCGAGGACGCAGTAGTCGCGGTTGTCGTGGGTTCTGCCGACGTCATAGACCTTGACGATGTTCGGGTGATCCATCAGGGCCAAGGCCTGATGCTCGTGACGGAAGCGGGCGATGAGTTCCGGCGTTTCTCGGCCGGGGGCGATCATCTTGATGGCCGCGGGCTGGAAGATCTCGGTGTGCCTGGCCTGGTAGACCACGGCAAAGCCGCCTTGGGTCAGCTTGCCGACGATCTCGTAGGGCCCGATGCGGTCGCCGGGCCGGAACTCGTCGACGCCCACGATATCGCGCAGGAGGGTGGGATCATCGGGGCCGATGGGGCGGAAGGGCTGAAAGCTGGTCGCGCTGCCGGAGTCGCCCGCTGGAGATGGTGGGGTCGGGGGTTGCGGCATGGGTGGGCGGGGCTGTGGTCAGACCTCCTGCAGATCATACATCCCGGGGCGGCAACGTATTGCACCTGCGGGATGAGAGGAGGGCCGATGTGGATAGACGCGTGCTGCGGGGTGTGGCGCGCGGCGGAGAGGATTTTCACCGGGAGGGCGGGGGTGGGGAAAACCGGATCATCTTCCGCCTTGGAATTATCCGATACCCTTGCGATGCCAACCGCCGCGCCCGTTCTGACGCCCGCACCGACCATCGCCGTGCCACGCTCGCAGTCCCGTCCATCTTCGGAGCAGTTCGACCCCGCGGGGAAGCACGCGTACTTCATCGGCATCGGCGGGTGCGGGATGTCGGGGCTGGCCCGGATGCTGCGGACGCGGGGGGCGGTGGTGAGCGGGTCGGACAAGGAGCAGTCCTGTGCCACGGACACGCTGAGCGCCGAGGGGATCGCGGTGGGGTTTGACCAGAGCAAGCAGTGGCTGCCGGAGGGGTGCGACTTTGTCGTGGCGTCGGCGGCGGTGAAGCCGGACCATCCGCAGATGCTGGAGGCGGAGCGGCGTGGGATTCCCATCTATCTATATGCCGAGGCGCTGGGCAAGAGCATGATCGGCAGCACGGGCGTGGCGGTGGCGGGGACGCACGGCAAGAGCACGACGACGGCGATGCTGGGGTGCGCCCTGACAGATGCCGGACTCGATCCGAGTGTGATCGTGGGAGCAACGAGCCATCAGTTGGTGAGCGGGTGTCTCAAACCGCTCGCGTCGGTCGCGGCGGGGTTCCGGCTGGGATCGCCGGTGATCCCCACCGGGGAGCAGGCGGGCCGGCCGGGTGTGCTGGTGGCGGAGGCGTGCGAGTACAACCGGTCGTTCCACAACTTCCGGCCGACGGTGGCGTGCATCAGCGGCGTGGAGGCGGACCATCTGGATGTGTACGGGACGCTGGACGCGGTGGTGGAGAGCTTCCACGAGTTTGCGCAGTTGCTGCCGCCGGCGGCGGAGGGGGGCTACCTGCTGATCGGGCATGACGGGGCGCACCGGCGCGAGGTGACGGCGGGGCTGGACTGCGCGGTGGAGACGATCGGGTTTTCTCCGGCGGCGGATTGGGTGGTGGGGTACGACGCTTCGACGCGGGGCGTGACGATTTCACGCCGCGGACGGGTGGAGGCCAAGTGGACGAACACGGTGGCGGGTGCTCACAACGCGGTGAACGCGGCGAATGCGTTCGTGCTGGCGCGGCGGCTGGGGGCGGACCCCGAGCGGCTCGCGGCGAGCCTGTCGCGGTTCTCTGGGATTGATCGGCGGATGCAGTTGCTGGGCGAGCGGCCGGTGCCGGGGGGCACGGTGCGGGTGATCGATGACTACGGGCACCACCCCACCGAGATCGAGGTGACGCTGCGGGCGCTGCGCGAGGCCGAAGCGCCCGAGAAACGCGGGGGGCGGCTGATCTGCGTCTTCCAGCCGCACCAGCACAGCCGCACGCGGCACCTGCTCGAGGAGTTCGCCGCGAGCTTCTCGCACGCGGACGTGGTGATCGTGCCGCACATTTACTTCGTGCGCGACAGCCTGGAAGAGAAGCACAAGGTGACATCGGCGGACCTGGTGGACCGCCTGCGGGAGAAGGGCGTGCGGGCGATGCACCTGTACCCGTTCGAGGCGATCATCGAGCAGCTCGAGACGATGTGCCGCGCGGGCGAGGTGGTGGTGACGATGGGGGCTGGGGATGTGTGGAAGGTGGCGAAGGGGTATCTGGAGGCGGGGGAGGGGATGCCGCGTGGTTGATTGGGGGGGGAGGAAGCAGGGACTGGGCATCGGGCATCAGGGAAGCGGGACTCGGGGCTGGTCCCTGGGGGGGGTTGATGCGCGAGCGGGGGGTTGGGTCTTTGGTGCTTTGGGCTGTTGTGCATGGTCGACAGCGAGGTTGTTCGGGGCGGCGATGCCACCAGCCGAACATCTACTGCAAACGCGCCAAGTCCCGCGGGGTTCGTTCACTTCACGCGCATCGTCGGCCCGCATGCCAGAAGCCGACATTGTTCAACTCCCGAGTTGCCCGCGTCGCTTGATGTGCGCAGAACGCAGCCGGGTGTCAGAGAGTATCGACATCAGAGGTCTTCTCATCTCCGCGGTTTCGCCCGGGCTCCACAAAGACGGCGACTTCAAGACACTTTCCGCACTCCGCACAAGTACTTCTGCCATCGCCGGCGGGGTAGCCGCAGTTCCAGCACTTGCCCACAAGCACTCGCCACCATGCGTGCAAACACGCCAACACTCCCACGCCAGCGGCGAGAGGCAGCCAAATCCTGGTGAGGAATAACCATAGCCCAAGAAACGAAACTCGCCACGGCAGAGAAATAGTTCGAAGAAATGGAATACCAATATCAATAACATCAGCAGGCCCAGATACACCGTCTATGCTGAATACCTTGGAGTACATAAGGCGAAACGGAAAGCCATAATAATATATCGTGCATCCACCAGCTCCGGTTCGAAGGGCTGACTGCACTTCCGAAGGAAACACCGGGTCATAGGTCCAATGCTCCGAACGAAGTACACGCTCTAGATTCTTCTGGTGGCCGATCGTTTCGACTTCCTGCGGACACACAATGCCGTAATAGTCGTACAAATACTCGGAGTGCTTCTCGTAATACACACGGTCCTCTCGAACGACATAATGATAATTTGGGCCCTTGTCACCAGCCGATGCAGATATACAACACGTAATATACCCGGTCACCAATATGCCGATAAGCCACCAAAACTGATTTTTCAAAGCAACCGAGCAGGCCACGCGCCACCCGAGTGGTGTCGGCTTCGTGCGCCTGATTCTTTGAACGATCGCCAGAAGGTCAGATTTTAGTGCTCGCGCTCGTCGCATGGTGTTCCTGCGATGACATACTGAGTGATTCTGATCCAATCTGAGGCATGTTCAAACATCAACAATTGGAGTTCGCTCTTCACGTTTAATTCGCCTTTGGAATCTCTGAATAACTGCGCAGCCGCGCCGAGTGAATGAGCGGATCCGGTGTGGGTCGGACGGCCGGGCATCGGGCAGGCGTGATCGTGGCGGTGCGAAGGAACGGATCGATGGGGGGTGCGGACGCGGCGTTGGCGGGGCTGGGCGGCCTGCGCTTGGCGGCATCGCTCACGCGGCTTTACGCGCTCGGACCCTGCGGCGACCTGGCCTTTGTCATGATGGCGGTGTTCAGTGGCGGCACCTGCACGGAGGTTCTGCGGGGTGTGTTGCCGCGGCTGTTGAGTGGGGTTGCTCGATGCGCTCCACCCGCGCGTGTGGCGGTGCGACGAGGCGCGGCGGCTTGTGGGCTTGCCGGCGCTGGTGGTGGAGATGGTGTGGCCCCGGTGCTTCATCCTTATCCGCCGCGATTGAACCGCCGCGCGGAGTGGGCGGCGGGGGTGGTGCTGGGTCAGCGTAGGGCGGGGGTGGGGTTCGTGAACGGGGCACGTGCCTCCCCAGGGCTAGGGGGGCATGCCACCCGGCGTGGGCTGAACTGCTCCGCAGAACCGCGGACCACCAGCATCGCAACGGCGCTTCCGATGCCAGCCGACGAAGAGGCGGCACCAACTCCGCATAGCGATGTCGTGCTAGCGATCTGTCTCTTGAACGGGACAATACACACTCCATTCCAGGCCCGGAAGCCGCTGGCCGACCAGAGAAACACAACGCACTCTGCGATCAAGTTTCTGATCACGCATCACGATCGTTGTTCGGCCAGAGGCAATTTCATCGCATGGCACCGAACACAAAACACTGCCGGTCTCATCGTAAAGCACGATGGTCACCTTGGTAAAGCGCCTGCCAGAGTTGACCGCAACGATATCACCATTGACCACAGATAGATGCAGCGGACGGGTCGCGATCCACAGCACAGCGAACGACACCACCGCAAGAAGCAAAACTGCGATCAACACGTAGACGTAAACCATGTTTTTTCTGATTATCACCATTCAATTATGCGGCGAATAATGTCCAGCGGTGGCGGCACGCAAAACACCGCCATGCATGCAACCCACGTTCCCTACCCCCGCATGAAACACATGCGGCTCACATTTCTGACGCAGTCATCATATGCAAAACACGCCAGTACGCAGCGCCCAGGCCCATGCGGACATTTAGTCAGAAAGAACCCAACTACATGATATGCAATACCGGAATGCCCCATAAAATCGCATTTGCATGTAGAGCCGAGTGACAGACCACTTTCATCGCTGTGCAAACCCGGAATAGAAGAGACGCATTCAAGCAAGTTCTTGCCATCCACATACCCCGCGGGATCCCTCCTCCCCCACCGATCCATCCCGGGAGGTAGCCTCGATGCCGCACACGATCTTGTCGGGTCGCGGGCGCCACTCGTGGCGAGCACGGTCCTTGCGGACACCCAAGCGGCTTCTGTCGATCAATGCGTCGGCGTCCGCCCGCCGGTTCTGCGGGCTGTGCTGCCGCGGCTTCAGGGTGCGGTTGCTCGATGCGTTCGGCCCGCGCTTGTCGGGGTGCGACAAGGCGCGGCGGCGTGTGGGGTTGCCGGCGCTGGTGGTGGAGATGGTGTGGCCCCGGTCCTTCATCCTTATCCGGCGCGATTGAGCCGCCGCGCGGAGTGGGCGGCGGGGGTGGTGTTGGGTCAGCGTAGGGCGGAGGTGGGCAGGGGAGTTGTTGCGACTGGTGTGAGGCGGGTGGGGGCTGGAGGTTTGGAGTCGCTGATGCCGGGGGCGGCAGCCCCACTCCCGGCACCCCTCCGCTGTTGTGGGGCGGGGGCGGCTTTGTACGTTCGGCGTGGAGAATGTGCGGGGCGGCGACATGAGATGGAATGGATGCGTGGATGCGACCCGGCGGTGGTACGGGGCCTTTGGATGCTATCCGCCTAACACCGATTGTTGCCACATTCAGGACACGTATCACTTCGATTACCTTCCAACGAATATCCGCAATTAACACAGGCCGTGGCCCCGGTAAATAAATAGAAAATCCTGCGACACCGCTTTAGCAAGGTAAACCTCGCGATCGCCAGAATCGCCCACTCAATCGTCCAAATGACCACCAGGGAAGCAGAGAATCGAAGGAAATCAATATTATGAGGAAGGAACCTCAAGCCGCCATCAACGGTCCTTTGCAACACCTCACAGGATGAACCTTCTGCAACGGTGCTGTCCGAGAACAGCACAATCTGACATGAACGCCATCGAAACGGCCACCCGCTTGAGTAGGTAAACGCAGCATGAAGTTCTGGAACATCAATCATCGAATCAACCGTGACATTATTATACATTGTCTCCAAACGACACTCATGCCAAAGCGTCAAACGACCAAGCCCGGTTGTGACGGTCCCGGGCGCCCCGATCAGCGAAAGCAGATCTTGACTTGAGATACCAATGGTCGGCGGTAAAATCGCGAGTTTTGTCGTTAGCAACACACCAACTAGCGCCAATGCTAGATGAGTTATCGTCCGTTTAGACATACTGCACACTCGCCAAACTCAATTGCGGGATTGGAATCTCTGAACAATTGCGCAGCCGCGGCGGGTAATTGGGCGCATCCGGTGTGGGCCGGACGGCAGGGCCTCGGGCAGGCGCGATCGTGGCGGTGCGGAAGAACGGATCGATGGGGGGGCGCGGCGTTGGCGGGGCTGGGCGGCCTGGGCTTGGCGGCGTTGCTCGCGCGGCTTGGCGCGATCGGACCATACGGAGACCTGGCCTTTGTCATGATGGCGGTGCTGAGTGGCGGCGCCTGCACGGAGGTTCTGCGGGGTGTGGTGCCGCGGGTGTTGAGTGGGGTTGCTCGATGCGTTCGGCTCGCGCGTTTGGGGGGCGACGGGGCGCGGCGGCTTGTGGGCTTGCCTGCTCTGGTGGTGGAGATGGTGTGGCCCCGGTCCTTCATCCTTATCCGCCGCGATTGAACCGCCGCGCGGAGTGGGCGGCGGGGGTGGTGCTGGGTCAGCGTAGGGCGGAGGTGGGGTGCGTGAACGGGGCACATGCCTTTCCAAAGCTGGAGGCTTGCCACACGCCGCTACGAAAAATCAACCAAACTCTTCCAAGGCCTTCTCCACTTAGGATGCTCGATCATCTTGCTCAAACAGGTTTACGGATCGGCTCTAGGCAAATAATAAGGATCCATCCATTTCCATGGGGATATTTTTCCATTGGTTGTTGCTGAAGTGATTACTGATATGGCTTGTGTTTCGTCAACGGCCACACCTTGTTTCAGGCTCTGAGTATCAATATATCCAATTTTCCATATTGGACTACTTACGACTTTATATAGACCTGTCGAGGAGGAATTCGGTGCTACTACTTTTAGATCACAAAAACGTACGAGCACGAAGCGATTGTCAATCACCGCGACTTCCTTAATATCAATCCCCACAAACAGCTGCGAGAGTTGGATCGCAGATCGCGGGGGCTGAATTTGACAACCAAAAGGGTCAATCTTGATGATTTGGAAACCATTAGGCAGCTGGCGATTCCACTCAGTCGGGCGAGCACAGCTGCAAATGCAAGCCACGATCATGATGGCGACGCCGCGAACAATCGCCATTGTGTTACATCGAGTTATTTGTGTGCGCATCCTTGTTTGCATCATTTTATCCATGTTTACTGCAGTCGAGTCATTGTAAAGTATAGTTTATCATAATGACTATTTGCGATGCAACCCGCTCCGATGTCATTTTATTTGTTTTGATTTTGAGTGTTCCGAGTTCACTTGAACAAGTCCCACGAGGCTTTGAGTTGGGCGCTATTCACTTGCTGAATAAACTGTGCAAATCTGGTTCATAAACTGGCAAGAATAAACCGCCGTTTCGTCCGCCGAGTCGCAGACGCCGTCTGTGTTCATGTCCCCCGCGGCGTACACCGTCGGCTCCCCGTACGGGCTGTACCGCACGTACTCGATCGGCAGCCCCGTGCTGCCCACTACCGCCGCCACATCCGCCCGCCAGTTCGGAAGGAAGTACTGCCGCACCTCCAGCGCGCCGTCGCTCAAAGAGTCCCGCCCGCCCGTGTGGTCGTACGACGAACCCGGGTGGCCCGTGGGCCCGCCGAGACTGGTGCTGGAGATGGAACTGCCCCGGTCCTTCATCCTTGTCCGCCGCGATTGAGCCGCCGCGGGGTGGGCGGCGGGGAGTGGTGCTGGGTCAGCGTAGGGCGCGGGTGGGGTGCGTGAACGGGGCACATGCCTCCCCAAAGCTGGAGGCATGCCACCCGGCGACTATCGCGGGAAACAGATTAATACGGATTCACACTCAAACTCGCGCGAAGAAGAAGTAGGGCGTGTAGAAGGGGAAGGCCGACGGGGACCGTCGGGCCACCCACGGACGCCCGTGGTCGAGTTCTGCAGATCATCCCACGCCGTTTCGTCCGCCGAGTCGCAGACGCCGTCTGCGTTCATGTCCCCCGCGGCGTACACCGTCGGCTCCCCGTACGGGCTGTACCGCACGCACTCGATCGGCACCCCCTTGCTGTCGATCACCGCCACCACGTCCGCACGCCAGTTCTGCAGGAAGTACTGCCGCGTCTCCAGATCGCCGTCGCCCAAAGAGTTCCACCCGCCCGTGTGGTCGTACGACGAACCCGGGTGGCCCGTGGGCTCGCCGACACTGGTGCTGGAGATGGAACTGCCCCGGTCCTTCATCCTTGTCCGCTGCGATTGAGCCGCCGCGGAGTGGGCGGCGGGGGGTGGTGCTGGGTCAGCGTAGGTCGGGGGTGGGGTGCGTGAACGGGGCACATGCCTCCCCAAAGCTGGAGGCATGCCACCCGGCGCAGTGCTCCCATGTCTCCCCGGGGCCGGAGGCATGCCACCCGCCGCAAAGCTCAACGATGATCTCGGCGGGTGGTTTGTCCGCATTCGGGGCAGACTCCGGTTTGGCTGCGCATCGGATAGCAGCACACTTCACAGAGATGACGGCGCCGTCGCAAGGCGATTCTGCCGAATCGAAAGCCGGTGATGGACACGAAGTACACGCCGACCCACACGACGACACACAGAAGCAATCGCGGCCACTCGATGTCTACGGGGAAGATCCGCACCCTTGCGAAGTCCGACGGGTGGGTGACGACGCCACTCTTGGGAAGGCCGCTGCTGATGAACGCGCCGTCGCGGCTTCCCACGAGATGATATTTCAGGCATCGAATTGGGAAACCAAATGTCCTCGTTATCTTAATGATCTCAGGTGGCGCCTTTACGCCATACCCGTGGTTCACATCCCAGTTTCGGTAGATGTCCTCGCTGCGGGTTCCGCTGGACGCGAACGAACCCACTTCCGTTTGTGTCGTCCACCTGCCGATGGTTGTTGCGGCACCCACGGGCTGGTCGCCATGCAGGTCAGCCCGAATGATAACTCCCACGATCAGTGCGACGGTGAGTGCGGACATCGGGACCAGATACGCGATGGTGACGAGCGTTCGTGTGATCGATGGTCGCATGCTGGTTTGGCCTGTTATGCAAGGACCTTCTGCGCGATGATGCGGCCACGGCGGGCGCTTGATCGTACCTAGTTGGAGTTGGCTGATCAGCCTGTGCGAGGACGAGATTGTGCAAAGGGGGATACGGCGAGTTGCGGGTTTGCGCTTTGGGGGGCGGCGACGGTGCTCCGAGGTCGCTGAGGAATGGAGTGAGGGAGCGCGAGAGGAGAAGCCCATGGACTGCGGTCCATGGGTTTTCGGGGTGATGCGGTGTTGCTGCGTGCCATCCCGGACTTCGCTGCGCAGAGCCTGCGCTCAGTCCGGGCGTCGGGGGTTTGGTGCTTCGGGTGGTATTGCACGTTCGGCATCGAAGTCGTCCAGGGCGACGACTTGCGATGGCACGGGGATGGTGGTTGCGTGTTTCTCCCACACTTCCAACCACTTGTGCCGCGCTGTGCCTTCACTCGGGTTGGATTCGGTCGGCGCCTACGCGTTCATGTCGCTCCAGCGTCTGGCCATGCGGCCGAAGACCCAGAGGCCGATGGTGGAGACCACGCCAACGAGGGCGAAGGGGATCCAGACGTAGTAGTGTGGGGAGTAGGTGTCCCAGAGCAACTGGATCGCGGCATCGGGGCCGAGGTTTGTGGTCTCCATGAGCTTGGCGAAGGCCTGGGGGCGGTCGACGCCCAAGAGGGCGTCGAGTTTGGCGGGGTCGTGGTTCCAGACCTTGCCTTCGCCGAGTTTGGTGTGCTGGAGCAGGTACTTCTGGGCGAGGACAGCGCGTTCGCCGAAGTGGCCGTAGAGGTAACCGGCGATCTTGGAGCCGATGAAAACGCCCACGCCCACGGGGATGTTGACGTACCCCAGGTACAGGCCCTTCTTGCCCGGGGGGGCGATGAGGGCGAGGTACTCGCTCTTCTTGGGACCGGTGGTCATTTCGCCCAGCGAGAAGCAGAGGATGCCCAGGAGCAGGAACCAGACGCTCATGGTCCAGCCGGCGATGAGGATGCCCATGGTGGCCAGGACCATGCCGAAGAGCATGGCGCTGAGGGTGCGCATCTTGCGGGTGAGCCAGGACATGCCGACGACGCCGACGATGATGCAGAAGGAGTTGAGGGAGAGCAGTACCTGCTGGGGGATCTGCAGGCCGCGGGGCGTTTCTTCGGTGACTTTGGTGAAGACTGCGTCGGGGAGCCAGCGGATGGAATCGACCAGGGGCGTGCTGTTGACCCAGTCGCGGATGAAGTTGGGGTGCAGGTCCCAGAGTTGGTACATCATCAGCCAGAAGCCGGACATGATGGCGAGCCAGGCGAGGAGGCGCGGCTCGGCGATGCTCACGACGGTGCGCTTGAGCACTCCGATCACCGACTCGCGCTTGTCGGCTCCGCTGGGGACATCCTTGAACGTGAAGAGCATCACGAGGTTGAGGGCGGTGAAGGCGGCGGAGGCGATGAAGAGGTTGCGCCAACTGGCAGCGGAGTGATCGCGCGTGAGGAGCAGGCCGGGGAGGTAGTGGCCGACGAACGCGCCGACATTCACGACCCAGTAGAAGATGCCCCAGCCGACGGAGGAGTTGGACTTGTCGAGGTTCTGGGCGAGGGAGCCCTGGATGCTGGGCTTGAAGAAGGCGGT
This sequence comes from Phycisphaerales bacterium, assembly GCA_044222845.1. Taxonomy (GTDB): domain Bacteria; phylum Planctomycetota; class Phycisphaerae; order Phycisphaerales; family UBA1924; genus UBA2402. The sequence continues at coordinate 34,918 of JBGAMO010000004.1, forward strand.
GCCCGTGGCCAGGACCATGATGGCGGTGAAGAGGGCCCAGAAGTTGCTGACGCCGGGGATGTCGCGCATGAAGGCGATCATGAGGTAGCCGATCATCATGAGGACGATCGAGAAACCCAGCACCTTCTTGTAGCCGTAGCGGTCGGCGAAGCCGCCGGTGACGATGGGCAGGAGGCTCTGGAAGACGGCCCACCAGGCGTAGATGGTGCCCTTGTTGGCGGCGGTCAGGTGCAGGCCGCCGGGGTCGTCGGCCTGCATGATGTAGATGGGGGCCATGACGCGCAGGTTGTAATACGCGAGGCGCTCCCACATCTCGATGGTGTTGAGCATCCAGAAGGAGCTCGCGAAACGGGTCTTGGCCGGCGACGGGGTGGCGGGGTCGGGCATTGGGCCCAGTGTAGCGGAATGGGGGCGGCGGGCCGGGCTCAGGGGGCCCAGCGGACCTGCGCGGTGACGGCCCAATGGTCGCTGGGGAACCTGCCCTCAAAGGTGCGACGGTCGATCGCGGCATCGAGGATTTGGGTGCCGCGGCGGACGAAGATGTAGTCGATCTTGTCGGGGCCGACGGACTTGCCGAAGCCCTGGAAGGTGCCGACGTTCTTTTCATCGGGGAACGTGGAACGGAAGGTGTCGACGAGTTTGGGCGATTCGACCGGGGTGGGGGCGGGGGGGGGGGTTGGGTCGTCGGCGGCGCGGGCGGCCTCGCCCTTGAGGTAGCGGATGGCGTTGCTGGATTCGCCGCAGTTGAAGTCGCCGGTCAGGATGACGGGGGCTGCACCGGCGTGCTCGGCGATGTGGCGGGCGATGGCTTGTGCGGACCGGCGGCGGGCGGGCTCGCTGCGGTGGTCGAGGTGGGTGTTGTAGACCCAGACGGAGCCGCCCTGGGCGATGGTGAACTTGGCGAAGGTGAAGATGCGGGGGATGTCGTTTCCCCAGGACTTGGAGCCGGGGGTGTCGGGCGTGTCGGAGAGCCAGCGGGTGCCGCGGGTGGCGGGATCGGGGTCGAGGGTGAGGCGGCCGGTGTGATAGAGGATGGGGGAAAACTCGCCGGCGTCCTTGCCGTCGTCGCGGCCGACGCCGAAGACGGCGAGTCGGCCCTTGGAGGATTCGACGATCTCATCAATCTGGAACCTCAGGGCTTCCTGGAGGCCGACGATGTCGTAGGGGTGCTCGTTCACGAGGCGGAAGACCAGGTCCTTGCGCTTGGGCCAGGCGTGGTCGCCATCGTCGGCGGTGCCGTAGCGGATGTTGAAGGTCATGATGCGCAGGTCTGTCGGCGGCGCGGCGGGGGGTGCTGGGTTTGTCGGGGGTTGGGTGCAGGCGGCGAGGAGAAGCACCAGCGGCAGAAGGTGGAGCGCGGCGAGCATGAAAGAGGTTATGGCTGGTGGCGTGAATCCCTAACGCGACGAACCGGTATGATTCACGGGACATCGAGGAGCCTTTGCATGTTCAAGAGCCAGCGTTGGATTGCCGTTGTGGGTGGTGCGCTCACGTTGGTCGCGGCGGGGCAGTCGCCCGCGCCCACGGCACCAGCGCCCGCGGCGCCTGCGCCCACCGCGCCCGCGCCGACAGCGCCGGCGGCCGGGCAGCCGGCGAAGGTGCCGGAGGTTCCGGACCAAGCGATGAAAGAGGAAGATCTCGGCAGACTCATCGAGGCGGAGCAGCCCGCGCTGGAGGCCCGCTTGGCACGCATCGAGGCGGAGGTGGCGGCGCAGGCCAAGGACGCCCCGGAGTGGTTCAAGGAGTGGGCGGGCAGGTATTACACGGGCGACGGGATGGGCATGAACGTGATTATTGATTTGGCTCCCAAGGCCGGGTTGACGTACATATGGAGAGGATGCACGGGCCTGTACGACGCCAACCACGGCGATGTGGTCGAGTCGTTCCCGGGCGGCATCAAGGTGAAACTCGCGATCCGACCCGCCGCGAGCCGTTACCGGTTCATGAGCGAGACGCTGTACTTCGTCCGGTGGGGGCCGCGGCGGTATTTGGTGCCGGGGTCGCAGATGATGAAACTCGTCAACAACTACAACGAGGGAGGCTATTCACGCGAGCGTATGAGGAACATTCCGCGGCGGATCGAAAGTGATGGTGATTATGTTCCACGACTTGAGCCCGAGCCGGAGGGCGTGCCGGAACTGCCGCCCGAGTTTTCGAAGTTGCTGCTCACCAAGCCGCTGGCGCTCAGTGTGACCAAGGTCACGGCGGAGCCGGTCCACACGGTGACGGGAGCGGTCGAATGCCTGGGCGCTGAGATTGAGTTCAGCGGCGGGCAGGAGATTGGGGTCGCCAAGGGGATGACGTTTCATTGGGGGTCTTTGCTGGGTCGGGGGACCATCTTCATCACGCGGGTAGATGCAAAGACGTGCACGGGGAGGTTTATGGCCTTCGGCCATGCGGAGGAACTGCGGACGCCGCCGGTGGGCGCGGTGGTGAGGCTGCCGGAGCCGCCGTTGGAACTGCCGGGACAGCCGAAACAGCCAGGACAACCGGGGCTGGGCGCGCCGGCGGGCAAGTGAACTCGGCGGGGCCCCGCGCTGGTTGGTGAATGCAGGGAATAGGTCGCCGCGGTTCGTTATCGAACCACGTTTGGCGCGATCGCGGGGGATCGCGGCGCGGCGGAGGCGGCGTTACGGGGACGCAGGCCGGGGCCGCGGGAACGCTGTGGGTTGGCACGATCGGCGTGGCGTCGCAGCCGCGGTCGGCTTCGATCTGCCCGTTGGGCACGCAGGACAATTCGGTAGAGTCCGCCGGGACGGTGACTTCGTGGCAGTGGCAGTGGCGCTTCCAGGGCGCGGCCCCCTGGAACGGCAAAATCTACAATGGCGGCGGGAAACGGACTTTTTACCGCGTTGCACCACCCATCGCCGATACTCCCGCCGTGATCGCACCCTTGCTCAACGCACCGGCCATGCAGTATGAACGCCACGCCGCGATCCCCACCTGGTTCAAGGTCGGGGGCGGCGCGGATCGGTTTGCGCGCGTGAGCGACAGCGGGCAACTGCTGGTGTGCCTGCGGGATGATCCGGACCTGCTGATCCTGGGCGACGGGGCGAACCTGCTGGTGGATGATGACGGCGTGGACCGGCTAGTGGTATCGCTGGCGGGGCTCAACGAGTGCCGGTGGGACATTTCGACGGGGCTGCTGACGGTGGGGGCGGGCGTGAACCTGCCGAAACTGATCACACAGACGGTGCGGGATGGGTTGGGCGGGCTGGAGGTGCTGGCGGGGATCCCGGCGACGGTGGGCGGGGCGCTGGTGATGAACGCCGGGGGAGCGTTCGGGCAGATCGCGGATGTGGTGCACCGGGTCTTCGCGGTGTCGCGGGAGGGGCGGGAGATCGCGCTCTCGCGGGCGGAGATTCCGTATTCATACCGGCACAGCGGGCTGGGTGGTCTGATCATCACCGGGGCGGAGCTGCGGCTGACGCTGGGGGACCCGGCGGCGCTGCGGGAGCGGCTCAAGGAAGTGATGGCGTACAAGAAGAAGAGCCAGCCGATGGGGGACAACTCGGCGGGGTGCTGCTTCAAGAACCCCACGCTGGGCACGGATGTGGCGGGGATCGGCGCGGCGGGGCAGCGGGTGTCGGCGGGGATGGTGATCGACAAGGCCGGGTGCAAGGGGATGCGGATCCGCACCGCCGAGGTGAGCGAGGTTCACGGCAACTTCCTGACGGCGGATGAGGGGGGCAAGGCGCGGGATGTGATCGAGTTGATGGAGGCGGTGGAGAAGCGGGTGATGGAGCGGTTCGGGATGAGGTTGGAGCGGGAGGTGGTGGTGTGGCGGCGGGGGATGAGGTAACACGGGCGCGGGATGGAACTGACTTTCGATCAACTGCAACAGTTGCTTCACTTGCCAGAAAGCGAACATCTGGAGTTCAAGGAAGCCAAGCGTGATTTCAGCTTCGACCGGCTGCTTTGTTACGGCGCGGCCTTGGCGAACGAGGGGGGAGGCACGCTCGTTCTTGGTGTTGGAGATCGCCGACCCCGCAAAGTGCTTGGATCAGCGGCGTTCCAGGATCTCGTCAAGACGCGGGCCAACCTCACTCGGGAGCTGCAGTTGCGGGTCGAGGCGTGCGAGATGGATCACGCAGATGGCCGGGTGGTCATTTTCAAGTTTCCGCCAAGACCGATCGGGCGGCCGATCAGGATCAAGGGGGTGTACTGGACACGTCGGGGCGAAGAGCTGACGGCCATGACCGAGGATGCGTTACACGAAGCATTGATGGAGGCGTGCACCGATTTCTCGGCATTGCCGTGTCGTGGCGCAACGGACCAAGACCTTTCGCCGTCGGCGATCGCGGCATTTCGGGCCGCGTGGCACCGAAAGACGGACAATTCGACGATCGCGACCGCGCCGGTTCGGCAACTTCTTCGTGACGCGGAACTTCTGGCGGATGGCGTGCCCAACTTTGCGGCGTTGGTCGTCATGGGCAAAGGCGAGTCGCTGGGCAGGCTGCTGCCACAGGTCGAGTTCGTGTACGAGTATCGGTCGAATGAAAGTTCGATTTCGTACCAGCAACGGCAGGAGTTCCGCGATGGATTTCTGAACTTTGCGGACACGATCTGGAACCTGATCAACCTTCGGAACGACATACAGCAGGTACGGGACGGGTTGTACATGAGTGACATCCGCACCTTCAATGAAGTGGTGGTGCGAGAGTGCCTTCTGAACGCCATGTGCCACCGTGATTACCAGTCACCCGGGTCGGTGTTCGTACGTCAGTATCCCCAACGGCTGGACATCGTGAGCCCGGGAGGGTTGCCCAAGGGGATTACACCGGAGAACATCGTGTTCCGGCAGTCTCCCAGAAATCGGCGTATCGCCGAAACACTGGCGCGATGCGGATTGGTCGAGCGCTCGGGGCAAGGCGCCGACCGAGTTTTTTCGGAGACGATCCGCGAGGGCAAGGCGGTCCCGGACTTCGCGAACACCGACGCCCAACAGGTTTCAATTTCGCTGCGCGGAGAAGTGACCGATCCGGTCTTCGTTCATTTCCTTCGTCGTTTGCAGGAAATGCGCGGCGAGGCGCTCTCGGCCAATGACTACATGGCGCTCGATTTGCTCCGTCGGAATCAACAGTTACCCCCGGAGCTACAGCAAAGCCTGCCTAGGCTCTCGCGATGCGGCGCGATAGAAGCGATTGGCCGCGGCAAGGGCACACGGTACATTTTGGCCAAGGACCTTTACCGGGCGCTGGGCAATCCCGGTGCGTACACGCGTGAACGCGGACTGGATCATGAAACGCAGAAACAACTCCTGCTCAAACACATCCGCGACAATGCGGAGTATGGCAGTCCACTGCGGGAGTTGCAGCAAGTGCTTCCGCACGTTGGCCGACGTTCGGTTCAACGTCTGGTGGCCGAGCTTCGGGACGAAGGGTTCATTACGGTGCGCGGTAAGACCAATACGGCCATGTGGCTACCAAAGGAAGATCGCTGACGCCCCGGTCACATACCAAACAGGCTGTCGCAAGTTGGCGCGAGTTGGCGCAAGTTGGCGCAAGTTGGCCGACGAACAGAACTCTGATGGGAGCCGACAAACAGTCTTGAATTGCCGAAGATGACCACTGATGGTGAGCATGGTTCGAAGACCAAGCGACGAATACTGAGTTGTCGCAAGATCACCCTGAATTGCTGAACACACCCATGTCCACGCTTCCTCCCATACTTGTGCTCGGCGGCGGCCCTGATTCCGAGCGCGAAGTCAGTCTGATGAGTTCCAAGGCGGTGGCCGACGCCCTGTTTGAGCGCGGGCGGACCGTGCACTACAAGGTGATCGACCGGGTGACTGGTCCGGAGTTGGCGGCGATGCCGGGGAAGGTGATCTTTCCGGTGCTGCACGGGGGGTGGGGCGAGGGGGGGCCGCTGCAGGACCTGATGGTGGCCGATGGGCGGCCGTTCGTCGGGTGCGGGCCGCGGGCGGCCCGGCTGGCGATGGACAAGATGGCGATCAAGCTGGTGGCGGCGGGGTTGGGGGTGCCGACGGCGGAAGCGGTGATCGTGAACCCGGTGGACCCGGGCCTGCCGATACCGGCGCCGGCGGTGTTCAAGCCGGTGCACGAGGGGAGCAGCGTGGGGCTGCACGTGTGCCGCGACGCCGGGAAGTTGGCGGAGGCGCACCGGGCGGTGCTGGCGGATATCAAGGAGCATCCGGCGCGGGTGTACATGCTGGAGCGCGCGATTCTGGGCGGGCGGGAACTGACGGTGCCGGTGCTGGGGGGCAAGGCGCTGGACCCGATCGAGATCCGGCCGGCCGAGGGCGTGTACGACTACCAGGCCAAGTACTTCCGCAACGACACGAAGTACGACGTGGCGCCGACGCTGCCCGGGAACACGACGGCGACGATCCAGCGTCAGGCGGTGGCGGTGTTCGAGGCGATCGGGGCGCGGCACCTGGCGCGGGTGGACTTCATTCTGGGGGCCGATGGGGTGGCGTACCTGCTGGAGGTGAACACCATGCCGGGGTTCACAAGCCACTCCCTGGTGCCCAAGGCGGCGGCGCACGTGGGGGTGGATTTTGGGACGCTGTGCGAGCGGTTGGTGATGATGGCGCTGTAGGGCACGGGGATAACATCTGTGGTGCAAGGGGTGGTGCGGGTGTGTTGTCACCTGCAAGGGAGTCGATATGCGCCATCAGCGGATCATCGCGGCGGCGTTCTTGCTGCTTCCGAGTGCGGCGAGCGGGCGGCAGTGCGCGAGTTGGGAGCGGGTGTTCGAAACGCCGTACCCGAATATTGTGAACGCGGGTTTCGGGTTCGATCCGACGCGCGGGGTGCTGCTGCTGTACGGCGGGGGGACCGGCACGCTGCCGATGAATGAAACCTGGGAATGGGATGGGGCCCGGTGGGCGGTGCGCGATTCCGGGGCGCCGTCACCGCCGCCGCTCAGAACACCGTCGATGCGGTTTCACCCGATGCGCGGTCGGATGTGGCTCGATGGCGGCATCGCGCCCACGACCCTGCCGGCGAACCAGCCCCGCAACGGGCTGTGGGAGTTTGATCCCGCCGCGGGCTGGGCACCGGTGGCAGCGCCGTCGGCGGTGCAGGATGGGTCCCGGTGCACGCAGCACGTGCTGATGTACTCGCACGCCATCGGCCAGATGCTGTACTACCCGTCGGACCAGTGCACGAACTCGACGCAGGTGTTCATGCTGCTGCCCAACGGCACGGTGGCCCCCATCCCGCGGTCGGCGAACAGCCCCGAGGTGGTCCCGCTGAGCAACGCGTATTGGATCGAATCGTCGGACATGGGGCCGCAGACGACGGTGGCCTGGGGCCGGGGCCGGTTTGACGAGACATTTCTGGGCACCTTTTACGCCAATCCGAGCGCCAGCATGGGAGTGGGGATCAAATGGCGGTACGCGCCGATCCCGTACCCGGGCCGCCCGGCTCCGGACCGCATGGCCTCGCCCCCTGTGTTCGACGAGGCCCGCCGCACGATCGTCGTGCTCGTGTGGAACTCCACGAGCACCGAAGCGCAGTTGTACGAACTCGCCCTGGGCACATTCACGTGGACGCGAATCCCCGCCGCGGAGCCGTGGCCCCTGCGGACGCGACGCATGGAGATCGGGTACTACGACCCGGGACGGCGCGCGGTGACGTTCATTCAATCCGACGCCGATCCGGAGGCGGGGCCGCACGCCTGGAGTTGGGACGGCGCGGCCTGGACGGCGGCGGGCACGAGCCCGAACACCCCTGCGCGCCGGCTTTGGAGCTCCGTGGTGGCGGACACGCTCAACGGACGGTTGATCATGTTCGGCGGGCGCGGCAACACGACGGATGCCCCCACCAACACCTGGGCGTGGAACGGGGCGGCGTGGACGGTGGTGGGGAACGGCGGCCCGTCGCCGCGCTATCTGCACGGCATGGTGTACGACGCGGCGCGCGATGAGGTGCTGCTGTACGGCGGACGGAACACCACGGGCCCGCTCTCCGTTGGGGAGACGTGGGTGTTCCGCGAGGGGGTGTGGACTCGACGACCGAACGGGGCTCCGGGCATGATTTCACGACGCGGGCACGCAATGGTGTACGACGCGGCACGGGGCAAGACCGTGGTCTTCGGCGGGCGAGATTCCAACAACGCGCCGATGAACGACACCTGGGAATGGAACGGCGCGGCCTGGACGCGGGTCGCTGCGGGGGGCCCCGAAGCCCGGGCGTATGCATCCATAACGTACGACACGCGGCGCGGCGTGGCGGTATTGTTCGGCGGCACCACGGCCACCGGCTCGCTCGGCGACACATGGGAATACAGCGCCGGATCCTGGCGACGGGTGGCGACGTCGGGCCCGGCCCCTCGCGTCTACTCGGCGATGGCGTACGACCCGAGCCGGGGCGTCTGTGTCCTTGCTGGCGGCTGCCGTTCCATCGATTCGAATCCTGCGCCGGTGCCGATGAGCGATACGTGGCAATGGGACGGCGTGTCGTGGCGACGCCTCGCCGACAGCGGCTTCGGGATCAGATTCGGCGCGGCCCTTGTGTATGACCCGGTATCGGGTCGTCCGTTGATGTACGGCGGAGACCACGCGGCGGAGTACGGCAGTTCCGACGGCTTGGGCATGCCGTACGGCGATCTGGTGGCCCTGAACCGCGCGGGACCGCCGCCGCGGATCAGCACGCCGCTGACGGATGCTCGGGTTTCGCCGGGCGGAGCGATTGCGTTCACGGCGACAGCGGAGCACGCCGCGAGTGCCACCGTGACCTGGCTCCATAACGGCGTGGTCATCGCGGACGATGGGCGGGTGCAAGGGCAGGGGACGCCCACGCTTGTGGTGTCGAGCATCGGGCTTGAGGACGAAGGGGCCTATCGCGTGGTCGTTACCAGCGACTGCGGTTCGGACTTTGCTGATGCGTCGATCCTGATCGACCGGCCGTGCGCCGCGGACTTCAACCTGGACGGCGGCGTGGACGGGCGGGATATCGAGCGGTTCGTGGCGATGTGGGAACGTGCCGACCCGGTGGCGGACGTGGACGGCAACGGCGGGTGCGACGGGGAGGACGTGGCCGAGTTCTTCCGGCGATGGGAGGCCGGAGGGTGCTGAACAGCACCGCCAGAACGGGGCCCGACGGCCTTTTTTCACGCAAGCCGCACGATCGGGCGATGAATATACTTGGTCCTTTCCCCTTCTGCGCCCACCAACGGCAAGGACGCCAATGGCTCGCCAAGCATCGTCATCTCAGTTCTGGCCGCTCGCCCGGACATACCTCTCGGCGGCGACCATTGTGGTGTTCACCGGGGGCATTGTCGCTGCGCTCGCGCTGGGCGTGCGTCCTCTGGAGACGCGTGCCGCGGCGGTGATTGATCGCGGCCCCCCCACTATCACGATCGCGTGGCCGGTGGCGCGGCCGGGCGAGGGGACGTGGCTGCCGCTGCCGATCCAGGAACAACTGACTGTGCTCGCGACTGACGCGGCGGGCAGTTCGGCGGACTGCCTCTCGGCGGAGCAGTTGCGGCGGATCGCGTTGGCGATGGAGCAGTGCGGCTGGTACAGCCAGACGCCGCGGGTGTCGCGCCGGGCGAACAACGAGATCGTGGTGGATGGGTCGTGGCGGATCCCGGCGGCGAACGTGGTGTTCAAGGGCGGGCGGTACCTGATCTCTTGGGATGGCAAGCCGATGCCCCCGGGGGTTGAATCAACGTGGACGATCCTGGAACCGGCGGTGGGCCCGCCGCGGGACGTCGCGGGCGACCGCGACTATTCGCAGGCGTGGGCGGGCGAGGACATGGCGGCGAGCCTTGAACTGCTGGCGAAGGTGTCCGGGGAGGCGTGGTCGTCGCAGGTGCGGGCGATCGACGCGTCCAAGTACGCCGACGGCGGCGGGCTGATGCTGGTGACGGACAAGGACACGCGGGTGGTGTGGGGCGGTCGGCCGAGCAAGCCGAGGCTGGGCGAGGTGACCACGGCGCAGAAGCTCGAGCACATCCGGCAGTTGGTGCAGGACACCAAGCGGATCGACGCGGGGTATCCGCTGATCTACGTGAACCAGGAGCGGATGCAGTTTGATATCTCGGCGTCGGCGCAGCAGCAGGCGCGGGCGGATGTGGAGCCGGACGAGCCGCGGTGACATCGGCGGGGCCGGTTCGCCGAGAAGCGGAGTTCAAGGAGGAAACCGACAGCGCGGCCGGGAAGCGACAAGCGGTGACGCTTGCGCTGGTGGTACCCTACCGCCCATGGACGAAAAGAGGCTGCCCGCGAACTTGCGTGTGATCAACGCCGGGTTGATCCGGATTGATCCGCGGCTGGACGCGAAGGGGAATCTGGAGGAGGATCAGACGTGCATCCAGTGCGGGTACATGCTCCGTGGGGTGCCGTTCCTGGGCCCGTGCCCGGAGTGCGGCACGCCGGTGAAGCGGTCGTTCATGGGGGACTTGCTTGAGTACAGCGATCCGCAGTATGTGGTGGGCCTGCACCGGGGGGTGGTGCTGATCATCGCGGCGGCGGGGGTCATGCTGGTGCAGATGGTTGGGCTGATAGTCGCGGGTCTGTTGACGGGGACGAGCGGGACCCCCTCCGGCAACACGGGGGGGAGCATGACGGACGGAATCTCCACCGCGATGTCGATCGTCGGCGTGGTGCTGCACCTGGTCGGGTACGTGTTCTACAGCCGCCCGGATCCGGGCCAGATGACGGCGAACAAGGGAGAGAAGCCGCGGCGTCGGCTGCGGCAATCGTTGGCGATGCAGGTTGCTCTGTACATCGGGTCGGAGGTGATGCGGTATACGCCGAGTATCGCGGCGATCCCATGGATGCACGGCGCGGTGGATATCGCATCGCTCACGGCAATGGTGATCAACTTCCATGCGTCGATGGTGTACACGCAGTGGATCGCGCGGCGGCTTCCGAACGAGGCGCTGGCATCGCGGGCGAAGCAGTTCCTGTGGCTGGGGCCGTGCCTGACGCTGTCTCTCGCGTGCATCCTGCTGGTGGGGCCGATCGTGGCGGTGGCGATGTACATCGCGATCTTCAACACGCTGAGGAAGGACCTCAAGTCGCTGCGGGAGGATCAGGGGACGCTGGGGGCGCAGATCTACGACGACACAAGCAGGCCGTTCGCGGGGTGAGTCGGGGGCGGTATAGTGAGGCATGTCAGAAGTCGGGAAGACCGGCGATGACGCGGGGCGCGGCGGGCCACGGCTTGACGCGGGCGGGGCCATCGTGGACGAAAAAGCGTGCCGCGGGTGCGGGTATTGCCTCAAGGGCGTGGCCTTTTCCGGGGTGTGCCCGGAGTGCGGGCTGGCGATCGAGGAATCCAAGCGGAGCATGTTTCTCAGGGACGCGGACGCTTCGTACGTGGCGGGCCTGCGGCGCGGGGTGGTGCTGATCATGGCGGCGGGGTGCATCATGCTGGCGTACGTGGTGCAGACGGTGCCGCTGCAGATGTTGCTCGTCGCGCTGGGCGTGAGCCCGATGCCGCTGATCGTGATTCACGGGGTGTTCACCGGCGCGCTGATGATCGGGCTGCTGCTGCACGTCGCGGGGTATGTGCTGTACAGCCGCGCGGAACCGGGGAGGCTGATGGAGAACGGCGGGGAGACGGCGCGGCGGATGCTGCGATGGTCGCTGGCGGTGCAGGCGCTGCTGGTGGCCGCCTCGATGGGCCTGGAGTCGTTGCCGGCGATGGGGCCGGTGGAGTGGTTGGACTACGCGGTGAGGATCGCGTCGTACGCGGCGATGATGATCTGCTTCTACGCGTCGATGGTGTACACGCGGTGGGTCGCGGGGCGGGTTCCGGACATCAAGCTTGATGAAAGAGCGCAGCGGTTCATGTGGCTGGGGCCGTGCCTGACGGTGCTGCTGGCGTGCGTGCTGCTGGCGGGGCCGATCGTGGCGCTGTGCATGTACATCACGATCTTCAACACGCTGAGGAAAGACCTTGGGTTGATAGCGCAGGAGCAGAGGAAGCGGTTGGACGCGATCTACACTGACACACGCGTGCCGTTCGCGGGGTAGGTGCGGGGCGTGCGTACGGAGGGGCAAGCTTGGTACAGGCGCAAACGGCACGGATCAGGACGACGGGGAAGTACAACCACGCACGGCCGCGGCTGGACGAAGCGGGCGGCGTGCTGGACGACGTGGCGTGCATCCGCTGCGGGTACTCGCTGCGGGGCGCGCCGTACAGCGGGGCGTGCCCGGAGTGCAGCCTTTCGACCGTGCGGACGTTCATGGGGAACTACTTCGAGTGCAGCGAGCCGAGCTATGTGGCGGCGCTGGGCCGCGGGGCCGCGCTCATCGCGTGCTCGTGCGTCGCGCTCATGGTTCTGCCGTCGATCATCATCGTGTTCGGGCTGGTGATCTCGCCGCTGCTGGAGGAGTACTCGCAGTCTTTCGGCGTTCTGGAGAATGGTCTGACGTACCTGGTCGTCCTGCATCCGGCGTTCATCTGCCTGCTGGCGGGCTTGTGGCTGTACGGCAGGCCTGATCCTGTGGAACTGAGCGTCGGCGGCGAGGTGCCGCGGCGCGTGATGCGCTGGTCGGCGTGCGCATCGGCGGTGGCCTGGATGTTCCTGATCGTCATCGGGTTCACGGCCCTGGGGAGGGCCTTTCGGTGGTACTACCCACCTGTGTTCCTCATGAGTTTCGGCGCGGCGGCCGCGAGCCTTGTGTGCTCCATCCTGTACACGCGATCGTTGGTGCCGCGCATCCCGAACCTTGAGTTGCTTGCGCACGCGGGGCGCCTGCGGTGGGCGATGCCGGCGCTGTGTGTGTTCCTGTTCTTCGTGCTTCAGCCGCGGCCGCTGGTGTACACGGTGGTCAGAATCCGCCGGTTTTCCGGGCCGAATCCGGTTTTTCCATATGCCTGCATCATGATTCTTCCGCTCATCGCGATGGGTTGGTACATCTACACCATCAATGCGCTGCGCAAGGACCTCTGGGTAATCCGCAGGAGTCAGAGGACGCTGGAGCCGCGGATCGTGGGGGACCCGGATCGGCCGAGGCTGGGGTAGCGGGCGCGGGCACGCGGGAAAGGAGTTCACACGCGTCGGTGCGTAGGGAAGATGTCACGGCGACCATTCACGTCGCGTCCCCGGTCGACCGCCGCGGTAATCTTGACGTGGGGCGTTGTGCGGCAGGGTTTCGCGTTCCTTGGAATCCGATGCGTAATGAGTGGTGTCTTGCGGCCGCGGACTGTTCGCGACGACGGCGAAGGGGTAGACGCCGCGGCACATCGCGTGGAGTTCCGGTTCAACCGCGAGCTTGGTTGGATTGAATTGGGTATACCTCACCGCGACGCTCTACTTTGTGGGAGATCGACAGTCTTGGATTTACCAAACAAAATCCGCACTATATCGTGATTCGTAAGGGTAGATAAGATTGACATCTACTTGCTTTCGTACACCTGCAGGTTTATTATTTAACTTCTGGTTTTGACTTAAAGCTGCAGCTTGATGACGACGTTTCGCCCTCAACCTCGGATTCTCGACGCCATCCACCCCAGCGGCCACGCTGTTGCGGAGGTGAAGTTCTCCGTTGATGCCATACGAACCGTGTGGGCGGCGCTGCTGGACCTGGCCTTTGCGCTGGGTCAGTACCCCGAAGCCCACGGATTCCTGGTCCTCGTCGATCCGACTGTTACTCTCCACCGTCTCCGCGAGGACTGGCGGAGCATTCACTCCGTCATCCGGAGCGACATGCTCGCACGGATCACGATCTGCGTGGTCACCGAAGGAGAGTCGTTCGAGTGTTTCCCGCAGGATCCCTCTGCCGAGTGGCGGACGTGGTTGGCCGAGGTTGTTCGAGGCGAACGGGCGGCGATGGCCCGGCATCGGGGGCGGCCAGACTTCGCCTTCGTGCTCCAGAAGCTCCTGCTGTATCAGTCGTTGGTGCTGCGGAAGCCGGTCACAGTCTCATGGCTCTCTCAGACTGCCGGATGCTCGTACCCCACGGTTGCCAAGGCGCTTGACGGGCTTGGGAGCCTTGTTGAGCGGACGTCGGATCGCCATGTGTGCTTGCGTTTCCTTCCGGACCAGGACCTGACGTCGCTGCTGGGCCGCGCCGAGAAGGCGCGTTCAACGGTGCGGTATGCGGACCGCTCGGGGCAACCCCGTTCTCCCGAAATGCATCTGAGTCGCCTTGAGAAACTCGGGGTCCAGGGTCTTGGCGTCGGAGGAGCGTTCGCCGCGCGGCACTACCTGCCAACGCTGGACCTGATCGGGTCGCCGCGATTGGATCTCTCGGTCCATGACCTGAGTGAAGCGGCCGACGCGAGGTTCATCAACCAACTGGACCCTGCTCTGGAGCCTGAGTACGACCGCAGGAAGCCGGCGAACGTCGTGGTGCATTTCATACGGCACGCGGATCCCCTGTTGGCGCCGAGAGAGCAGGGGCTGTTGTGGGTAGACCCGATCGAGTGCCTGTTCGACCTTCACGAGGCGCACCTGGAAGCCCAGGCAACTGAGTTCATGAACGCTTTGCGGGGGGGATTGATCGTCAGTGGCAAACAACCTTAAAGACATCTCGCCCGAAGCGGTCCTCAAGGCGGTCGCGCTCGCGATTCCGAGCGACCTGCATCCGCAAGTCATCATCATCGGCAGTCTCGCCGCGGCGTACTGGTACGCGAGAAAGTACCCTTCGTTCAGCGTTCGCACGAAAGATGTCGACACGGTGCTCACGCCGCGCAGCCAGGCGAAGGGAACAAGCCAGGCGGTAGCGGAAAGGCTGCTCAAGGACGGTTGGAGGCCCAAGCGAGACGGAAAGTTCGGCCATCCCGGGAATGTGGACACGCCCGACGACGGCCTGCCCGCGTTGCGGCTGTTTCCCCCGAACAACGACGACTGGTTCCTTGAGCTTCTCACCGAACCCGAATCCGAATCGCAGACCGAGCGTCGGTTCATGCGGTTCACGCTCGGGACGGAGGAACACTACGGCCTGCCGAGCTTTCGGTTCACGAGCATCGCGACGTTCGAGGCCGCGCAGACGGAGTTTGGCGTGCGGATCGCGAGACCCGAGATGATGGCCCTGGCCAATCTGCTGGAGCATCCCGAGATCGGTCCCCAGCTCATCGAAGGCACCAGTACGAAGCGGAGCAACAAGGACCTCGGTCGTGTCCTCGCCCTCGCGTGGCTCAGCAATGGCGAGTACGAACACTGGGGGGTTGAGTGGATCAAGGCGCTGCAAAGGATGTTCCCGACGAAGCGGGAAGAGCTCGCGGCCCGGGTGGGGCAGGGGCTTCAGGCGCTCATCGACAGCCCGCGGGACTTGGAGCAGGCGGTTCAAACCTGCAACAACGGGCTGCTGGCGAACAAGAACGTCACCGGCAAGGAGCTCGAGCTGACCGCGAAACGCTTGCTCTCGTTCACCGTCGCGGCACTACGGAGTCACTTTGTCGGCTGATGCCGTGAGGCATTTTCATCTGCCCACGGGCATGAAGGAAGGTCTTCTTCGCGGACGCGATGGTCCGCGGCACGAATGGGCGTTTATGCACGCTTCGAGCGTCGGCGCGTTGCGGTTGCCGTGCGAGGCGCTCGGAGATCACCCCGAGTACAGGGCTTGGTTACGGGGGCCTTCGTGTGACCTGGTGCGCTGTCGCTGCTCGGGCGTGCCGACGGCCTTTCACGTGCCTCCGAAGACCATGCCCGGCGATACCTTGATCACCTTGCGGATGCTCAGAACGCTGCCCAGGCCGATGGTGAGGAGGGTGGCGAAAAAGGAGCCCACGAGCAGTTGCCAGGGGAAGTAGGCGGAGAGTTCGCTCTGGACCTTGCGGGTGAGGATGGTGAACGCGCCGGCGGCTCCGGCGCCGATGCCGTAGCCGATGCAGCCGACGACGAGGGCCTGGAGCAGGACCATTCCCACCAGGGCCCAGTTCTTGGCGCCCAGCGCCTTGAGCACGGCGAAGTGGCGGATGTTCTCGATGGTGAACTGGTAGAAGATCGAGGCGCTCAGGAGCAGGCCGACGACGAAGCCCAGGGCGATGGTGATGCCGAAGTTGATGCCGATGCCGGTGGCCACGACGATGAAGCGGATGCTGCGCTGGCGGAACTCGTCGGCGGTGAGGGCGATGACGTCGCCCAGGGCGTTGATGCCGGCGCGGGTGGCCTCCAGGTCGGCCCCGTCGCGCATCTTGACGAGGATGAAGGAGATGCGCTCGCGACCGGTGGGGGTGAAGCGGACGGCGTTATCGAAGGTGGTGTACAGGATGGTGTTGGACTCAAAGCCGCGCTTGGCGCGGCAGAGCCCCACCACCACCGCGCGCTTGTCGTTGATCTTGAGGATGTCGCCCACGTGCGCGTCCATCAGCCTGGCGGAGAGCTCCTCGACGATGATCGCGTCGGGCATCCAGAGGTCTTCGAGGCGGCCTTCCACCATCTCGGGCGGGCGGCCCACCAGCGTGTTGCGGGGGATGCCCAGGATCTGGCAGCGCTTGAAGGTGTTGTCCTTGAGCTCGGCGACGGCCCAGGCGTTGAAGAAGGGCTCGGCCCAGGCCACGCCGGGCACGCTGCGCACGCGGGACAGTTTCTCGTCCGAGAGCGACCGGTACTCGGCGACCCACTGCGTGCCGGGGTCGGTGACCCACAAATCCGGCTGGCTGATGTTCTGCAGCGGGCCGGTGGACTGGAAGAGCAGTCCCAGGAAGATCGCGCCCTGCTGGTTCATGAGCAGCGCGGCGAAGGCCAGCCCGAGCACGAGGGTGACGTACTTGGTGCGGTCGCCGAAGAGCATGCGCAGGGCGACGTGCATCATGGCGTGCGGCCTTGCGGGGCGGGGTGGCCCCTGAAGGCGTACTTGAAGATGCACCAGAGCGCGGCGGCGCCGTCGCGCCAGGTGATCTTCTTGCCTTCCTCGTAGGTGCGGCCGGCGTAGCTCACGGCGACCTCGTAGACGCGGGCGCGGCGGAGGGAGTTGCCGTCGGGCAGGCGCATCGCGGCGACCTTGGCGACCAGCTCGATCTCGACGCCGAAGCGGTCCTCCTCGATGGCGATTCTCTCCAGCACGGGGCGGGTGAAGGCCTTGGAGCAGCACTCAACATCGGTGAGGTTGAGGTTGGTGGTCATGTTGCAGACCTCGGTGATGAAGCGGTTGGCCACGCTGTGCCAGTAGTACAGCACGCGGTGCGTGAGGCCGATGAAGCGCGAGCCGACGACAGCGTCGGCGCGACCGTCGCGGATGGGGGCGAGCACGTCGTGGTGGTCCATCGGGTCGTACTCGAGGTCGGCGTCATGGATGATGGCGGCGTCGGCCCCGCGGGCGAGAGCCGCGGCGATGCCGGTGCGGATGGCGGCGCCCTTGCCGAGATTGCGCGGATGATGAACGGCGTGGACGCCGTGCTGGGCGGCGAGAGCGTCCACGACCTGCGAGGCTCCGTCGGTGGAGCCGTCGTCAACGAGGATGACGTCGCGGCCCTGTTCGGGGTGTGCGGCGAGGACGCGCTCGACGCTGAGCCGCACCCAGCGGGCTTCGTTGTACACCGGGATGATCACGGCGATGCGCACGGGTATTAGGGTACGGAAACCGCCCCGCCCAGGGCGCGAGCGATGATCTCGCGCTGGGGGTTGGACATGCCGAGCCCCGCGGCCTGGGCGGGCGTGACCCAGCGGCGGGACGCGGCAGCAGTGGCGGCGGCGCTGGGGGCACCGATGGGGGCTTTGATCAACTGCTTGGCGCGGGCGGGGTCGACGGGGCCGCCGAGCGACCAGACGGTGAACTGCACCTGGCGGTGGGTGAGGGTCTTTTTCATCCGCAGGGCGACCTTCGGCGCGTGGCCGCAGGCGGATTCACACGAACCGTCGGTGAACCAGTTGCGGGCGGGCCGCCTCGCCGCAAAGGATTCGATCACCGGGCATTGCCAGAGGCCGGCCCACAGGCCTTGATCCGGGCGGCGCTCCACGAGGATGCGGCCGGAGCGGTCGCGGGCGAAGAGCACGTCCTGCCAGAGCCGCGTGGATCTGGATTTGGATTTTGGGGGCGGGATCTGCTCCTGCAGGCCCAGTGCAAAGGCGCGGCACGAGGAGCGCAGCGGGCAGATCGCGCACGACGGCGACACGGGCGTGCAGACGGTGGCGCCCAGCTCCATGATGCCCTCGTTGCAGAGGGCGACGTTGTCCGCGGCGGCGCGGGCGAGTTCGGCGGCCTGTTCCCAGACCCACGCGGCTGTCTGGGGCGAATCCTGCGGGCCGTCTTTGGCGTGCAGGCGCATGAGCACGCGGGTGACGTTGCCGTCGACGATTGGTTCGGGCTCGCCAAAGACGATGGACGCGATGGCGCCGGCGCAGTAACGGCCGATGCCGGGGAGGGACTTGAGGCTCTTGACGTCGCGGGGGATGTTGCCGCCAAAGCGGGCGACGATGTGCTTGGCCGCGGCGTGCAGGTGGTGGGCGCGGCGGTAGTACCCCATGCCGGACCAGAGGGCCAGGACATCGCCGATGTCGGCGGCGGCGAGGGCCTGCACGGTGGGGAAGCGGGCGATGAAGAGCGGGAACTTCTCGGCGACCCTTGAGACCTGGGTCTGCTGGAGCATGATCTCGCTGACGAGGCTGCGGTAGGGATAGCGGCGGCCGGTGGCGGGATCAACCTCGCGCCACGGGAGAGGGCGGGCCACCTTCTTGAACCACGCGGCGAGAGGGGCGGCCGCGGCTGCGCTGGGACCCCGCGCTTCACGGGGCATTGCCGAGCACCTTCTCGACCCCGGCCTTGACGGACTTCCAATCGGCCTTGGCGATCTTGCCGATGCTGATCCAACCGTCGTGGATGAGGATGTTGCTGACGCCGGCGACGGCCATGAGCGCGGCCCCGAGGGGATCGGCGGAGGCCTGGGGCGCGGTGGTGTAGCCGCGGGGCTTATCGACGCCCGTGCCCTTGTCCAGCACGCACTTGAGCGCGTTGGGGTTGGGGGTGTCCTGGTATTGCACGACGCGGTAGGGCATTGGGGGAGGGTAGGAGTCGGTTCGTAGTGATCGGGCCCGGCGTGCTGCGCACCACGCGATTGCGGCTCGTTGCGGGCGGCATCACTTCGCCTATCCTGACCTATGCGGATTATCGCGGGCGAATATCGCAGCCGACGCTTGTACACACCCGCCGACGGCGAGGTGACTCGTCCGATTCCGGACCGGGTGAAGGAGTCGCTGTTCGGCATGCTCCGGGGGCACTGCGAAGGGGCAAACGTGTTCGACGGGTTCGCCGGGACGGGGGCGATCGGGCTCGAAGCGGTGAGCCGCGGGGCGGCGCGGTGCGTGCTGGTGGAGAGCGACCGGGAGATCGTGAAGCTGCTCAAGCACAACGTGGAGACGCTGGGGTGCGGGGACCGGTGCGAGGTCTTCCAGGGTGATGCGCTGGGCGCCGGCGCGCTGGCGCGGGCCCCGCGGCCGCTGACGCTGGCGTTCCTGGACCCGCCGTACCCATTGGTGCGGGAGACGATCGGGTTTCGGCGCGTGATGGCGCAACTGGCCACGCTGATCGACCTGCTGACGCCCGACGGCTTCGCGGTGCTGCGGACCCCGTGGCCGCTGATGCACGACGCGACGGCGGGCGAGGTGGCGGTGCCGTTTGTTGAGGAACACCGCGAACGGACCAAGAAGGACAAGCGCGGCGAGATCAAGCGCGGGCGCAGCTGGCGGCGCTACGCGGACAACCTGGACCCCACCCGGGCGGCCGAGCAACTGGGCGGCGGTGAGCCGGTGGAAGAGGATGATGCGTTGGAGCCGGAAGTGATCGCGGCGTCGACGCCCGCGCCGCCCGCGGCGGCCCCCAAGCCCAACAAAGTCGCGGCGGACATGCGGCTGCCCAACGCGGTGGGACCGGAGACGCACGTGTACCACGGGATGGCGGTGCACCTGTACGCACGCAAGCCCGCGGCGACCCCCACCCCCGCCACCCCCACCGTCCCCACGGCCCCCAGCGCGTGACCGCCGCGGCCGCCCAACGATTGGGGCATGGCGATCACAATTGTTGAGATTCAGGTAGCACTGCAGGCGCTCACGGCATCGGCGATCGCGGGCGGCCTGATTTTCACGGGCATCCAGTTCCGGGCGTACCGCAAGGCGGCGCACGTCACCAACTTCACGAAGCTCGTGGAACTGCAGATGAGCCTGCGGCGGCTGCGGGTGGAGAACCCGGCCCTGGCACGCGTCCACGTCCATGATGTAGAGGATCTCAAGACCGACGAGGAGATTCAGCACTACTTCCTGAACCTGATGCAGATGTCGATCTTTGAGATCGTGTGGTTCAGTTACCGCAACGGGCAGTTGCCGGAAGATTACTTCCACAGCTGGGTCACGCGGATGAAGGTGATCAAGGACGAGCCGTCGTTCCGGCGGGCGATGAAGAAGAACGCCGTCAAGATCTTCCACGACGACTTCGAGCGGTACATGATGGACCTGACGCGGAGCGCGGGGTGAGGGGGGAAGGGGGAAGGGGGAAGGCATCAGGCAATAGGCATCGGGCATCAGGGAGGATTCACCTTGGGGGCGGAGCGGGCTGAATGGTGTGAATGCGTCGGAGGATGCCCGTACACTCACCGCCGATGAGCGAGCCGACGACCAATCCGGGGGCCGAGCACGTGGCGCGCAGGCCGGTGCTTTATCCGAACCAGTACTGCTGGTTCCTGCTGCTTTCGGCGCTGGACATCATGCTCACGCACACGATCCTGGAGAAGTTCCACGAGTTCGGCGGGCGCGAGCTGAACACGTTCGCGGACTGGGTGATCGGGAAGGCCGGGCTGTGGGGCGCGATCGGGCTCAAGACCTTCAGCGTGGTCGTCGTGGTGCTGGGGCTGGAGTACATCGGGCGGCGGCGGCCGGCGCTGGGGCTGACGCTGGTCCACTGCCTGCTCGCGATGGCGGTGGTGCCGGTGTTCGTCGCGCTCGTGCAGTTGGCTTGGGTGGCGTTCTCGCCGAACGCGTGAGGGCTCACGCGGCGACGAGGCGGGAGTTGCGCAGGGACGTCAGCACCGCGTCGGCGTCCATCGGCTTCTTCTCCAGCGCATCGAGCAGGCCGGTTCGGAAGACAAAGCGCTTGAGGGGCAGGTGCCGCTGGTACAGACCTTCAAGGTCCTCGGTGCGGGTGCGCGGGCGGTTGCCCAGGTCCAGGAACCACTCGAGCGTGCCGGCGGCGGGGCGGTGGAAGCCCAGGAAGGCCACGCAATCGGCGCGTTCGCGGGTGGAGAGGATGTCGCGCTGGAACATGTCTACGGCACACTGAGGAGAGAATCGCGCGAAGGTGGGCGAGCCGTAACCCTGTTCGTACTCACGGCGGAGGTACTCGGCGGGGGTCATCGGGTGGTCGTGCTCGGCCACCGCGCCGGGCCTGTACAGCACGGGCATGTCGAAGGCGCGGGTGAGACGGAATGCCAGTTCGTCGTCTTCGCGCCCGTAGTGCTCCATCGCGACGCGGATGCCGCCGATGGACCGGACGGGTTCGGCGGGCATCGAGACGTTGAGCATCCAGGCGTGGCGGTAGCCCCAGTCGCGGCCGGGGTCCTGGCCCTTCATGCGGTTGTAGAAGAAGACCATGGAGGTCTCGCGGAGCAACTGGGCGAAGAGGTTGTCGGGCGAGGGGACGCGCCAGGGCGAATCACCGATGATGATCGAGGAACGGCGCTCGCGGTGGGCGTGGAGGTGGGCGTGCACGCAGTCGCGGTGCGGCACCACGTCGTCGTTGAAGAAGATGAGCACGCGTCCGTTCGCGGCGTCGATGGCGCGGTTGCGGGCGGCGCCAGCGCCGGCGTGGTCGCCTTCGAGCACGCGGAGGCGGCCGGGCTCGGCGCCGGCGTCTTCCCACGTGTGGGCGATCGCGCGGGCGGTGGCCTGATCGCGGCCGTCGATCGTGACGATGACCTCGAACGCGCCGGGGTCGATGCTCTGCGAAGCCAGAGCGCGGACGCAGTTGCACACCTTCTCGGGCCGCCCGAACGTGGGGATGATCACTGTGGCCTGCATGAACGGAACTATCGGCCTGAATCGTGCCGATACCACTATTCATGCCCCACCTGACTGTCGCGACCGAGCACCGCCGCCATGAACGCCACAGCGTGTGCCGCCCGTGCAAGGTTTTTCACGAGCCCACGGGGCGATACATCGCCGGGTTCACGGCGGATGTGTCGGCGGGCGGGGCGCTGCTGGACCTGACGCACCAGCGTCCGCTGCGGCCGGGCGACCGGATCGAGGTGTTCATCGCGTGGGCGGATCGGGTGCTGCTCACATCGCAGGACGCGATCGTCGCGGAGGTGAAGCGCACGATGGTGCGGGGCAACGGGCGGCAGTTGGTGGGCGTGCAGTTCGCGCAGGAACTGGCGGCCCCGGTGTTCGCCGCGGCGGCGTAGGGATTACTTCTTCTCTTCCCGCACGAGCACGTCGAAGAGTCGCTGCTCGGCCTGCTGGTACTTGACCATCGCGTCGGTGAGCGCCTTGCTCACGGTGTCGTCGTTGTCGCCCAGCGTGGAGCGGGCCGCGCCGTGGCGGAGGGTTGAGGGCGTCGCTGGCGGCGCATCACTCGCGGCCTCGGCGTAGGCGCGGGTGGCATCGTAGAGCGATTGGGTGCTCAGTTCCTTGGTGGTGGGCGCGTGCAGGGCGCGCCAGGGCTGGGAACGCACCTCGATCGCGGTGAGCTTGAGGTTGTCGGACATCAACCGCAGGTTCGCGAGCACGCGGCGCACGTTGGGCGTCTCTTCCGTGATCAGGCCGGAGACCTTGGCGATGGTGTCGGAGAAGGACTGGATCGCCTCGCGCCCGCTCCGCAGGGCGGCGTTGGCCTCGTCCACGGTGGTCTTGTCGATCTTGGCGGTGGCGGACTCAACGTTCGCGGCGATGCGGTCGATGCGTTCCTTGTTGTCCGAGATGATCTTCTGGATGTCGGCCACGGCGACGCGGGCGTCCTTGATGGCCTCGTGTGCGTCGGAGAGCATGGGGTCCAGACGGGCGGAGGCCTTGTCGACGTTCGCGGCGATGCGGTCGACCGACTCGCTCCAGGCCTTGACCTTTTCGCGCAGGTCGCTGATCAACTGCTTGGCATCCGTCACGCCCTGCTCGGCCTGCGGGGAGACTCGCTCGATGAGGTTCGAGACTTTCGTCAGCCCGGTGTCGAGCGTGGTGATGATGTTGCGGATGTCGGCGATTTCCTTCTGGCCCAGGCCCGCCTGCGCGAGAAACGCCGGGGGCGCGAGGCCGCCGGGGAGGACGTCGCCGTCCTCGACGGTCTTGGCGCTGCCGATGGGGGTCTTCACGCCCGCCTCGCTACCTGCGTCGCTGATGTTGATGGAGGAGAGCGAACCGAGCAAGGGGCGGTCCAGCGCGATGGTGGCGTTGTCGAACAGCGGCACGCCGGCGGGCACCCGAACCGACACGTCAACGCCCGTGGGCGCGGAGTTGGCGGGGTAGAACTGGGTGGAGACCACCCGCCCGAAAGGCTGGCCGCCCAGCAGCACCGGCGAGCCGGCCTTGAGGCCCGCGGCCCCGTTGGAGAGGGGGAAGCGCACGGTGAAGGCCTTCTGCCGGCCCACGCCGGTGCGCTCACCGAGCATGAACGAAGACCAGACCGCGAGCACAACGCCCGCGACGACGAAGCCGCCGGCCAGGATGTTGTCTCGCGCTGTGCGCATCGCCATGCCGCAGGGTACACCGCGAGCGGCTGGCGATCCGGTGCGCATGGGGTTCCCCGGGGACCCGGCGGAGGGCCGGTGCGGACGGCGGTCGCCGGCTTCACCCTACGCTTGGGGCCTTGGAAGCAACGATCCGCATCACCAACAGCCCCGCGCGTCACCTGGTCTTCGGGCCCGCCGAACGCAACCTCAAGATGATCCGCGAGGCGCTGGGGGTTCACATCACCAGCCGCGACGGGCGCGTCAGCATCACCGGCGAGCGCGGGGGTGTGATCGTCGCGCGCAACGTGCTGGAGGCCCTGAACCTCGCGGCGGCGGAGAAGAGGGCGCTCTCTCGCCAGCAGGTGCTGGACATTTTGGGGCGCGAATCGGCCCGCGTGGGCGATGAGGTCGGCGGTGATGATCTCGGCACCGCCTCGCACGGGTGGGACGGCTCGCTCAACGTGCACGTGGCGGGGCGGCCGGTGCGGGCCAGGACCCGCAATCAGCAGTTGTACATCGACGCGATCCGCGACTGCGACCTGGTCTTCGGGCTGGGGCCGGCGGGCACGGGCAAGACGTACCTGGCGGTCGCGGCGGCGGTGCACCTGCTCAAGACCGATCGCGTGAAGCGGCTGATCCTGACGCGCCCGGCGGTGGAGGCCGGGGAGCGGCTGGGATTCCTGCCGGGGGATGTGCGGGCGAAGGTGAATCCGTACCTGCGGCCGCTGTTTGATGCGCTCAACGACATGATGGACTACTCGGTGCTCCGGCGGTTCATGGAGAACGACGTGGTGGAGGTGTCGCCGCTGGCCTTCATGCGCGGGCGGACGCTGAACAACTCGTTCGTGATCCTGGATGAGGCGCAGAACGCGACCAAGGGCCAGATGAAGATGTTCCTGACGCGCCTGGGGCACGGGAGCAAGATGGTGGTGACAGGCGACCCGACGCAGACGGACCTGGAAGATGCGCGGGATTGCGGCCTGGTAGACGCCGCGGCGAAGCTGAGGAAGACTGAGGGCGTGGGGTTCGTGGGCTTTGACAAGACGGACGTGGTGCGGCACGCGCTGGTGCAGCGGGTGATCGAGGCGTACGGGGATGAGGATGCGCGGCCGCGGCGGGGCGGACGCGGGGCCAGGCCCGCCGGCAGCGGTGACGCGGCGGGCGGCTGAGGCGGTTTGGGCAAATACAATCCATCGTGTTCACAGCCGAGTCATTCCGCGCGTACGCGGGCCGAGCAGGCCGGGGCATGGAGTTCGCCCGCCGACAGCCCACGGCGCTGGGGCGGCTTCTGGCGTTCGGGCTGATGGTGCTGGTCGGCGCGTTGGTGCTGCTGGTGGCGATCCCGATCCTGCTTCTGATGCTGATCGCGGGGGTGTTCGTGTGGGCGTGGATCGGGCTCAAGCGGCGGTTCTCGAGCGCGCAGGAACCCAACGGGATTCTGGACGGCCGCCGGAATGTGCGGGTGATCATGCGGGACGACGAGGCGGGGTGATGGAGATCACACCAGCTCGATGAGGGCGGGATCGTCCTTGACGGCGGGCGTGAACTCGAAGCCCTTGCCCTTCTGGGTCTTGCGGATCTTTTCAAAGTCGATGAACAGGTCGCGGGTGTACTGCTCGGGCATGGTCATGTCCCACTTCTGGCGGAAGTGGACGAAGGCGGCCTGCACGAGCTGCATGCGGCGGGTGTTGGCGTCGTCCTGGGTCATCTTCTTGGCGTCCACGTCGGCGCGGATGTGGCCCGCGCCGTGGTGGCGGATCCAGGCGCCTTTGGCGCACACCAGCTTGAAGCCGGTGCGCTGGGCCCGCAGGCCGAAATCGATGTCCGAGAAGTAGCCGTAGAAGCGGCGGTCGAAGATGCCGATGCGGTCGATGAGGCTGCGCTTGATGAGCACGGCGTCGCCGGAGAGCAGGTCGTCGACGACGTGGGTGAGGCCCCAGATGTTGGAGACGTACTCGGCGAAGCGGTCGACATCGTCCGAACTGCGGAGCGCGTAGGGCGGGGGCACGGAGTGCTCGGGGTGGCTGTCGACCAGGTCGGCGGTGCCGCGAACGATGCCGTAGGTGGGGTCGAGGGCGGCGACGGCGAGGATGGTGCGGAGCCAGTGGGGCGTCAGGACCATGTCGTTGGAGATGAGGAAGACGTTGTCGCCCTTGGCCTTGGACATGCCGTAGGCGAAGACACCGGTGTAGTGCTGGCGCTGCTTGAAGCGGCCGACGGTGACGGTGCAGGGGGTGTGCTTGCGGAACTCCTGGAAGAGCTTGAGCAGGCCCAGGGCGGGCTCGGATTCGTCGTCGAGCAGCACGAACTCGCACTGCGATTCGATCCCCAGCGTGCGGATGGCGCTCAGAAGCGAAGAGAGGCACTCGCGGGTTTCGCCGGGCTGGCTGCGGGCGGGGATGACGAAGGAGAGCATGGCGGAGGGTAGACGGAAACCGCGGAGATTGAAACGCGTACGAACGCCGCGGCCCTGTGAACGGGGGATGCCCGCGCGGCCGATGGAAGGTCTGATACCGAAGACCCCGGGCGTGCCTCGCGCGCCCCGCGCTGCACAGACCACTATCCTCCCCCACTGCATGGCGGCTCTTGACTTCATCCGGCTCGCGCGCCCCAAGCAATGGGCCAAGAACATCTTTGTTCTGCTGGGCCCCCTGTACGGCATGCGCGACCACCCCGAGATGGGCCGGAGCACGGTAATCGCCGCGCTCATCACCGCCGCGGCGTTCTCGCTGGCGGGCAGCGCGTGTTACGTTGTCAACGACATTCTGGACGCGGAGAGCGACCGGACCCACCCGCGCAAGAAGCGCCGGCCGATCGCCAGCGGGGCGATCGCCGTCCCCGGCGCGTGGGTGTTCGCGGCGGTGCTCACGCTCGCGGCGCTCGGCACGACGATGCTGCTGGACGCGGCGGTGCGGTGGTCGGTGCTGGGGGTGCTGGGGATTTACGTCGCGAACGTGTGGGCGTACTCCCTGCGGCTCAAGCACCTGGTGATCATGGATGTGCTGAGTCTGTCCTGCGGGTTCGTGCTGCGGATGCTGGCGGGGTGTGCCGCGGCGGCGATCTCTCCCAGCACGTGGCTGCTCAACGTGACGCTGTTCCTGGCGATGTTCCTGGCGTTCGGCAAGCGGCTGGGCGAGCGGCGGACGATGGGCGACAACGTGGCCGCGGGGCGCGCGGTGCAGGGCGTGTACACCGATGAACTGCTGCGGATGTTCGTGGTGGTGACGGCGGTGGCGACGTTGATCACGTACGCGGGGTATGTGCAGGCGCGGGCCGAGGATTTCTCGCGCGTTTTCCCGGGGATGGGCGAGGGGTTCAACCTGCTGTGGCTGACGATGCTGCCGGCGATGTTCGCGATGCTGCGGGCCATCGTGCTGCTGGAGTGCGGGGACTTTGACGACCCCACCGAGATGGCCGCGAAGGATTGGCCTACGCAGCTCGCGGCGGCGGTGTTCGGGGCCTTGACGGTGCTGGCGGTCGTCGGGAAATCGGCGGCGGTGTGAAAGAGCCAGGGCGCCCCGGCGATATGCTCCCGTACGGCGATTCGCCGCAAGGAGCACCAGCATGTCCCAGCGTCGCGATCTGGATGTCTTTGGATCATTCCGAGGCTTGGGGGCGGTCGCCGCGCTCGCGTGGGCCACGTCGGTCGGGTGGGCGCAGCCTGTACCGGTGACCGATCTGGGGACGTTGTCGTTGACGCAATCGGTAGTGGTGCCCCTGCAGATGGGGCCGAATCCGACGCCCCGGGTAAAGTGGTTCCGGTTCTGCGTAGGGGGGACGACGTGCCTGCCGCGGTGGATGGATATCGAGACGACACCGGCGGTGGAAGGAGAGACGACGAACACGATCGTCGGGCTGTACAGCTCAACCGGGACACTGTTGGGCGTGGACGACAACGACGGGCCGGGGAACTACAGCGCGTTGAGTTTCGGGTCGGCGACACCGGCGCGGCCGGCGACGACGTCGATCGTGGGGCCGGGTCCTTCGACGGGCCTGCCGTTCGACGGACGGGATGGGGGCGCACCGGCCGGATGCTACTACCTGGCGGTGACGCTGGCGCCTGCGACCTTTCTGGGTAACTTTGAAGTGAACTCGCTGACGGGCCCGCCCCAGGGGCGGGCGACGCTGCGCGTGCAGATCGGGCTCAACCCGCCTGCGAACACGACGTCGCCGGGGTGGGACGTGCTGCCCGGGACGCCGGGCCTGAGCGGGGAGGCGTACGCGTCGTGCGTGTACGACAGCGGGCTGGTGGTCGCCGGGGTGTTCACGCAGGCGGGCGGAGCCGGGGCGCACCGGATCGCGAAGTGGACCGGATCGGCGTGGGTGCCGCTGGGGAACAACATCACCTTCAACAACACAATCAACGCGCTGGCGGTGTATCAGGAGCCGCTGAGCAGCACGCCTTCGCTGTTCGCGGCCGGGCAGTTCACGCAGTTCCAGGTGGGCACGAACACGCCGGTCGTGGTGAACCACATCGCGAGGTGGGACGGGACGGCGTGGACGGCGGTGGGAACCACCGGGATCAACGGGTACGTGCCGGCGCTGCACGTGTCGAGCATCGGCGGAACGCCGAGCCTGTACGCGGGCGGCACGTTCTCGATGGCGGGGACAACGGCGTGCTCCAACCTGGCGCGGTGGGACGGCACCAACTGGTCCGCGGTGGGCGGTGGGACGAACTTCGGGGTGTTCTCCTTCGCGGACTACAACGACGGCACGCCGGGCCTGTTCGTGGGCGGGATATTCACCTCCACGGGCTCGGGGCCGGCCTCGCGGATCGCGAAGTGGAACGGATCGGCGTGGAGCCAGCCGGGAGCGGGTCTCAACGGCAACGTGTGGGCGCTGACGACGCACTTTGACGGCGTGAACACTCGGCTGTACGCCGGCGGCGCGTTCACGGCGTCCGGGGCGACGGCGCTGGATCGGGTGGCGCGATGGGACGGCTCGGCGTGGACGCCGGTCAACTCGCCCACCGGCCAGGGCGTCAACGGGCAGGTGTACGGGCTGGCCTCCTACGACTCGGGCGACGGCACGGGCCCGGGCCTGTTCGCGGGCGGGGACTTCACGATGGCGGCGAATCTGGCGGCGAACCGGCTGGCACGCTGGCAGTGCAACGCGTGGTCGGCGCTCGATGGCGGGGCCGACGCGCGGGTGTACAACCTGCGGCCGGTGAATATCTCCCCGGCGCTGCGCGGGCTGTTCACGGTGGGGAACTTCACGCACATCGACGGACTGACGGCCAACCGGGTCGCCAGGTGGGGCGGGGCGGACTGCAACGGGAACGGGGTCCTGGATGGCGTGGACATCTCGTGCGGGCTGGAGCTTGACTGCAACCTCAACTGCATCCCGGACTCGTGCGACATCGCGAGCGGGTTCTCGACGGACTGCAACAAGAACGGGGTTCCCGACGAGTGCGAGGTGTGCCCGCCGATGCAGGTGCACCTGGCCGAGGGCGGGCAGTGCAACGGGCCAATGGCGACGGCGGCGTGGACGCGGCGGGTGAGCCTGATCCGCTCGTGGTTCGAGCGCGACGGGGACCCGATCTTCGGCAAGGGCGACGTGGTGTTGTCGTGGAAGAACCGGGCTGTAGACTCTCCGGACGACTCGGGCCGGACGTGCGGGTCCGTGCTGGAGTCCCGCACCAACATCAGCTCTCAGGAAATGAAGATCACCCGGACACCGAAGAAATCTCAGAACTGCACGGGCAAGCACTCGTTCAACTGGAACGACGAGAAGGCCCCCGCCGTGTTCTACGACGACGGCCCGGACGCGGCGGACATCATCGGCAACGCCGCGGGCGCGCAGGTGCGGCTGGACATGGACTTCCGGGAGTACGACTACAACTTCCTCAAGGGTCTCGCGGCGTTCGGGCTGGTGGTGCTGTCGCCCGCGGCGCTGGTGGTGGACTGCCTGCTGTGGACGCTGCCCAACTGGATCACGAATGTCGATAACTACTGCCAGGGCGGGTTCATCGAGGACTACGTCGACCTGATCTTCGCGTGGCTGGACCAGGAGCGCTCGGACAACTGGAGCAAGACGATCGGGCGGATCGAGTGCGTCTCGTCGGCCGACCCGCTGAGCACCTCGCCCAACTGCGGCGGCACGAGCTCCTGCGCGCCGGCGGCGACCAACTACATCGAGTACACGCCGACATCAACGCGGGCCGGCAAGCCCGCGAAGGTGCAGATGCGCTGGGACATCACGGGGACGGGCGCGGCCCACTACCAGGGACAGAAGCTGCTTGATCCGCGTGATTGCACGCTCTCGCCGTACGCCGCGGACGAGATCAGGAGGTACGAGTTCTTCCAGCGCAGCGGGACGGAGTTCGTGGCCAGGGTGGTGATGGACACGGGGGCGGACATGCTGGCGATGCCCACGAACTGGCCGGAGCGGGTGGTGCGCTTCTACTTCGACATCGATACCAACGTGGGCACGGGCGCGACCGGCACGACCGAGTGCGGCGCGGAGTACCAGGTGCGCGTGCGGCTGGTGCCCAGCAACGGAAAGACGCGTTCGTACGCCGACATCTTCGCGTGGTGCAACGGGATGTGGATGAGCACGGGGAAGCACCCGATGAGCTGGGAAGTGATCTGCGACCGCGGGCAGGCGGTGCTGAGCGGCGCCTCCATCGGCATCTGCAAGCCCGGCCGGCGGGTGGCGTCGTGGGTGGTGGTCGACAAGGGGTCGGGCCCCGCGCTGGACACGTGCCCCAGCGACGTGTGCGGCA
This sequence comes from Phycisphaerales bacterium, assembly GCA_044222845.1. Classification (GTDB taxonomy): domain Bacteria; phylum Planctomycetota; class Phycisphaerae; order Phycisphaerales; family UBA1924; genus UBA2402. The sequence continues at coordinate 65,155 of JBGAMO010000004.1, forward strand.
CGCGGGCGTGCATCCAGGTGGCGAACGACATCGAGTGCCCGATCGTGGATTCGGTGTCGGCGGTGCTGGGATCGGGCGCGGGTGTGACGGGGA
>JBGAMO010000192.1:0-8677 GCA_044222845.1 Phycisphaerales bacterium
CGAGACTCATGACTGCAAGCATTTGGACGTGCTTCATCGGCCAATCTCCGCGACGCTTCTCTCCATGCCCAGCGTACGCGGCCCGCTCGGCCGCAGGGCCGGCCCACTCGGGCGAGCCGTCCGAGCCACTCGCCTCACAAGTTGTATTTCAGAATACACCACATCGCCCGCAACCCATCCCGCCACCCGATCTTCTTCCCCTCCTCATACGTCCGCCCCGCGTACGAGATACCCACCTCGAAGATCCTGCACCGCAGCCTCGCCACCTTCGCCGTGATCTCCGGCTCGAAGCCGAACCGGTTCTCCTCGATGTGGATTTGCTGGATGATCTCCCGCCTGAAGAGCTTGTAGCACGTCTCCATGTCGGTCAGGTTCAGGTTGGTGCCCGCCCCGATGATGCCGGCTGATCCCCCTCCGACCAGACCCGCCTTCCGCAGCTCGGCGCCCCTAGGCACTACTCGAGCATTTTCCGCAAAATCAGGCTCATCCTGCGCCCGTGGTAGTTGGCGATCGGCTCGCTCATGTTGTCGATCGCGTAGATGATGCTCCCCAACTCGTCGACCTTCGGCCCGAGCGGTCCATCGGCGTGCACATACCACACGCGGCCCTTGCCCAGCAGCCCGCAGATGTCCCTCACCATCTCCAGCGTGCTCGACTGCACCGGCACCGCGACGATTTCGATCCCAGCCGGCAACTCGCCCGAAGTCTGCGCCGATTGCACGAGTCGGACCGCATCCGGACTGGCGTAGATCCGGTCACCGTCTTTGGCCTCCCGACGGAGAATCTCCCACGCCCGTTGCACATCCGAGGGCTCCGGAGCAGGCAACGCGTCGGGGGCCGTCCACATGCCACCATCCACACCTCGAATAGTCCGCAGCGCAAGCTGCCTCGAAGGAAACGCCGTGCACGGCAGCGGACCATCCCAACACCCCAGCTGATCCACGGGCGCGAATACTCGCATTCCCGACGCGGTCACCACCACCTGCGTTTCCGCCGTCGGCGCCGGGTGAAGTCCGGAATCGAGTCCCGGAACGACCCAGATCGGGCTGCGGCTGCGATCCAGCATGATCTTGCCCATGGCCGCGGCCCCCAGCCAAGCAGCCACCGGAGACGCCCCCAGCACCGTGCACCCGATGACCAGCAACTTCGACCCCATGCGCCGCTCGACCGGCATCCACAGGCCCGCGGTCACCCCCACGAAGACCGCGGCCGTCGTCCACAGCAAGAAGCCACCCATGCGCGGCTGCGGCGCCAACCCCCACCACACTAGGGTTGCCACTGCCAGCGGAATCAGCAGCACCGCCGCGCTCCAGCCCACGACTCTCTTCCTGCCCAGAAGGCCCACGCCCAGAGCCAGCACCGCTCCGACAATGAGGGCCGCGGGCATGATCGTGTAGCCCACGTTCACGCTGCGGAACTGCCAACGAATCCACGATTCGAGCCAACCCGACTGACCCGCCGCGGAAAGATCAAGCACGCCGCGGGCCGAGGCTAGCGTCACCCAGCGATTCAGTTCGCACTGCTCATCCGGCACCCTCCAGGGCACACTCACCGGAAGTTGGGGATACGCGACGTACCCGCTCAGCAGGACCGACCGGACGGCCCAAAGCCCGATGAGTACCCCGCACAGCCCCGAAGCCACCAGCACCGGGCGGGAGAACAGACCTCGCATTCCCAGCCGCTTCACGCATAGACCGAGCCCCAGCAAGCACGCGATCGCGGCATACGGAAGGTGCGTCAGCTTGAATGTCGCACTCATACTCAGGCACAGCAATCCCGCCACCAGCGGCTGCATCGACCGTGCGCGTTCCTGCTGCGATAACGCGAAGCGGAGCAGTTCCGCCGTACCAACAAACGCCGCCGCCATACCTGGCCAATCGGTCGTGGGGCTCGACATGTTGTTGCTGATTGCTACCCCGATTACGGGTGTGAGCAGCAAAAGGTAGAAGACCTCGAGCACTCGATCGGCGCCGACAGTCCGCCCATGCCAGAGTCGCAGGCCGGCCACCACGATTCGTCCCAGCACCAGGGCGGCCATGAAGCTGTTCACCACGTGAAACGAGCGTCCCGCAAACCCGCAACGTTCCAGTACCGCGTGCACAAAGTGCGATGTGTTGTTGTACCCCAACCGGTCGTGCAGGTTCGCCAGCCCCACGATGATGGGGTGATCTGCGTACCAACGCACGGCGCTCAGGTGATACTGCATCGAGTCCGGGTGTCCCGGGGCCGCCGTCGCGCGGTGCGCCCCCCACACCAGCACAAGCACGAGCACCCACCGTTCCGTCAGCTTCATCTCTTCGGCCCGCACGAACGCAATGACTTCCCGGATCGCAACGGCCAACCCCGGCGCTGCCAGCAAGAGACACGCCACGCCGAACGGCCACGAGAGCGGCCACACCAAGTTCCAGAACTGCGCCAGCAGTACGATCACGGCCAGGCCCACCCACGCCGCGCGGAACGCGTCGTTCCCCGTGTTCCTCCGCCCGCACAGCATCGCAAGCAACCCGGCCCCCATCCCGCTCGCCACCGCCCAAAGCAGGAGCCAACCGAAGACGACGATCCCGAACGCCAGCATGCCCTGGAGTATCACGGCAAGTTCGCTCCCACACGCTTTCCGCGGCCGCTCAAAGGTTGTATTTCAGGATGCACCAGATCGCCCGGCATCCGTCCTTCCAGCCGATCTTTTTCCCCTCCTCGTAGGTGCGCCCCGAGTAGGAGATCCCGACCTCGAAGATCCGGCAGCGCAACCTCGCCACCTTCGCCGTGATCTCGGGTTCAAACCCGAACCGGTTCTCCTCGATTTGGATCTGCTGAATAATCTCCCGCCGAAAGACCTTGTAGCAGGTCTCCATGTCCGTCAGGTTCAGGTTCGTGAACATGTTCGACATCAGCGTGAGGAATCGGTTACCCAGACTGTGCCAGAAGTACAGAACGCGGTGCGAACTCCCGCCGCTGAATCGCGAACCAAACACCACATCCGCGAGCCCGTCTCTAATCGGCTGGATGAGCTTGGGGTACTCGCAAGGGTCATACTCCAGGTCTGCGTCCTGGATGATCACCAGGTCGCCGGTCGCTTGGGCGATCCCGGTCCGCAGCGCGGCTCCCTTTCCTTGGTTCACTTCGTGATGGAGGGCGCGAACGTTCGGGTACTCAGTTTCGAGTTCACGGATCCGGTCATAAGTCTTGTCCGTCGAACAGTCGTCAACGATCACCAAGTCCTTTTCGACCGGCACCGCCTGAACGCGCGCCACCAGTTCTTTGATGTAGCGCTCTTCGTTGTAAACCGGTATGACCACCGTAAGACGCATGCGCATCAACTCCAACGGCTCAACGACCCCGCCTGAACATCGGTCCAAGGCGAGGCCTCCTCAACTACCCGATCCCTGCTGGGACCGACCGCAGAAGGTACCTCCCCACTCCACCCCGTGCAAACACTTTACGCGCGATCACACCAAACATCCCCCGGAATCGGAATTCTGAGGGAATTTCCCATACCCTTCTACGGCCGCTGACGATCCTCCAGCCGCAGGCCGATAAGGGCTACCGTTTGACCGTTTTTCTCCCCGCACCCCCGCCCGACCGCCTACGGATCCCGTCCCTATGTCCGAAGCTCGCGTCACCCGAGGGCACGGTTTCCTTGAGCCAACGTTGGCCAAGTTCCGCGCCGCAAAGGCCAACTCGCTCATCTCGCCGGAACAACGCCGCGGCCGCATCCTCGACTTCGGGTGCGGCAGCTTTCCGTTCTTCCTCACCACCACCGAGTTCGCGGACAAATACGGGCTCGACAAGATGGTCAACCCCGCCGGCAGCAGCGGCGTCCCGCGGCACATCAAACTCGCGCCTTTCGACATCTACAAGACCGACCGGCTTCCTTTCGACGACGCGTTCTTCGATGTCGTCACCATGCTTGCCGTGTTCGAACACATCCGTGTGGATCGGCTCACATCGCTTATCACCGATATCCATCGCGTGCTCAAGCCAGGTGGCGCATACGTGATGACCACACCCTCGGGCTGGACCGGCCCCGTCCTGGACGCCCTCAAGATGGTGGGCGGAGTGAGTCGTGAGGAGATCGACGAACACGAAGACAGCTACTCCGCCGCCAAAATCAAGTCCATCATGGCTAATACGCCGTTCCGCCCGGAAAACACCCGGATCGGCTACTTTGAGTTCGGTATGAACGTCTGGATGCGAGCCGGAAAGTAGCGATCATCGAAGGCCGTTACTCCACACGATTGACGCCCTTCCATGCGCGCTGGGCAAATGTAGACCGCGTATCCTCCCCCGCAATGACGAAACCCGCCCCCTCGTCGAGCCAGCCGTCCGCACTCCATGCCGCGTCGCATGCACCGACCTTGGGGCGGTCGGCCCGCGGCGTGCGCCTGGCTGGCACGGGCCTCGGGCTCCCCGGCAAGACCCTCACAAACGCCGATCTCGAAAAGCTGATGGACACATCCGACGAGTGGATTGTCCAGCGCACCGGCATCCGCGAGCGGCGCATCCTCGACAACGACAAGGGCGAGTCCACGTGCACCATGGCGACGGCCGCGCTCCGGCAGGCCCTCGAGCGCTCGGGCAAGCAGCCCACCGATCTCGATCTGGTCATCTGCGCGACCATGACGCCCGAGATGAACTGCCCCGCGACCGCCTGCCGAGTGGTCGAGCACGTGGGCGCCGGCAACGCCGGCGCGTTCGATCTCTCGGCCGCGTGCAGCGGCTTCGTATTCGGGATGAACGTCGCCCACGACATGATCAAGGGCGGCGCCTACCGCACCATCGGCGTGATCGGGGCCGACGCCCTCTCCCCGCTCATGGACTACTCCACCGCCGGCCGCAGCACCGCGATCATCTTCGGCGACGCCGCCGGTGCGGCCGTTTTCACCGCCGACGACAACAGCTCGCTGGGCATTCTCGCCCAGGCCATGCACGCCGACGGCAGCGGATGGAAGGACATCTACGTCCCGAACCTCCCCCGCGACTTTCCTGAGTGCACACCGCCCGACCCCGCCAAGATCGGCAAGGTGCAGATGAGCGGAGCCACGGTGTTCAAGTTCGCCGTCGGCACCTTCCCCGAACTCATCCAGGAAACCCTCGACAAGGCCGGGCTCAAGGCCAACGACGTCGACATGTTCGTCTGCCACCAGTCCAACGCCCGCATCCTGCACGCGGCCCGCGAGCGCTTCGGCCTTGCCGAACACAAGCTCTACATCAATATCGATCGCTACGGCAACACCGTCGGCGCCAGCGTCCCCCTCTGCCTGCACGAGTTGATCATGCAGGGCCGCATCAAGCCCGGCATGAAGGTGATGTTCGTCGCCTTCGGCGGCGGGCTGACCTGGGGCTCGAGCCTCTGGCAACTCTGACCGCCCACGATCACTCCCGTCGGCGCCACCGCTCAACGCAAAGCGCCCGGCTCACAGAGCCGGGCGCTTGGTGCGGACTCCATCTTCCGCATCGAACTCGTTAACCAGAGAGGCCCGGACCGCCTCCGTGCTCATGGGCAACCGGCGAAATACGCCGTCAGGAAGTCAAAGATGTCCTGAACCGTAACCTGTCCGGAGTTGTTGAAGTCGCCCGGGCACACGGGACCGGTGGTCACTTGTCGCTCGTATGCCCCCATGTCGACGACGGGCCCGGTGATCGCGATACCCGTGTCCGTCACGGCCGGATCGTTCACACCCCGATCGCCTCCCGCCAGATCAGAGAAGGGGCCGATGTAGAGCGTGGTGTCGCCGGCATCGATCGCGGGTGAGTTGGGCGAGAGCGTGAAGTCCGACGCCGCTTTGAACAGGGGGTCGGCGACCACGTTCCCGCGTGAGCCCGTGGCCCCGGCATAGACAGCCTGCAGGATGTTGTGACGCGCAATCACCTGGTTGGCGATCATGATCGCTCCGGGCCCGGTGTTGCCCCACATGATCGAGTTGTCCAGGGTCGTGTTGTTGGCCCCGGCAATCACGTACGAGTTGGCCGCGATGTTCCCCACGAACGTGCAGTTGATGAACTGCACAACGCGGCCGACATACGCCGCGGAATCATCGCCCGTCGATGTGTTGCCCCAGAAAAGGCCATTGCGCACGGTGGCTCCGCCCGACGCGGAATGCACCCACAATCCACCGCCCAGCCTCGCCATGTTGTTGACAAACTTGCAACCCTCGATTTCAGCCGAGGCGCCGCTGCCCAGGCACACCCCGCCTCCCTCCCACGCGGTGTTGCCCTCGAATGTGCAGCCCACGATCTTCCACGTCGATGCGTCGGCCCACAGGCCGCCCGCAAAGCTGTTGGCCGCGGGGGAGAGGTGCCGGTTGTTGCGGAACGTTGTTCGGATGAGGGTGTGCGTGCCGCCGGTGGCGTACAGCCCCGCCCCATCGCCCGTGCTCGAAGAGACCTGGTTGTTCTCGATCAGGCAGTCTTCCAGACGAAGACTGCAGCCGTTGGTGTAGATGCCCGCGCCGTTCCCCTCCGGGGCCGGCACAACGTTGTCACGGATGACGACGTTCTTGAACGTCGTATTGGCCCCCGTGGTCAGGACCACACCCGCGCCCGACGAGTCGTTGGCCACGGCGCCACGTCCGTTGCGGATGGTCAGGTCCTGGATCACGGTTCCCGCGGACGAAGCCCCCGTGATCTTCAGTACGACGTCCAGCGCATACCCATCGATCACCACATCCGCGGCGTTGCCCGTCGCCCCGCGGATGGTCAGTCGCTTGTTGAGGACTTGAAAGCCGGGATACTGCCGGTACGGAGAGCCCTCGGGCAGCAGCGTAATGGTGTCGCCGCTGACCGCGGATGCCAGGGCGAGGCTCAACTCCATATCGGTCGGAACGACAATCTCCGCGGCACGCACGCTGGCCGTCAAGCCGAGCCCAACAGCCACAGCGACCGCTGTCGCGCGAATCATGATGTGCTCCTTTGTGCTTCGCTGGATAGCGGAGGGGAGGCGTCGCCTGCGCCGTCGTCGGCGCATGACTGAGCGGTGTCTTCGGCGGGCGCTATCGCAATCTACAATTGTAGGTGCCGCTCGTCGCACGCGCGCTGCGGCCGAGGCTCCGATGCGCCGCGGTCTGGCATTCAACACGCCACGAAATACGCCGCCGGAAAATCAAATGTGCCCTGCACGCCGATCGCCCCCGAGAGATTGAAATCCGCGCTCGGCCTCCCGCCAAAATAGCTCGCCAGAAAATCCAAGACATCCTGCACGCTCACCGTGCCCGATTCGTTCACATCGACCCGGCACATCCACAACCGCCGCGCCACCGGTTTCCTCAACCCGCCGCTGAGGTCCTGATGGAAGTCGTTCGTTCCCGGCCCCCCAGCGCCGTGAGATTGGCCGCACCCAGCCAAGGCTCCGCCGGCCAGGGCTCGGCGACGCATTCACGCGCCGCCACCGTCAGCAGGGCCGCGAACACGGTACACATAAGGAGCAGGCGCATGAGCTGGGTCGAGTGGTGCTTGGTCCGCGCGACGGACGCTCTCGATGTCCTCTCAGTCATTCCGATTCCGCATCAGCTTCCGCAGCAGCGGCGTCAGCAGCAGGATCACCCCGCCCGCAATGAAGCTGGTGACGACGAACACGAAGAAGAAGTCGGCCTGCAGCACCCCGGTCCCCGCCGAGAAGTGCCACGGCAGCTTGATCTCCCCCTTCTCCAGCCGCTCCACCTGCGCCGCCACCAGCCCGCCGCCAAGATTGGCAATGAAGCTGGAGATGAACCAGATCCCCATCAGCAGCGACACAAACCGCACCGGCGCGGCCTTGGTGACATAGCTGAGCCCCGTCGGCGACAGGCACAACTCGCCCATCGTGTGCAGGAAGTACGCCCCAAGGATAAAGAACAGGCTCGCCTTCTTCACCACCGCCGTGGCATCCTCGGGCAGTCCAACCTTGATGGTCCTGGCCCCAATGACCAGCACCACGAATCCGAGCCCCAGCAGGATCAGCCCCGCCGAGATCTTCATCGGCTGCGGCACGGAGATCTTGCGCCGCGCCAGACCGGTCCACATCATTCCGAAGAGCGGCGCGAAGATGAAGATCAACGCCGGGTTGACCGACTGGAACCAGCTCGTCGGCATCTGCCACGTCCCCGGTCCGGCGATCGAAGTGTCCGTGTAGCGGTCAGTGAACAGGTTGATGCTCGATCCCGCCTGCTCAAACGCGAACCAGAAGAACGCGTTGAACATCATGAAGATGAAGATCGACGCCACCGGCCCGCGATCGCCGGGATGCTGAATCGCCACGAACCAGACGGCCGCAACCGTCACAATCACCGCCAGCGCGATCGTGACCGTCGGAGTCATGAGCTTCTCGACGTTGGCCAGGGCACCCGTGTGAAACAGCCACGCGAAACCCGCCGCCAGCGCGAAGCCCCCCGCCATGAACGCCAGGCTGAACGTCCTCGCCTTCTTGACGATCGGTCCGCGGTTCTCCGTTTGATCCGGCGCCGGCTCTCCGATCCCCATCAGGAACTTCTTCTTCCCCAGCGTGTACATGGCCAGACCGAAGAACATCCCAACCGCGGCCGAGCCGAAGCCCCAGTGCCAGCCGACCTTCTCACCCAGCGTGCCGCACACAAACGCGCACAGAAACGCCCCCAAGTTGATGCCCATATAGAAGATGCTGAACGCGCCATCGCGGCGCGGGTCGCCCTTCTCGTAGAGCTGACCGACCATCACCGACACGCTC
>JBGAMO010000193.1:0-8578 GCA_044222845.1 Phycisphaerales bacterium
GGCGGTCCGGGTGCGCCAGGAGCACGACGGCCTCGTGGATGTGGCGGGTGTGCGTCGCGGCGAGGATCGGCTGGTCCTTCTCGATGAGGTAGACCTCGTTGCGGCCCGGGATGTCTCTGTGCGTGACGATCGTGAAATGCGACCAGTCGATGGATGGGTCGAAGCGGATGTCCACGATGCGTCCGCGCGGGCTTTGGCTGCGGACGGTCATGCCCCAGAGGAAGTCGCACAGGGGCATGTCGTCGGCGTAGCGCTCGGCGCCGGTGAGTTTGGAGAGGCCTTCGAGGCGGAGCATCGGTGAGTGTACAGCGCGAGCGGCGGGGACTCGGGCGTTCGCGGGTGAAATGCGAGAATCACCGGCGCCGAGCGGCGCCTACGGCACCCACGCGGCGACGGAGATGATCAGAGCCACGCCCGACGCGATCGCGGTCTTGGCCATGGTCGCGACCAGCCGTCCCACGGCGGCCCCGGCCCCGGCCTTGGCGGATTGGCCCCACGTACGCTCGGCGATCGCGCGTTCAACCAGCAAGGCGCCCACGCCCGCTCCGATGGCGGCGCCCGCGATCGAACCGATCGGGAAGATGAACGGTGCGCCCGCGACGGCGCCGATCAGGGAGCCGGCGATCGCGCCCAACGCTCCCTTCTTGCTCGCCCCTCCCTTGGAGGCGCCGGCGGCGGAAGCGACGAGTTCGATGGCCTCTCCGAGAAGCGCCAGCGCCAGCGCCGCGCCCAGCGTCCACCACGAGAACATCTGCGGCTGCCACAGCTTGGCGAGCAGGGCGAGCGCGAGGGCGATCCACGCGCCCGGCAGCGTGATGGCGGCCAGCGCAATCCCCGCGATGCACGCGATCGTGAGGACCGACGCGGCGGTGATTTCCTGCCAGATCATGACGGTGTCATTGGGCGGCGGCGGGCTGCGGTTGCGTCGAATCCTGCGCGGACTCCGGGAACGCCGTCTTTTCCATGTCGAGCACCCACTGCTCGAGGGGCTCATAACGCAGCAGGTCAAACTCCAGCGTCTTGCCGCCCAGGGTGGGGTGATCGGGCTTGACGTGCAGGGCGATGTAGAACTTGTGCCACTTGCTCTTGTCAAACTCCGCGACCTGCGACGGGATGAGCGTCGCGCCACCCAGCCGGAGATGGACCAGCAGATCGCCAGGATCGCCCATTGCGAGGGGATGTCGAACGGGGAGAGGGGTTTGGGGGGATCGACCTTTCCCTGGTCGCGCGTCCATTTCTTCGTGAGCGTGTCGAGGCGCTCGGCCGCGGTGGTGACCTTGGCGCCCCGGAAGTCCTCGCGCGGGATGGACGTGGCGTTGGCGTTGAGCTGTGAGATCAGTTGGAGGCTCTCGAGCCACCGCACGCGCAGACCATCGGTCTCGTCGAGCTTGCCGGTGTCGGTGAGCTGCTTTTTGAGCTGGGCCAGACGCTGTGCCGGGTCGGGGATCGACGGGTCGCTGGTTGATTTGTTCTTGGCGAGCAAGTCCAGCAACTGATACTCAAGGTACTCGCTGGCGTTGGCCCCGCGCTTGGGGTAGGCCCACAGCGCGTCGTACAGCGCCCACAGCCCGAACAGGTCGAGCACGAGGATGATCGCGGCCATCTTGATCACCCACTTGCGGTTGAGCGAAGTGACGGTGGCGCTGGACCGAACCGGCTCGGCGGGGGCTGGGTCCGTCTCAGAGGGGAGTTGGGTGGATTCGCTCATGGGAAGTTCGTCAGTGAAGAGTTCGGTTCAGGTCGTTTCGTTCTCAACGCGCTCCATGCGGTTGAATGCGGCTTTCCACCACTGTTCGGCTAACTGGGGCCCGTTCTGAGTTGTCATCAATCGAGAAAATCCGCCGGTTACAATCGGTCGGATCGGTATCCGCGGGTACGGCTTTTCCTTTCCTTCCACGATGGCCCGGGTCAGCCATGCGGAGTGCTGTTGGCGAGCCAGTTCGCCCGCTTCGATGAAGTCGTCCTTGGAACGGAACCTGAAGAACCGCATGCGCACAAGGGTAGGAGGAGGCGCGGCGGGGCGCGGCCGCCGCACCGACCCGGGGGGACCCTGAGCGTGGGGATCAGGCTTGGCCCGCGAGACGGCGGTACCGGCCCAGCGCCATGAGCGGGAAATAGTGGCGGTAGAGGTGGTATTTGAGGTAGAAGACCTTGGGGAAGCCGGTGCCGGTGAACGGGGCTTCATCCCATGCGCCGTCCGCGGCCTGATGGTCGATGAGCCACCGAATGCCGCGCTGCACGGCGGGGTCGGAAGGCCCGTTGGCCGCGAGCAGCCCCATCACGCCCCAGGCGGTCTGCGACGCGGTGCTCTCGCCCTTGCCCTTGAGGTCGGGGTTCTCGTACGTGGCGCACGACTCGCCCCAACTGCCGTCGGGCTTCTGGACGCTCTTGAGCCACGCGGCGGCGCGGCGAACGTAGGGCTTGGACATGTCCTCGTTCACCGCGGCCAGGCCGGCCAGCACCTGCCACGTCCCATAGACGTAGTTGACTCCCCAGCGGCCGAACCACGACCCGTCGTCGTACTGGCGGGTCTGGATGAACTTGATCGCGCGCTGCACCAGCGGCTCCGAGGCGCGAAAGCCGCGGTGGCCCAGGCACTCGAGCGTGCGGCCGGTGATGTCCGGGCAACTGGGGTCCTGCATCGCGTTGTGGTCGGCGAAGGGAATCTGCTCAAGGATCGGCCGGTCGGTGGTGCGATCGAACGCCGCCCATCCGCCGTCGGAGTTCTGCATCGCCAGCAGCCAGTTCACGGCGCGCCGGCAGGCGGGGTCCGCCCCGGGCCCGCCCAGCCGCGTGAGCGACATCGCGACCATCGCGGTGTCGTCGACGTCGGGGTAGTGTGGGTTGACGAACTCAAAGAACCAGCCGCCGGGGTGGGTGGGGCCGCAGTTCTTCTGCCAGTCGCTGGCGACCGTGCATTCCTTTTCGAGCAGCCAGCGCGTGGCGATCTTGGCGCCGCGGCTCTCGGCGGTGAGGCCGGTCTCGGCCAGCGCGTGCATCGCGATGCCTGTGTCCCAGACGGGCGAGAGGCAGGGCTGCAGGCGGATGGTGTCGCCTTCGCGGATGTAGAAATCCCGCAGTTCCTGGTGGGCCTTGACGACCCGGGGATGATCCGCGGGCCACTTCCACACCAGCCTCATGACGATCAGCATGTACACCATCGGAGGGAAGATGGCGCCCAGGCCCTCGCTGTTGTCCATGCGGTGCAGCAGCCATTCCCGGGCCTTGGCCCAGGCTCGCTCGCGCAGCGGTTCGATGGGCGACTTGTCGTAACGCTTGAGGAAGCGGTCAACGCTCAGAAAGAACTGCTTCCACGAGCGCGGGATGAGCGGGGCGCCATCGGAGATCGTGCGGTCGCGGGTGCCGGGGAGGAAGAGCTCGGCGATGTCCATCGCGTCGGGCAGCGTTCGCACCGGCCGGTTGGTCACTACGTACGACAGCGGAAGGATCATCGTCCGCGTCCAGGCCGAAACGTTGTAGAGGTTGAAGTAGAACCACTTGGGAAGGAAGACAATCTCGGGGGGGATGCTGGGGCACTGGTCGTAACTGACTTGGCCCAACGCGGCGAGATAGAACTTGGAGAAGGAGTTGACCGCCGCGGCTCCGCCGAGTTCCAGGCAGACGCGCCTGGCGGCCTGCATGTGCGGGGCGTTGGGATCGTCGCCCATGAGCTTGAGGGCGAAGTAGGCTTTGACGGTGCCGGAGATATCCGGGGGCCCGCCGGGGAAGAGGCTCCAACCGCCGTCGGCGTTCTGGAGCCGGCGGAGGTAGTTGGCGATGGCCGGAAGGTCCGGGTGCGACTCCTCGCCCAGGATCCACATGAGCAGCAGGTACTCGGATTCCAGGATGCTGTCGCCCTGGAGTTCGCCGCACCAGAAGCCCTCGGGGGCCTGTTTCGCGAGCAGGGCCTCCGCGGCGCGAGAGATGGCCAGGTCCAGCGGGTCGGCGTGCGGCTCGGCGCGGCGCGCGGACTTGGCGTGCGGCTCGGGGAGTGTGGTCGCGTTCGTCGATGGCATCTCTGCGGGGTTCCTTGGGGCAGTACTGATCAGCAATTCTGCGGCGGAGGCTGTGGACCTGTCGCCCCGGGGCGCAAGCCTGGGGGAACTGTGTAGGCGTCCGCGGACGTGCGTCGGGCCTGCGGGATACAAGGATAAGCGCGCTCCGCGACTCGCTACAATCGAGGCCACGGTCGGAGCCGTTGAGTTTGGACTTTGTTGTGCGGTGCAGGTTGGCGCCGTCGTCCCCTTTCGCAGCAGGATGCGACCCGTTCACCGACGAGGAGACACCCGCAGCCCGGGTGATCTTTCAAGATTCATGCACGAAGACTTCATCGGATATCTGGCCGAGCACGAGGGCCGCGAGTACGACCTTCACACGACGCACGTGAACACGGCGTTCGTCAAGATGCTCAAGGCGATCGGGTTCGACAAGCGGTACGTCCGCGGCGAGGGGTGTTACCTCTGGGACGAGGACGGGAACAAGTACCTCGACCTGCTGACAGGCTGGGGCGTCTTCGCGCTCGGGCGCAACCACCCCAAGGTCAAGGCGATGCTCAAGCAGTACCTGGACCAGGAGATGCCCAACCTGGTGCGCATGAACTGCTCCCTGCTCTCCGGGCTGGTGGCCGAAAAGCTCACGGGCGTGGCCGGCGCCGGGTTATCCCGGGTGTTCTTCACCAACAGCGGGACCGAAGCGGTCGAGGGCGCGCTCAAGTTCGCCCGCGCGGCCACCAACCGCAGCGGCGTGGTCTACTGCGACCACTCCTTCCACGGGCTGACGCTGGGATCGCTCTCCGTGAACGGCGCGCAGTTCTTCCGCGAGCGGTTCGGCGATCTCATGCCCGGCACGCGGGCGGTGCCGTTCAACGACCTGGCAGCGCTGGAAAAGGAACTCTCGACCAAGAACGTGGCGGCGTTCATCCTGGAACCGGTGCAGGGCAAGAGCTGCGAGGTGGTCGCCGACGGGTACCTCGAAGAAGCCCAGCGGCTGTGCCGCAAGCACGGCACGCTCCTGATCGCGGATGAAATCCAGTGCGGTCTGGGGCGCACGGGCAAGTGGTTCTGCTTCCAGCACTGGCCCAACATCGAGCCCGACATCGTGTGCGTCTCCAAGGCGCTCTCGGGCGGGTTCGTGCCGGTGGGGGCGGTGGTCACCCGCCCCAAGATCATGGACGCGGTCTTCAACTCCTTGGAGCGGTGCGTGGTGCACAGCAGCACGTTCGGCCAGAACGACATGGCGATGGTCGCCGCGTTGGCCACGCTGCACGCCATCGAGAGCGAGGGGTTGGTGGAGAACGCCGCGATCATGGGCGAGTACATGCAGCAGCGTCTGCGCGAGATCGGGGCCTCGTGCCCGTTCGTGAAGGAGGTTCGCGGCAAGGGGCTGATGTTCGGCATCGACTTCCACCGGCCCGCCGATTCGCTGAAGCTCAAGATGGCCTGGGACATGCTGCACAAGCTCAACTTCGGGGTCTTCGGGCAGATGATCGTGATCCCGCTGATGCAGAAGCACAGGATCCTGACGCAGGTGGCCGGATATCACACCGAGGTGATCAAGTTCCTGCCCCCGCTGGTGATCTCCAAGGCCGACGCCGATTGGTTCCTGAGCGCGATGCAGGACGTGCTGGCCGACACGCTCCGCGTGCCCGGGTCGGCGTGGGAGACGGTCATGGGCCTGGCCAAGCGGACGGTGATGGCATAATGGGTCTCCGGCGCGGCGGTCTTCGCCGTGTGCTGTTGCGCGCGGTGCTGTGGGTGGTGGCGAACCCAGGGGTCACGCTCCTGGCGTCCGTGGCGGTGCTGGCGGGGTGCATCGTCGCGGCGAGGCTCGGGCTGGAGGTGTCGACCGATCAGAACAAGCAGTTCTCGGATCGCAACCCGGTCTTCCGGCAGTACCTGGAATTCATCGACAAGTTTCCGGAGAATGAAGCGGCGTACGTGCTCGTGGAGGCTCGCGGGCAAGAGAAGCCGCCCGTGCGCAGATGGGTGCAGGCGGCCGAAGCGATCGCGACGAGGCTGCGCGGGCTCGACAAGCACGTGCGGCTCATGGAGCACCGCGTGTCTCCCAGGGAGATGGGCGTGCAGGGGCTGGCCTTTGACTCGCGCGAGCGTGTGGAGGCCGCGCTCGCGGATGTCAAACGCTTCATCCCGCTGGCGAAGATGTGGGGCGAAGAGCAGAACCCAGCGTCGGCCCTGCTCGGCCAGAGCCCGGCGGAGCGGTTCCTGGCGGCTCTCATGCTGGCGCCGGCGGACGCGGAGACGGCCGGGTTTGTGGCGCTGTTGGCCCGCTCGTGGAATCTCGCGTTGCAACAGCCCGAGGCGCCGCTGCAGGTGGGGAGCACGCTGCCCGACCTGGCCGAACTGGACGCGTCGGATCCTTCGAGGCTGGGGTACTTCTACGTGCCCGACAAGCGGGATGCTTCGCGGTCCGTCCTGCTCGTGCGGGTGTACCCGCACCGGGACTTTGCCTCCAAGACCGCCCTGTCGGAGTCGGTCGCGGCGGTGCGTGCGGAAGTCGCGGCCGCCATGCGGGAGTTCCCGGAGTTCTCCGCCGGCGTCACCGGAAGGCCCGCGATGGAGGCCGATGAACTGCACACCACCGACAGGGATGCACGCATCGCCGAGACGCTGGCGATGATCGCGATCTTTGTCGGGCTGATCGCGCTACTGCGTTCGGTGTGGCTCGCGCTGGTGACCATGATCGGGCTGGGCTTCGGCATCGGCTGGACGTTCGGCTGGGCGACGGCGACGGTGGGGGAGTTGAACCTGCTCTCGATGGTGTTCCTGCTCGCCCTCATCGGTATCGGGATCGACTACCTGATCCAGGTCGTCTCGCGCTACCAGCACGAGGCGGCGAAGCACGGCGACTCCCGGCGGCTGTGGGTGGCCGTCTTCCGGCACATCGCGGCGCCGATCAACACCACGTGCGCCGGAGCCGCGGGGGCGTTCGCGGTGTCGGTGCTCACGGATTTTCGCGGCGCATCGGAACTGGGGATCATCGCCGGCGGGGGGCTCTTCCTGTGTTTGCTGGCGGGGTACACCGTGGTGCCGTCGGTCTTGACGATCTCGCAGCGGTGGCGAGCGCGCCGTGGCGCCGCGCCGGCCGAACCGGTTGCTCCGCGGCCCAACGCAACGCGGGCATCGTCGCGTGGTGCGGTGGTGGGCGGATCGAAATGGGCTCCGCCCTGGTGGCTGGGACCGGCCGTGTGGTGCACGGTGCTGCTCATCGGCCTGCCGTTCGCGCTGCGGTCGCGGTTTGATCCGGGGTTGATCAACCTGCAGGCGGCGAACCTGGAGTCGGTGCAACTGGTGGATCGGTTGGAGACCTGGTCCGCCGCGGTGCTCTCCAAGGACCTGGATGTGCTGCGCCGTTGCCGCGACGCGCTGAGCGGCTCGGCCGTGGTGGACCGAACAGAGAGCGTCCTGGACGCGATCGACAATCAACGGTTGTTGCAGGAGCGGAGCAAGTCGCTCCCGGCGGTGCGGTGGGCCCAACCCCCGGAACTGACGGAGCAGGCGGTCACCGCCATCGCCAAGCGTGCCGCGGCGTTGGCGCAGCGGTACGCCGCGGCGGCGGAGCAGGCGACCGGGCCGGACCGCGAGGCGCTCGACGCGGCGGCGGCCGCGCTGAAGGCCCGCCCGCTTGTCGCGGCGGACGCGGCTCGCTTCGGCGCGTGGCAGGCCGGGTTCGTTGGCGTGCTGCGTGATTCACTGGCGCAGTTCTCTCCGCCGCCGGTGGACGCGTCGGCGATCCCCGCGGAACTGCGGACCCACCTGGTCAGCGCGGACGGTACGTACGCGCTGTACGTGTACCCCAAGGCGGACCTGTGGATTCAGTCCAACCTCGCGGCGTTCATGAACGAGGTGGACGCGAGGCTCGCGGCGGTGCCCGGGGCCCCGCGTGCCACGGGCATCGCGCCGGAAGTGTTTCATGTCACCGGGGCCGTGCGTGACGCGTTCTTCGCGTCAACGGGCCTGGCGCTGGGGCTCATCTTCCTGCTGGTGATCGTGGATTTCCGGCGGCTGCGGCCGACGCTGCTGGCGTTCAGCGTCATCGCGCTGGGGCTGCCGATGCTGGTGGCCGTGATGGGGCTGATGGGAGTTTCCTGGAACTTCGCCAACTTTTTCGGGTTGCCCATCCTGATCGGCGCCGGCCACGAGTATGGCGTCTTCCTGGTCCACAGACACCTGGAGGCCGTGGCCCACCCGCGGCGGGTGTGGCGAGCGTGGGACGTGAGCGACCGGGCCTTGTGCCTGTGCGCGTTCGCCACCTGCTCGGCCTTCGGCTTCTTCTGGGCGGTCTCGCACCATCAGGGGCTCAAGAGCCTGGGCCTCGTCATGGCGCTGGGCGTGGGATGCATCTACCTCGCGGCGGTGGTGGTGCTGCGGCCGATTTTGAGGCGCATGCGTCACGGTTGAACGCCGGTTAATCGGGAATTCTCAGCGAGACCGGGCTGCACGCCAGCCGATGCGCAGTTTGGCCAGGAGCGAGAGCGACACCCGTTCGCGCAGCACTCGGGCCGGGTTGGCCCGGATCTGGTCCAGGATGCCGTGGTAGATGTCGGTCATGGCCCGCAGGG
>JBGAMO010000194.1:0-8435 GCA_044222845.1 Phycisphaerales bacterium
GCGGGAGTGTACGTCTGGGGACCGCTCCGAAATGCGCTCTTTGTGGACGCCGGCGGCGGGGAATCGGGGCGTTGTCTGGACCTAGCATCCGGCCACGCCGGGGCGACGACCCGTCCGCGGTCGACCGCTCCCGATCCACGTGCCGAGGTGACAATCAAGCCTTCCCATATTCCCGTCCTGGCCGAAGAGACGCTGCGGCTGCTGGCGATCCGCCCGGGTTCGGTCTATGTTGATTGCACGGCGGGGTTGGGCGGGCACGCCGCGGCGGCCGCGGCGGTGTTGGGACCCGCCGGCACGGTTGTGCTGAACGACCTTGATCCGTACAACCTGGAAGTGGCCCAGAGGAATGTTCAGGGGCGCTGCCCGGGCGTGCGAGTGGTGACGTTCCGTGGGAACTTCGCCGATGTGCCGCGACGGATCGCCGAGACGGGGTTGAAGGCCGATTCCCTGCTGGCGGATCTGGGCTTTGCATCCCCGCACGTGGATAACCCCGAGCGGGGCTTTTCGTTCATGCACGATGGACCGCTGGATATGCGGATGGATCCTGCCGGGCCGCTGACGGCCGCGGATCTGGTGGCGAGTTTGCCGGAACGCGAGTTGGCAAAACTAATCGCGGAGTACGGGGAAGACAGGGCCGCCGGACGCATCGCCAGAAAGATTGTTCAGGAGCGCACACGGGGGCCGATAAAGACTACCGCGCGGCTGGCGGAGATTGTCCGATCCGCCGCCGCCGCGTCCGGATCAGGGATTGACCCGGCTACAAAGACGTTTCAGGCCCTTCGGATCGCGGTGAACGACGAGATCGGGAGCCTATCGGCACTCTTGGCGGCAATTGTGGCCGATGGCAAGAGACTACTGCGCGGTATCGCCGGCGATTTCCTCAACCCCGGTGCGACCATTGGCTTCATTGCCTTCCACTCGCTCGAGGATCGTCCGGTCAAGCGGGCGTTCGCGGAGCTGATCGCCGCGGGAGCATCGGACGTGTCCGACGGTCATGTCGCCGCGGACGAGCAGGGGGTATCAATGAACCCCAGGGCCAGATCGGCAAAACTTCGGGTGATTCGAATCGAGACCATGAAAACGGACATGACGACTGAGAAAATCGAGGTATGATTGACCTATGCGGGGGTTGGCCCCACCCCGACTACCGCATGTCGCGGTCACTGGTTCAGCCCAGGCACGGAGGCCCAGGCAGGTGATTCAGCGAACGATTCACGCCGCGGCAGACCCGCGGGTATTGCAAGGATGCAGATAACGTGACCAGAGAACTCAAACTCGCGCTCATTGTCGGCGTCACGCTGGTGCTCGGCATCGCCGTGCTGATCAGTGACCACCTTGCCACCCAGCGCCGTCCCAAGCTCGTGACCGAAGTCGGGGCCCAGCCCCAGATGGCTCCGGCGGTTCCGCCTGCGCCGCCGCCCACCAAGGTGGCCGAACCCCGTTCCAATCCCTCGCTATCGCCCAGCCCGGTGGAGGTCGCCAGTGAGACCCGGGGCGGCGATCCTGTGACTATTTCGCAGTTGACCCCCAGGGTGTCCGGCGATTCAGGTCACAAGCAGTTGATCGAAGAGATCAAGAGCCGCGGCGGCGAAGTGAACGGGAGCAATATTCAGTTCCCGAACAACGCCAAGCCGTTGGTGTCGACCGTTCATGAAACGTCACCGTGGTCTGACGATGCCCCGGCCGCCCCGGCGGTGTCGGGCAAGACCTACACCGTTGCCGAGGGCGACTCAGCGTACAAGATCGCCAAGCAGTTCCTGGGTGACGGGATGCAGTGGAAGCGAATCGTCGACGCCAACCCCAAGGCCTTTACACCGAACGGCGCTGTAAAGGTCGGTTCCAAACTCGTTATTCCGGTTGTGGAGACCGCCGCGCCCGGCAAGGCGAAGCCCTCGACTTCCAAGCTCCCTCCGGAGCCGGTGGTGGCGAAGGCTGATGCGATGAAGCCCGGCGCAACCAACGCGAAGCCGGCAAAGAACGTCAAGAACGCCGCGTACAAGGTCCAGAAGGGCGACACGTTGTCCGACATCGCCCGTCGACAGTTAGGCAGCCCGGCCCGGGCGGACGAAATCGCCGAGTTGAACCGCGGCGTGATCAAGGATGTCGACACCCTTCCGCTCGGTTTGGAACTCAAGATCCCCTCGTCGCTGTGAAGGTCCGACGCGCTTTGGAGAGAAGGTGCGTCGGGAAGAGCGAAGATGTCTGATCCTTGGTCGCGGTGACCGCGGAGATTCGCCTTGTTCTGGAAGCTGACAGTTCTGGTGCTGAGTGTGGGACTGTGCGGCTCTTGGCTGCTGTCGCTGCGGCACAACCGCATCCAGGCGCTTAGCGAGCTCACCCAGGCACAGCTCCGCATCAACAGGCAGGACGAAAAGCTCTGGCTATTGCGAGCGAGGATCGCGGAGCGCATTACGCCCCCTCAGATCGAACAGATGTGCGCAGACATTGGTCCGCTGCACCCCATCTTGCCGTACGGAGCCGCCGGGCTGACGGAACTGGCGATCGCCGGCGCCGACACGATGGTGGGCCCGCCCAAGCCCGCTGATTCCAGGGCCAAAGCGAAGCCCGGCGCCAAGCCCGCCGCCGGCAAGATCAAGTCCGCGGCGAAGCCCGCGGACGCGAACAAGCCCAAACCCGCGGATAAGCCCAAGACGCGCCCGGACTCGCCCGCTCGCGTCGCCACGAATCAACCCCCCAAGCCGCCACGCCCATGAATACGCAGACATCCGGCGAACCACGCAAGAGCTTTGGCGTTGTATCAATGGCGCTGGCGTGGGGTCTTGCGCTCGTCTTTCTGGTGGTGCTGGGGCGGATCGTTCAGTTGCAGTTGTGGCCAAGCGCGGAACTCGTGGCGCAGATCACACCGCGAGTTTCCAGTTCGAAGGAACTGCCGCTGCGGGGCGACATCACGGATCGGCGAGGCAGGCTGCTCTCCGCCACGAGGTTCGCCGAGCGGGTGATTCTTGATCCCACGATGGTCAAGGATCCCAACAAGACCATCGTCTCGATCTCCAAGGCGCTGGGGTGTGATTCGGACGCGCTGGGGCGCAAGATCGTGCTCGCGATGGAGGAGAATGTGCGTCGCGCGGCGATCCTGGCGGAGGCCAAGGACCAGCCGATCGCAGAAGAGCCCGACGAGGACGAGATGTCGCCGGAGGAGTTGGCGGAGCTGGCCAAGGGAACTTCGCCGTTGTACGGCCCGCCGGCGCCCAAGCGGCCGATCCGGTATCTCAAGCTTTCCGACCCGCTTTCGCCCGAGCAGGCGAGCGCCGTGCGTGCGGCTGTGAAGGCCGACAAGCTGGTGGGCGTGACGCTTGAGAAGCGAGCGGTGCGAGAATATGCCGGCGGTGAAGAGGCCGCATCGATTGTCGGCAAGGTGGGAGGCGAGGAGAAGTACATCACCGGCAGCGAGGCCAGGCTGAACAAGGAACTGAGCGGCAAGCCGGGCAAGATCGGCTACGTGCGGGACGCCGCGGGGCGGCCGTTGTGGGTCGAGGTGGGGCAGATGCAGCGAGCGGTGCCGGGCAAGGATGTTCGGCTGAGCATGGATCTAGAGATCCAGCGGATGACGCACGAGGAACTTGAGAAGGGCGTCGAAGAGTGCGATGCGCAGGGCGGCCGCGCGGTGGTGATGGACCCGAATACCGGCGAGATTCTCGCCATGACAGAGGTCTATCGGCCGGTCTCCGGCCTGGTTCCGCTGCCGACGATGACGAAGGAAGAGGCGGCCAAGCGGGGCGCGATCGCTGCGAAGAAGAACGAGGTGTACAACAGCCGGTCACGCTACCAGTTGTTCACGCCCGATCTGGACGAGAAGGGACAGCCCAAGCCGCCGGGCCTGGGTCGCAACCGCTGCGTGGAGGATGTGTACGAGCCGGGATCGACGTTCAAGCCGTTCGTCTGGTCGACGATCACGGATCTTGGACGCGCGCGGCCCGACGAGGTCTTCGATACCGAGGGTGGGCGTTGGATCACTCCCACCGGCAAGCCGATCAGCGACGTGCACAAGGCCGCGACGATGACATGGCGAGAAGTGCTGATCAACTCCTCGAACATCGGCATGATCAAGGGCGCGCAGCGTTTGACGCAGCGGGAGTTCCACGACGCCCTTGTCCGGTTTGGTTTCGGAAAGCCCACGGCGATCGGGCTGTCCGGCGAGGCGAGCGGCATCGTGACCCCGCTCTCGCGCTGGTCGGTGTTCACGCACACGAGCAACGCGTATGGCAACGAAGTCGCTGTGACGCCGCTGCAGATGGTGCGGGCGTTCTCCGCGTTCTGCCGCCAGGGAGAATTCGCGGGCACACTGCCGCGGCTTCGGCTGACGGCGTCGGGGCTCGATGGGTTCGAGGATGGCGTGGTGTATCGCGTGCTGCCTGAGAAGGTGGCGGTGCTCACCCGCGAGACCATGCGTGCGGTGACTTCGAGCATGGAATCCAAGTACGCCAAGACGGCCCCGGACGGGACGCCGTGGCGGTACACGATGTTCGGCAAATCCGGCACCGCGCGTCCGCCGGTGCCGCCGATCGGCTATCTGCAGCACCAGTTCGTGCCGAGCTTCATCGCCGGCGGGCCGGTGGAAGCGCCCCGACTGGTGGTGATCGTCGTGATTGATGATCCGGGCCCGGAGCGGATCGCCAAGAACACGTATTACGGAGCCGCGACGGCGGGACCGATTGTTCGCCGCATCATGGAACGATCGCTGACGTATTTGGGTGTCAAGCCCTCCGGCGGTGAGGACTTCGCGATGGCCGGGCCCGATGGCGATCCTGCGGATCGGTGAAACTGGCAAGCACATTCAATACGTGAAGTTCGCGTTGGGGTCGGTCGACCCCATTGTTCCCGCGGCGGCGTTGGCTGTAACGGTCGCGCTCGCGGGTGAGGTTCTGTCGATGATGGGGCCGTAGATGTTGCTTGCGGCGATGTCCCAGTTGAGAAGCGTGGCTGCGCTGACGGTGTTGCGGATAATGACGCAGCCCGAAGCTGAGACGCGGATGCCGCGATAGCCCTGGCTGCAGTTGTTACCCTCGATGCGGGTGTCGGAGCCGGTGCAGAGGATGTTGGCATCGGTTCCGGTGGTGCCGTTGCCGCGCAGGGTGTTGCCGATGATGACGCACCCGCTCGAAGCGGAGATGCCGCCGCCGATATTGGAACCGATGGAGCAGCCCGAGACCGTGCCGCCGGTTCCGATAGCGATGCCGTTGGTGGTGTTGGAGTAGACGCTGCAGTCGCGCACCGTGGTGGTGCCGCCCGCCGCGATGCCGCTGCCGCCGTTGTCCCGCGCCGAACAGTTGACGACGGTGGCGGCGATGCCGGTGCTGAATCCGCTGAGCGTGTTGAGCATGGCCGTGCAGGATTCCGCGACGCCGTTGGCCGAGAGCCTGATCCCGTTGCCGCCGTTGCCGGACGCGGTGCAGTTCCGCACCACCGCGTTGTAGCCCGAGCGTATTCCGGCCTGAACATTCTGCGAGGCGTTGACTCCCTCGATCAGTGAGCCGGTGATCTGGCCGTCGTCGTTGAGGTCGATACCGTCGTCGCCGCTGCCCCGGACAGTGCCGTTGCGGATCGTCACGTTGTGAGCCGCGACCGTGCTGCGGATGGCCGGGAAGACGCTGCCGCCGCCGTCGATGCTGAAGCCATTGAGGTCGATGGTCACATCGCCCGAAGCGATCTCGATCGCCGACTTGCCGGCTTCGGTGACGATGTTGGCGGTGAGGTAGTACGAGCCGGGCGAGGAGATCTTGAACATGCTGGGAGTGGCGGTTCCGGAGCCGTCGCCCGGTGTGTTGATCGCATCGATTGCAGTCCGCGGCTCAATCTCCGAAAGCGTCTTCATCGTGGGTGCGATCGCGCCGGGGGGTGGGTTGAGCGGGCCGGCGACGAGCATGCCGGTGGCTGTGGCGAGCGCGGCGGCGGACAGAGCGGCGATGGCGAGCGAGCGATTCATGGTGTTCTCCGGTGGTGGCGGGGGTGCGCGAATCAATGCGCGGGGGGCGCTTCAAGTGGCTAGAGATTGCTCCGGCGGGTGGGGGACGGGCGGGAGAGACCCGACAATGTTCCGTACGCGAATTGCCTTCCTGACTGGGGCCAGTACGATCCTTCTGTGTTCGTCGATAAAGCCATCATCACAGTTCGCGCCGGCGCAGGCGGCGCGGGTGCTGTTTCCTTCCGCCGCGAGAAATACGAGCCCAAGGGCGGTCCCGACGGGGGCAACGGGGGCGACGGCGGCAACGTGATCGTGCAGGCCGAGGAGGGGATGAGCACGCTGTACGACTTCCGGCATCAGCGGCTGTGGGCGGCGCAGAATGGAGAGAACGGCGGGCGCAAGCAGTGCAGCGGGCTGGCGGGCAAGGACCTGATCATCCAGTTGCCGCCGGGGACGCTGATCTTCAACACGGTGACTCAGCAGATGGTGCACGATCTCAAACCCGGCGAGCGGGTGGTGATCGCCAAGGGCGGGAAGGGCGGCTGGGGCAACGAGCACTTCAAGACTTCGACGAATCAGACGCCGCGGAGCGCGGATCCGGGGACGCCGGGCGAGGAGTTCAATCTCCGGCTGGAACTGAAGCTGATCGCGGACGTGGGCATCGTGGGCAAGCCCAACGCGGGCAAGAGCACGCTGCTGGCGGCGCTGACTTCAGCGACGCCGAAGATCGCGAACTATCCGTTCACGACGCTGAGCCCGCAGTTGGGCGTGGCCGAACTGGACGGCACGCGGCGGCTG
This sequence comes from Phycisphaerales bacterium, assembly GCA_044222845.1. Lineage (GTDB taxonomy): Bacteria > Planctomycetota > Phycisphaerae > Phycisphaerales > UBA1924 > UBA2402. The sequence continues at coordinate 6,722 of JBGAMO010000194.1, forward strand.
GTGCTGGCGGACATTCCCGGGTTGATCGAGGGGGCTTCGCAGGGTGCGGGGCTTGGGCACGACTTCCTGCGGCACATTGAACGCACGCGGATTCTGGTGCACCTGCTCGATCTGGTGCCGGAGGATGGATCAGACCCGGCGGAGAACTATCGCGTGATCCGCAAGGAGTTGGCCGGGCACTCGGAGGCTCTGGCGGAGAAGCGCGAAATCATCGTGTTCAACAAGCTGGACCTGATTCCGGATGAGAAAGAGCGGGCGGCGGCGATCAAGAAACTCTGCCGCGAACTGAAGTTGCGGGCGGACAAGGACGTGCTGACGATCAGCGGCGCGGCGCGGATGGGGCTGAAGGAACTGCTCGAGCGGCTGTGGAAGGAACTTCACCCGGTCGCGACTGATGACGGTTGGGCGAAGAGCTGAGTTTCAGCGGCGCTTGAGGAGGGGAATCAGCAGTACAGCGGCGGCGGCGAAGCCTGCGCCGATGAGGAAGACGGCGCGCGGTCCCCAGAGATCCCAGGCGAAGCCGGCGACGACGCTGGCGAGGAGCGTGACCAATCCGTTGATCATGTAGAAGAGGCCCATGGCGGTGCCGCGGCGGTCCTTGGGGGCGTGGTCGGCGATGAGGGCTTTGCTGACGCCGTCGGTGAGGGCGAGGTAGACGCCGTAGATCGCGAGGAGGGGCCAGACTCCCCAGGAGTTGGTGAAGGCGAAGCCGGTGTAGACGGCGGCGTAGATGGTCCAGCCGACGGCGATGACGCGCCAGCGGCCGAGGCGGTCGCTGATGATTCCGGCGGGGTAGGAGAAGACGGTGTAGAGAATCGTGCAAAGGGCGTAGGCCAGTACGACGGCCCAGGGGGAGAGGCCGACTTCGCGGGCACGCAAGAGGAGGAAGGCATCGCTGCTGTTGGCGAGCGCGAAGACGAGCATGAGCGAGAGCGTGCGCCAGTACGCGGGGGAGAGTCGGGTGGGTTGCGTGGTTACTGGCGCGGGGGGCGCGAGCGGCGCGGTTGGTGGCGGGGTGTTTTCACGCAGAAAGAGTGTGAAGGACCAGGAGATAAGTCCCAACGCCGCGGCGATGGCGAACACGGTTCGGAAGGCCCAGGCTTCGTGAGAAGGCGCGTTTGATGGTGCGCCGGCGGGCGAGCCGGTGAACCACCAAAGCAGACCCGCGGAGAGGAGGACGCCCAGGACTGCGCCGGCGGAGTCCATGGCGCGGTGGAAACCGAAGGCGCGGCCGCGGTCGGGCTTTTCGACGGCGTCGGCGATGAGAGCGTCACGCGGGCTGGAGCGCAGGCCCTTGCCGACTCGGTCGACGGTGCGGCCGGCGAGCACCATGGGCCAGGCGAAGGCGCCGGCGAGGAGGGCTTTACCGAAAATCGGGAGGCCGTACCCCAGGCGGATCCAAGGAACGCGGCGGGGTACGCCGCGGACGAGGCGGTCGCTGCGCCAACCGGCCCACGCGGTCATGAGGGCGACGACGGCGGTGGCGACGCCCTCGACCCAGCCGAGCGATTGCGCTGATGCGCCCAGGACACCCACGAGGAAGAGGGGGAGGAGGGGGTAGACCATCTCGCCCGAGACATCTGCGAAGAAGGAGACCCAGCCGAGGAGGATGACGGCGCGGGGGAGTTTGGTGGGGGAAGGCATCTGGAGGGCGATGAAGTTTTGGTGCGATGGGCGCGGCGGGTGTTATAGGGGGGAACTCTGGGAGGTGGGG
>JBGAMO010000195.1:0-8231 GCA_044222845.1 Phycisphaerales bacterium
AATGTGCAATACCCGGACCAATCGAGCTTAACCAACGATGGGAAGTGGGGAGGTTTCGTCGGGGGGGGGGGGAGGCAGGGGGCGGCTGCGACCGTACGTCCCAAGTTGATCTGCGGGGTTTCCTCAGTCCACACTCACGGCCGCGCCGTCCCGTCGCGGATCGGCGGCACCGGTCATCTGGCCGCGAGCGTCCCAACTGATTGCTTGAACGGCGCCCATCTTGTAGTTGGCATCCGGTAGCACCCGGACGTTAGCGAATCTTGATCGGAGGCGCGAAACGGTCTGCCCACCCGGAATCCCCTCCTCAACCCACACACTCCGGCTGAGCAGCGCGTGGACCCGCGGCATGCTGATCGCGTTGGTCAGCGAAATGCCTCGATCTTCGACCGCGCTGAGGACCTGTACGACGGAAGAAGTAATGCGTCTGCTCCCGGCCGATCCGAGCGCGAGCACCGGCCGCGCGGGCTGGGCGGAGGTGTCGCCGCCCTCGACGCGGCGGAGCACGATGGTCGGGGCGGCATTTGACTGCGGCAGGCTTCCCGGGCCCAGGCGATAGCGGTGCGGGATCCGGGGGCAGGTGCTCAGATAGTTGTTGTAGACGAAGCCGAGCGTGGGATGGGCTACCTTTGCTCCGAACACGGACTGGATCGACTGTGTCAGTGAAACGACATTGCCTTCTCGATCCGCGGCACAGAGATGCGTGGTGTTGCCCGATTCACCAGCCGAGTCATTCAGATCGGGGTACCGGACGCCCGGCAAGGTCCACTCCTCCTTGATCTTGTGGATCAGGCGCTCGGCACGCTCCGCGCTGACGAGCCACCGCGCCAGCGAGGGCGTCATGTCCGCAGGGTGGTCCGGCCAGCGTTCCCGTTCCCGAAACGCGGCTTGGGTGGCCGACGCGACCGCCAGATACCACTCGGCGGGATTGTTCAGATCGACGCCCAAACCCCACAGAATCTGCAGTGCAAGCAGCACCTGCACTCCACCGCCCGGAGGCGGCAGGGATACCACGGTGCGGTCCTTGTGCTCGATCGACAACGGCTCTCGCTCGCCAGGTAATCGAAGGGTCCGAAGGTCCTTTCGGCTCAGCATTCCGCCGTGGGCGGATACGTCGGCAACCAACTCATCGGCGATAGGCCCTTCGTAGAAAGCCGCGACGCCCTCTTGGGCGAGACGAGCGAGAGTCGCCCCTAACGTCGGTTGGCGGAAGACTTCACCGATGCGAGAGGGTGCACCGTCCGGCTTCAGAAATAGCTTCGCCGCGGCGCTTGAAGGCTGGAAGAACTTGGAGGACCAACGCAGGAGCCGTCGTTGCAACGAGGTGATCCGGTAGCCATTTATGGCGAGTTCGATCGCCGGACCCATCGCGTCGGCGAGTGAACGCCGGCCGTACCTCCGCTGGGCTTCTCCGAGCGTAATGGGGGTCGACGGGACCGTTGTGGCCTTGTGGCCGCGACGCTGTGAACGCCGACCGCACTTGCCGCGTGTGAGTCCCGCGGGCGCGTGAGAATGCCCGTCCACGACGACGATGCGACCGTCGGACAGCCGAATGAGCATGGTGGTCTGGCCGCCAAGACCGGATTCGCCCGGTTCACAAACGGCCAGAGCCCATGCCGCCGCGCAAGCGGCGTCGATCGCGTTTCCGCCCGATCGCAGCAGTTCTGCTCCGGCAGCCGCCGCAGCAGGGAACGCCGCCGTGACGACACCCTTCGTTGCCATTGAGGGTTCGGGTGGGCCGGATGGCGTTGCAGGTTCGTGCGTCATGCGGGATGGGACTCTTGGCGGTGCGGGTGTGCGGGCTCGCACCCGAACCCGAAGTGAATCAACTGATCGGCTGGCTCAGCGTAACAAACCGGCTGCCGCCTCTGTTCCCGACCTGTTCGGCCACTCCCGGCCAGCCCGCTGGCTGTCTCTGGCCAGTCTCGGCGGTAAGTTGCCCGGCCTACGCGGTTGTACTGGGCGTATCAGGTCCGAGGCTGGATGGCATGGGTCTTGTAGTGACGAGCAGCATGCCCACGATCTCGTCTGAGGTCGGGGCTCCGATATCTCACCATCTTCGCCCGATCATCCGGGCGACAAGCGGAGCGACGAAATGCACACGACCGGTTGGAAGAGCTTGGTGGGCGTCGCTGCGTTGGCGGCGGCGGCCGCTGCCGCCCACGGCCAGCTCACGGTCGCGCAATGGAACTTCAACAGTTCTCTCGCGGATTCGAACGTCGGAACGGGTGTGATCACACCGAGCGTTCGCTATGGCGCCGCCGCCTTGGTGGGCGGGGCAATCGCGTCGTTTGCCTCGGGAGACTCGGGCTCAGGTTCCACCGATCCGGCCAGTGGCGACGACTCCGGCTGGCAGTTGACCAACTTTCCTGCGCAAGGGACAGGAAGCGGAACCTGCGGTGCCACGTTTGCCGTGAGCACCGTCGGCTTCGCCAGCGTCTCGATCATGTTCGACCTCAGGGCGAGCAGCACGAGTTCACGCTACTGGCAAGTGTTCTACTCGACGGACGGCGTGAACTTTCTTCCCTCAACGGTCTTTTCAGCGTCAAGCGGCGGCGAGCGATGGTACAACCAACAAACCGTGGATCTCTCGCTCGATACCACCGTGAACAACAACCCCAACTTCAAGTTTCGCGTCGCGCCGGTGCTCGATCCTCTTCTGCAGACCGCTTATTCCGCCGCCGGCGCCGTGTCCGCGTATGACCCCGCCGGCGCGTATCGCCTCGACATGGTGACCGTGCTGGGGCAGCCCACCGGCCCTGCCCAGCCCTCCGGAGTCGCGACCGTGAATCCACCGGCCGTGTGCAGCGGTGGCGGGCAGGTGCGGCTTCAGGTTGCCGTCACACGAGGGCAGAACCCCAACTCCAGCAGCCTGGCCGTCCGCGCGAACCTATCAACCCTCGGCGGCAGCGCCACGCAATCGTTGCTGGACAACGGGCTCAACGGGGATCTGATCCCCAATGACAGCGTGTACTCGTTGCTCTACACGGTTCCCGCCGGCCAAGCGGTGGGGGTCCGCACGATTCCGATTACCATTTCCGACTCACAGGGCCGGGTTGCATCACCGTTCGCGACACTGACCGTTGCTGCTTGCGATCAGAACGCAGCCTCGCGAGTCGTGATCAGCCAAGTGTACGGAGGCGGCGGAAACACGCCTCCACCGGCGAGCGTCTACAACGCAGACTTCGTGGAACTCTACAACCGTTCCGGCCAGCCCGTTGACCTCGCGGGCTGGTCGGTACAGTACGCGCCGCCGTTCGAGTCTGGCGGTTTCACGGATGCGAGGGAGAAGCTCGATCTGTCCGGTGTGATTCAGCCCGGGCAGTACCTGCTGTTGCTGTACACGGTTCCGAACTCGATCGGTGCCCCGCTCCCCACGCCGGACTTCGTGCTTCCCGCGCGAGTAGGCGTCGGACATACCGGCGGCCGCGTTGCACTGGTCCGCAGCACCGCCCTCGTGGGCGACCTGTGCGCCGCCCCGCTCATGGAGGATCTGGTGGGGTACGGGCTCGCCGCGACGTGCTTCGAGGGTGCAGCGCCGTCGGGAACCGTTGACAACAACACGGCGGCGGTTCGCAAGCTCGGCGGCAGCCAAGACACCAATCAGAGCTTCAATGACTTCAGCGTGGCCACCCCCACGCCACACAATCGGAGCGCCGGCGGATTTCTTGCCGGGTACGGGTCGTGGAGCGACCTGGGTGTCTGCGCGGGTCAATCCGCGACGATATCGGTAAGTGTTGTCCCTGCCACCGGTGCGCCCGGCCCCAGCACGGGCATCACGGTGCTTGCCGACCTCACGGCGGTGGGCGGTCCCGCCGCGGCGGTCTTGACCGACGCCGGTGGTAGCGTGTTCACGCTCGCCTACACGATGCCGGTGTCTATCGCGGCAGGGCGGAAGGTGATCCCCGTGAGCGTCAGCGATGCGCAGGGGCGCTCGGACCACTCGACGACGTGGATCACGGTCGGATCGTGCACACCTTCAGCCTCCCGCGTGGTGATCAGTCAGGTGTTCGCTGGCGGCGGCAACAATCTGGCTGCGTTCAACGCCGACTTCGTTGAGCTGTTCAATCGGTCCGGACAACCCGTCGACCTCCAGGGTTGGTCGTTGCAGTACGCGCGTGCCGATGACCCGTCCGGCTTTGTCGGGGCGCCCGATCTGCTGACACTCACCGGCGTGATGGCTCCTGGGCAGTATCTGCTCGTGCAAACCGGCGCTGCATCTGCAACTCAAGGGGTGCCGATTCCGGCGCCCGACTTTCTGGCCAGCCCATCATTCGGAATAGACAACGAGTTTGGGCGCGTGGCGCTGGCACGCACGACCGCGCCGCTCGGTGCAGTGTGCTCCGGCAGCCTGATCGAAGACCTCGTCGGGTACGGTGTCACCGCTATCTGCTATGAAGGCGCCGGCGCGACTGACAAACTCACCAACTCCCGAGTGCTGCTGCGCCGGCAGGGCGGCTGCCAGGACTTTGATCAATCGATCATTGATTGGTCGGTGGTGGACGGAACGACCACGTTCCCGCACAACAGCCTCAGCCTCGCTGCGCCCTGCATTGTCGCTCCCGTAACCGGTGCGTGCTGCACCGGCAGCACCTGCTCGATCCTGACTTCGGCGGGCTGCAGCGGGCCGCACACGGTCTTTGTCGGAACGGGAACCGTCTGCAACACGCCGGGCAACCCGACCAGTCCCTGCTGCATCGCCGACTTCAACCATGCCGGTGGGGTGACTGTACAGGACATTTTCGACTTCCTGCTTGCCTATTTCGCCGCCGATCCCAAGGCCGACTTTAACGGGATCGGCGGGGTGACTGTGCAAGACATCTTTGACTTTCTGACCGCGTACTTCGCCGGGTGTGTGTGAGCGATGCGGGAAAGATTCACGAGTGGTGGGCCGAAGTGATCATGCAAGTACCCAACGATGCCAATCTCCGACGAGCGCGACTGACAACCACGGATCGTGGGTTCACGCTTATTGAACTGCTGGTCGTGATCGGCATCATCGCCCTGCTGATCGGCATCCTCGCCCCTGCACTCAGTGCTGCCCGTCAAAGCGCCAACCAGACGCGCGAACTCGGGGCTCTGCGCCAACTCGGCGTCGCGTACGCGGCTTACGCTCAGGATCATGGCGGTCGAGTGCTGCCAGGCTACCTTCGCGCTTCGTGGTCTGATGGCACGGTACCCAGCCGGAGCTTCCCGGTATGGGACCATCCCGACGACCCTCGTGACGAGTCTCGGTTGATGGGTTCGGTGATACGGCGGTATCCCTGGCGCATCATGCCCTACGTCAACTATGCTTGGGATGCGCTGATCCTGGACAAGCGTCGGCTGGCAGAGATCCGGGCACTTCCAAGCAGTTCCAGCGGCGAGGATGGCTTTCAGTTCGCGCTGGCCCAAAACCCGAGCTTCGGCCTCAACACCGCCTATGTCGGCGGCGATGCCCACCGCGGAGCGTTCTACCGACCTTCGCTGATTCGGTGGGGAGCGTATTACGTCAAGCGCGTCGACCAACCCTTCTTCCCCGATCAACTCATCGTATTCGCGACTGCCCGCGGCGATCGTGCGGGCTCGCGTGGCTACGAGGTGACCTCGGGCTATCACCGAATCGAAGGACCCTGGCACCCCACTGATACCAACAACACCGTGCCGTCGTTTGAGCCATGGACAGCGCCGGGCGGCGCATACGACTCGGCCCAGCCAAGCCTCGCTTACGGACATCTCGAGTTCCGGTTCGGCAACAAGGCCGCGGCCGCGATGTTCGACGGGCACGTCGGCAAGCTCTCCCTTGAGGATGCCTACGACATGCGGCGGTGGTCCAATCAGGCGACAAGCGCCGATTGGCAGCCATGAGAGGTCCGTCCCGTCTTACGTGAGTGCATTATGGCCCGACTATGAAGCCAGTTCCCCTCAATCCTCAGGCAAAGGTCATTCAACGAGGCTTGTTCGTTACCGGGGCCGTGGTCATCGTGGCGGTGTTGGGGTTCGTTGTGGCCAGGGCCTCATGGGGACGGTCACACCGAGTCCGTTCGGTCGCCGGGAGTCATGTGGCATCGGCATCTACAGCTCCGAGTCGGAAGCAGATCGAGGCGGGTACGCTGAACTATCCGCCGTCCACGGGTATGAATCCCTCCTCGATCAAGTCCGAGTACCTCGCGGACAAAGACCGCACTCGAATGACACTTGTGCTCGACAATGTGAGCGCCGCGGCCGCTCCGCCGTACCGCGTGACCAACGTGCAGCTTCACTTCGTCTCGCAGTACCACGGCGTCTCAAGGGCACCGGACGTGGGTGAGGCGGTCATCGACGGCTCGATCTCACTGCACTCGGATACGCCGGGGGCCCTGGCGGTATCCCGTCCGATAGGCTCGTTCCTAGTCGAGGGTGGCGAGGAAATCGCCGTCCGACCTGCATCGCAGCACCGGTCAGCCTACTCAAGCGAACGCCAGTCCGGTGGAGCGAACGAGCGAGTGTCGTTCAAGATCGATACTCGGGAGTTCCTCAAGATCGCGGCCGCGAATGCCGTGAGCGCCCGCTTTGGATCGATTGATGTCCGCCTGACTCCGCATCAACTGGCCGATCTGCGGGAGTTCGCGGCGCGGCTCAAGCCTGGTCCATAGGCGAGCTTACCGTCGCGGCCTGACACGGTGCGACCCTCCCCGTGGGTACGCTACGTATTACCGATCGCACCGGTCCGCAATGTGAGCGTTCCGCGCCGTCGCCGCTCGATGGGACGCGGTGATGGTGAGCCACGGCCAAGCGCCAGTCTCCGCAATGACCAGCTGGAAAGCGATTCGGTTGCCCGGTACGTACCAGAATCGGGTCAAGAACCGCCACAGAAGGCCATTGGATTGAGCTCTTTGCGACGACTTGCAAAGAGTCGAAAGCTTCGGTACTCTTACTGAAAACCTGCGTGTTTTGAGTCTCAGCGAAGAGCGCTCTGGTCGGCTTTGGGTCCAGAAGGCCGCTGGCTCGAATCCAGTCACCTCGATTGCAGTGCACCGGCCCCCCGGCGGGTGCGCCGGGGGACCGGGGTGGTGGATTTATTGGGTGTACTCAGGTTTCGGCCGCCACGATCAACGCGGCCGCTTCCGACGGGCAGGAAATCCGTGGGTCGTGCTGCTGGCGCCATGCAGAAGAAGGACTTGATCCTTACCATGATTCCGTTGGAGTTCACCCTTGCCGCGCCGGCGAGGAGCCTGGTAGTCGATCTGGCATCGGACCGGCGTTGTCGATGCGCACGCGGGCGTGATCATGACTGGCTGCCGAACGAGATCTTCACTCGGGTTGTTGTTGGCGGAGCGGCGGCCGGTTGAGAGCATCATCGCCGGCAGTTCTGACCGCGTACGACCTTCGGCAACCCACTCGCCCTGGAGGATCCAGTGTTGGCGATGGGATGTGCTCAAAGGCCGCGGACGCGGCGGGGCGGTTGCTTTCGAGGTCGGCAGCGCGGGCGGGTTTGGGCGGGGGCGTTCCGCCTTTGACTGAATCTGGCCGCGCGCCGGACTTTCGGCGCAGGGTTTCAAACGCGTGGCCGCTGCCGGCCGATGTGCGGAAGGCGGCCGGGCGGCCTTTGCCGGTCATGTCCAGGCAGAGGTCGAGGCGGTCGGCGTCGAGCCGGAAGATGCCGTAGTTCCAGTTTCCGGCCTCTGGGCCGGCAATGAACTCGATGTCGATGCCGTGCGGGTCCGACTCCACGTTGATGTTGAAGACGCCTTCGTACACGGCCTCGGGCGACTCGGTGCGGAAGCGGTCGCCGTCGATGAGCAGCCGCGAGCTGGCCATCGCGGCCGGGGGCAGCGGGCTCCCGTCGATCTCCAGCCTGTCGAACTCCCAGGTTCCTTCCAGGGCGCGGAGCTGCTCCACGTGCCGGGCCAGTTGCGGCCAGCTTGCAAAGCCGGTCTGGCGGGCCACGGCGGACTGCGCATCGGCCAAGCGGAACGGTGCGGCTCGCAGCTGCTTGTCGCTCAGGTCCTTGGCCGCGGGCAAGTGCTCGCGGAACGTCGCGACGGCGGCGCGATCGCCGTCGGCCAAGGCCGCGAGGAGCGACTTGGCCTGCTTGCGCAGATGGTCCAGATTGGGACGGGGGGGAAGGGACTTGTCCACGTTCACGTCTCCATGCAGTTCGCCCGGATCCGCAAACGGGCGGCACGAAGAACGTGCAGAGGACGGGTGGAGTTGTTCGAAACGTGAAGTCGGGCTAGGCCCTTCCCGCGGATCCGGTGGCGTGCTTCCAGCCG
>JBGAMO010000196.1:0-7887 GCA_044222845.1 Phycisphaerales bacterium
ATCCTCGCCCAGCCCGCCTGCTCCCGCTACATCTCCCGCAGGCTCTACCACTTCTTCGTCGCCGACGTCCCGCCCGACGAACGCGGCGGCGACAAGGAACTCGACCCCGCCCAGCGCAGCGTCCTGCGCCAACTCGCCTCCAACCTCTCCGGCGGCAACTACAACATCCGCCCCGTGCTCCGCAAGCTCTTCCTCAGCGAGCACTTCTACGAGCCCCGCTTCCGCAACCAGCAGATCAAGAGCCCGGTTGAACTCGTCGTGGGCGCCATCCGTTCCCTCAACGCCCCCCCGCGTGATCTCTCCATCCTCAACGACGCGCTCGATCTCATGGGCCAGCGCATCTTCTTCCCCCCCAGCGTCAAGGGCTGGGACGGCGGCCGCTCCTGGATCAACACATCCACCCTCTTCGTCCGCCAGAACGTCCTGGCCTTCCTGCTCACCGGCAAAAAGCCCCAGGGCTACGACGCCACCGCCGACACCCAGAAGTTCGACGCCCTCGCCGTCCTGGGCGATGTCCGCGACCCCGACGACGCCGTCGCCAAGGTCCTGCACGTCACCCTCGGCCAGGCGCCCCCGGAAGCCCGCACCGCCCTGCGCAACTACATCCGCACCCAGCACGACAACCTCACGCAGGATTCCGCCTGCGGAATGCTACTGCTCGCCACCGCCATGCCCGAATACCAACTCTGCTGAACCGAACCGTGCCCGTTCTGCCTAAGTAAAGTCCCCCGCTCGTGTTGAGATCGCCCACCGGAGCCGACCATGCCCGCCGAACTGACCCCGTTTTCCCGCCGCGAGTTCCTCCGCTCGGGCCTTGTCATGGCCTCCGCCGCCGCCACGGTGCCCGCGTTCCTCAACGCCTCGGCCCTCGCGATGCACCGCGCCGCGGGCGGGCTCACCAGCGTCCCCGGCGTGCCCGACGACCACATCCTCGTCGTGGTCCAGCTCTCCGGCGGTAACGACGGCCTGAACACCGTCGTCCCCTTCGGCTTCCCAGAGTATTACAAAGCCCGCCCCGGCATCTCCATCGCCGAGAAGGACGCCTTGAAGCTCACCGGCGGCGAAGGCGTCGGCCTCCACCCCGCCCTCGCCGGATTCAAGGACCTCCACGACAACGGCATGTGCACCGTCGTGCAGGGTGTCGGCTACCCCAACCCCAACCGCAGCCACTTTAAGTCCATGGACATCTGGCACACCGCCGACACCACCGCCACCGGCGATGGCTGGCTCGGCCGGTACTTTGACGCCGAATGCTGCGGCTACGGCAAGGGCGAGAGCGGCGCCCCCGAGAGCCCCAAGCCCGCCGCGCCGGGCGCTCCCGCGGCCCCCGTCGCCGCCGGTCCCCCGGGCATCGCCATCGGCCGCTCCGCGCCCCTCGCGATGCAGGGCCGCAAGATCAAGCCCGTCTCCTTTGAATCCGCCGAACTCTTCAAGTGGTCCGCCCAGGACATGAACAAGGCCCTGCGCGAAGGCTACGACACCCTCAACCGCCGCGGCGTGCCCGACTCCACCAAACCCGCCGCTCACGACACCAACGCCAACTTCCTCCTTCGCACCGCGCTCGACGCGCAGGTCAGCAGCGACCTCATCCGCAAGGCCGTCGGCCAGAAGCCCCTCGTGCAGTACCCCCAGCAGGGCGACCTCGCCAAGCAGCTCTCCATGGTCGCCCTCATGATCCGCGCCGGCCTCAAGACCCGCGTCTACTACGTCAACCACGGCTCCTTCGACACCCACGCCGGCCAGGGCGGCGCGCAGGGCCGCCACGCCCAGTTGCTCACGCAGCTCGCCCAGTCCATCAAGGCCTTCTACGCCGACCTCAAGGAGCAAGGCAACGACGGCCGCGTGATGACCATGTCCTTCTCCGAGTTCGGCCGCCGCGTCGGCCAGAACGCCAGCGCCGGCACCGACCACGGCACCGCCGCGCCGATGTTCCTCTTCGGCCCCATGGTCCAGCCCGGCATCATCGGCGAACACCCCAGCCTGCGCGACCTCGACGAAGGCGACCTCAAGTTCAAGATCGACTTCCGCACCGTCTACGCCGGAATCTTGGCAGGCTGGATGAAGGCCGACAGCAAGACCATCCTGGAAGAGAGCTTCAAACCCCTCCAGGTCCTCGCCAAATCCAACCGCGCCGCCGCCAAGGAACGCTGAGCCCAACGACCGACAACCAAAGCGCACGTTCGCCATTGCTCAAACTCTGAGGAGCAATGAACACCGCCACCCCGCGCCCACACCAACCACCCCTTCGCATCACCCAAACGCTCTTCGCTGCTCTCTTCTCTTATTTTCGCTTTTCACTTTTCGCTTTTCGCTTTCCACCCCCCCTCCTCCTCACTCCCCCTCATCCCGCAACAGCCCATCATCCTCCTCTTCGCTGAAGTACCGCATGTGCGTGTCCAGCGTCCCCGCCGTCACCTCCACCCCATCCCGAACCTCGCCACCCCCCTCGCCCCCAAACTCGTTGTGGTGATAGATGTTGGGGTCCGCCTGGTCCGCCATCGTGCGAGTCTTGCTGAACGCCGCGTGCTGGTCGGTCCACAGCAGGCACATCCCCGCGCCCTTCCAGTTGCGTGAAAACGTCCTGCCCTCCGCATAATCCGCCCGATCGCCCATGTACACGATCGGCTTCCACACCCCGTGCGGCTTGACATCATTGTCGTACGAGAACGAACAGTGGAAGTTGACCCGTGCAATGTTGCCCGCGTCCACCACCGTCGAAGCCGTCACCTCCGCCCCGCTCAGGTCCGCGAGCACCGGCCTCCCATCCTCGCTCACCTCCGTCGCCAGCGTGTCACGCGTGTTGGGATTGATGAACGACTGATTCGGCACCGCCCCGGTCTTCGCCAGCACGCTCAGCGACAGAACCGGCTTCTCCTCGTAGTCCTCCAGCGCCGGCAGCGCATCCTTGTAGTCGTTCATGTACGCCACGTTCCCCGCCCCCATGTCGTGCAACCGCGCCAGCACCACCGCCCGCCGCCCCGCCGTGCGGGCCTGCCCCAACGCGGGCAGCAGAATCGCAATCAGCATCGCCACCACCGCGATAACGACGAGCAGTTCAATCAACGTAAAGCCGCGGCGTACGCGGCCGCAAATTCCATGCAGCATGAAGCCTCCCGTGAAACGGGTGAAACGGTTGTAAAGGCTCAAACGGCGAGCGCCAGACCAGCATGTGATACCAATCGCCGCCGACGCCCGGGCATACACCCAGCGTCAGCGCCACCGCCGCGCCGATGTTCAACTTGTGCAGTAACCCGGGTTCGGTCCCCAGCGCCAACCAGGATCCCCGAACCCCGATTCCCAGATTCCGAATCCCGATTCCCGGATCCCGAATCCCGATTCCCGTCTCACTCCACAGGCGGCCCGCGAGCCATCGCCATCAGCACCACCGCCACCGACGCATCCCGATACGTCGCCGCCGCGATGAACCCGATCAGTGGCAGCGGAGCCTGCGCAATCTCCTGCCGCGGCAGTCCATCGGTCTTGTCCGACGCCGCCGCGATGCACACCGTGCAATCGCCGTGCACCACATCCCCATCGTCGTGATGATGCCACAACGCCGCGCTCGCCAGCACCACCTGCGCAGCCACCAGCAGCACCGCCATCAGCGCTGCCCACCGCCCAGGAATCTGTCCACGTCTTTGGTGCATGCCGTGCGCCCGAACGCCCACGTCCTCATTCTTGAGAACGCGTCCTCATTATTGCCCCCAATCCCCCACGAAGCAACCGCACCGCCCCGAAGGCGAGGTCAAGGTCCATTGGATATCACAACGCAGTCGCCGAAACCCGCAGGCCCGCGCGGCACATGATCGCGATCAGCACCCGGCCGCGGACGCCGATGGGTCTCCCCTGACTCAGCGCCCCCAAGCAACCTCTGCCCCTCGTCGTCGCTCAGTATCTCCGCAGGCGGGCAGCGCTCGGGGCGGGCCCGGCGGCGGGTTCGGTCGTCGGCGTACGGGTCGGGCTTCAAAATCCCCCGCGAATGGCTACGGATTGAGTGACAACTCGAAGCGCTTCAGAAAGCACATGACTCCCGCGGAGCGAAACTCAACTATCACCAGCAATCCGGCGCATTGCAAAGCTCGTGCCGTCCGTGCCACACGGGCGCCATCAGGCACGACCAGGCACGCGATTGATGCGCATGCCACTTCTCTCGGCGACGGACCCGAACTCTCGCTGCAAACCGCCGCGTATTGCGATGCGATTACTGAACCGGTGTGATCTCGCCGGGGCGCCACGACTTATCGAACCAGGGCTCGAGCGGGCCATAAAGGCGCAGGATCATGAACCAGCCCTTGCCGGGGATGGTCTGCACCCAGTTGCTCTCATAACCGGCCGGGGCTTTGGGGCCGAAGAAGACATCGACCGAGCCGTCGGCGTTCTTCTTCAGGTCCTTGTCCTGGCTGCTTACGCTCGGCGCCTTCTGGTTGGTCTGCACCATCGAGCGAGTCTGGTTGTCGTACACGATCACCGACCAGAAGTCCTTCACCGGCACGTTGGGGGGAAGGTGCATCTTGTAGGTCTTGCCGCCCTCGAACGGGTTGCCGTTGGAGTCCTGGACCGACCAGGGGTACTGCGACCCCTTGCCGACCATCTTCATCTCCATCGCCGGCGTGACACCGGTGGCGAAGTAGTAGTACTGGATGTACCCGTCCATGTTCGTCACACCCGGGGCGCTCTCAAACTTGTAGCCGCCGAAGAAGGGCAGTCGCCACGTGCTCTTGGGGTAGAAGTAGGCCTCCGGCGAGCGCACCTTGAAGGCGATGGTGCGCGCCGTGACCGCGCCGATGTTGGCCGCGTCGGTCAGGATCTTCTTCATCCGCTCGTCGGGGGCAAAGGGCTGCCCCTTGACGATGCCCACGGATGCGAACAGGCCCAGCGTGGTCGGGTCGCTGCCCCCCGCGGGTTCCTCCTGGATGACCTTGTTGAGCATCTCCCAGAAGACGTAGTCGCCGGGGGCAACAAAGTTGGCCGGGACCCCCGAGCCGTTGACAAACTTCATCGCGGGCGGGCTCGCGGCCTCGGAGAGCTGGTAGATCTTCAGGTGCTTCTTGACGAGCTCAACGCCGGGCTTGGTCGAGCCGTCGACGACGAAGGCGCGGAAGAAGAACCAGTTGCCGAAAGTGCTCGGGCGCAGGACGGCGTACCCCGCGGGGACCTCGCCCTTGTAGCCGGGGGGGAGGACGAGGTACTTGCCGCCCTTGCCGCGGTCCTCGCCGGTAATGCCGACATCAGCGACCCAGCGGTACCAGAAGTCGTTCACACCGCCCAGAACTTCTGGCGGGACCTCGATGACGAGCGGGCCCTTCTTGGTATCGATCCAGATGAAGTTGTAGATCGTGTTGTCGTTGGCCGTGAGCTCGACGCTGCGGGGATCGACGAGGTTCTCCCACATGACGTCGGTCTGGTTGACCGGGCCGAACTGGCCCAGCGAGTCTCGCATGCCGGCCTGGTTCACGATCGGGATGGCCATGAGGTAGGCCTGCAGGGCGCGAGAACGGTCGAGGTTGTCGTAGATCTTCGCGACCGTCTCGGCCGACGGGTAGCCGTAGCTGAGGTTGAGCGTGCCGATGGAAGTCTCGATCTTGTCGGGCACGGCCACGCCGGGGGCGATGGGCGTGGAGTATTTGAGGTTGGGGTCGGCCGGGATCGAATAGCGATCCTGAGCGTGCAGCGTGAGCGGACCGGCAAGCAACGCGGCCAGCGCCACGCAGTTCAATCTCCATGTACGAATCGTGGTCTTCATGTGCCTCTTACTCTTTCATGTAGTGGTGTTGATCGCGGCAGTAAAACCTTGGGCAGCCGGCGCGGCTGGGGCTTGCCGCTCGATCCTTCGCCCACGGCTGCCACACGCAGCCGCACGAAAGTACATCGCGACTCTGTCCCGGCTGAACTGCTTCCGCATCACCTTTGAACTGCCAAACATAGGCCCGCAAAATCCGTAGGACTCTGACCGATGTTGCCCCATCTTTTCCGAGGACAAGCCATGGCCTTGGGCACGCCAAAGCGGTTCTTCGCGGCGGCCCGGACGCCCCGATTCGCAGCCAGATCGACCTCTCAAACATGTCGCGCTGTCGCTCTGTCGACACCGAGCAGTCTGATACCGCGGGGCGCTCCTACGCGTCCACTTTGACTCCACGCGTTCTCCCGACTGAAATCGATTTGAGTATCGCCGCGCGGAATGGCGATGTCCCGCGGCGGCTACGCCTCTCCCAAGAAAACGCAAAGCGCCATAGATCGCCCGCGCCCCCGCCGAGCCCGCTACTCCCTCGCAGTGCACACCGTGCAGTCCCCGTGCCCCACATCCCCATCGCCGTGATGATGCCGCACCGCCCCCTTCGCCACCGCGCACGAATGGCGAACGACCGGTCAACAGCCCACCGCCCCACCCTCCCCTCAATCGCCCGCGTGCACGCCGCACCTGATCCCGCGACGGGTGGCATCTATGAGCGTGCGAAAGTCAAGGGAGGACGGGAAAGAATCCGGGATAATCCGAGCATCTATTCGGGGTCGATACGAAGATCGCCCCATCTGACTAGTTCGATCGACCGCCCCACTCATTGAAACGGCGTGTTGAACGCCATGCCACCGCGTCGGGGTCGGTCGTGTGATCCCGGCCCTTCCTGAGTGTCCGCCCGCTCCTGGTGCCGCCCGCGGCCGATGAGGAGCTGTGTCTGAGCTTTCTCCTTTCCCGTCGGCTCTCACTCGGATTGGCACAGATTCTCCACGGCAGGTCACCCCAAGCAACCGCCGCACCTCTTCGTCGCTCAGCACCTCCGCGGGCGGGCGGCGGGTTCGGCCGGCGGCGTACGGGTTCGTCATCGCGGTCTCCGGCGAAGGGCTACGGATTGAGCGACAAGGAGTAGCCCGTCATGGAGGGGGCGGGCGCGGGCGGGCGCGATCTTTTTGAGTGCCCTGATACACGCGCGGGGAGCGCAGGCGTTGAGTCCTTGTTCACGTCGCGTCAGAAGAGTCTGTGTTTTCTCGGACCTGTCGCGGCGAATGCGTGTCCAACAAAACTTCATCCGCCGCGGTGTTTTTTGTTGCCGGGTGCATTTCTGTGATGTAAATCTAGTGTGTGCGAACTGCGCGGGCGGAACCGTGCGCTGGCGTGGTCGTCCACGCCTTCCGCCCGAGCGCTTTGATTGCGGGGTTTCCATGCGGGCTTGCGGTTTCGTGCGCCGGATGCGGTCCAATGATCAGATATCTCGCCATGCGGGGTTTCTCCTCGCATCGGTACTCCTCGCGACGAAGATCAAATGATCACACCGGCGGATGTCGAGTTATTCCTCGAGCAACTCGCGGGCCAACCATAAGGAACCGGCTTTTATGAGGAGGTGTGGCATGCGATCACGCACGCGACCTGTGGTAGCAACAATCGGTATTGTGTCCTTGTTCGGTCGCGCTCTGGCGAACGCATCGACGCTCTACGTGCTGGCTCCGTCGCCGCCGCCGTATGACCGTGGCTTGTACACCAGCGCGTTCACAACCCACGGCGACGTTGCATTCGGAACGGAGTACACAGTTACAACGCAGGCCCGTTCGTTTCGGTGGACTCCACAGGGGGGTCGAACGCCATTCCTCGACGCTCCGAACGACTATTACTCCGCCGCGGCATGCAGTTCCAACGGCGCGCGGACGGCCGGCATCGGACTAGAGCAGATTCAGACCGGCGCGCAGCGCATTACAGCGGTGATTCGCGACAGCGACGGAACCTACACCTCGCTCGGACGATCCGATGCGTACAGATCGTCGCGAGCGGTGGACATCAGCGCCGACGGTCGCACGGTCGTGGGCGACATCTACCAAACTCGGCCCGACGGCAACGAAATCGGCCGCCCCTTCATCTGGACCGCCGCCACCGGTCGTGTGGACCTCCCCCATGCTATC
>JBGAMO010000197.1:0-7833 GCA_044222845.1 Phycisphaerales bacterium
GGCTTGGCCGGTGACGCCGCGGGCCTTTCGGCCCGATGTGCAGACGTCGCCCAGGCCGGCGATGCCGCCGCCCCCGGTGCTGAAAAAGTGGCCGATGTCGTACCCCGTGGAGGTGATGGTGCGGTCGATGTTTGCCTGATTCTCGGAGAGCATCGCGCCGCCGTTGTCGTTGGTGTACGGGTCGGTCGCGGCGTTGGTGTAGATGAGCAGGTTGTTGGTCGAGATGAGGCGGAAGCGGATGCACAGGTCGCGTTCGTACAGGCCGGTGACGCGGTTGACCGCCGTGACGACGGCGGCGAGGCCGAGTTCGACAGTGCCGCCGTGGAAGGCGGTGTACTCACCGGTGGTGGCGACGGCGAGATCGAAGGTCTTGAGCTGCGTGCCGCTGTTGCGGGCGCCGTAGCCCTGGGGCAGCTCGAGCTGCTCGGTCACGTGGCATTCGAAGTGATTGTCGGGGCGACCGAGGTAGTTTCTCTTGTAATAGACCGTGTAGTGGTTGTGGTCAAAGCGGCTGTAGGGATCGATGAAGTAGTCCCCGTGCGGCGAGAGGACCATGGCGTGAAAGCCCTGTGGCGTGATGTCGCAGCGCAGGATCGAAGCGGGATCATCGATGCCCTGCGCGGCGAAGGTCTTGATGCTCGGGTACTTGTCGCCCAGTTCGGTCGCCATGATGGGCGATTCGACGAGACGGAAGTCGGCGAATCCGCCGTCGGGGTGCGGGAGACGGATGATCAAGCCGGCGTTGACATCGGCGGGGAATGTCTCCATCGGCGCCGAGGCGAGTTGCTTGCGGATAGCGTCGGTGTCAAGTTCAAGGGGTCTACCGATGAGGGGGCGGATCCACGGTTCCGCGGCTTGCACGGCCGCGGGCATTTGGTCGAGCAGCGTCCACGGGCTGTCCTGGCCGGCGGCCACGCAGGACATCGCTGAAATAGCGCATGCACAAAGAGACAACCCTTTCCGGTACAACGCACGCAACATCATGTTGAAACCCCGTTAAAGAAACTCAACGAACGAACCCCACCATAATAGGGGGTGCTTGGGCCCCGGCAACAGGCGGTGCAGGATTCGGATTCCGGCGGTGGTGGCGGGGGTCTTCGGTTCGATGCTGAACCGGTATCAGCAGTTGCCCGATTGCCAGGCGAGGAAGAACGTCTGGATGTCCGAGCCGTCGACACCGCCGTCCTGATTCACATCGGCGGCGGGGTCCGCGGCTTCCCATGCGGAGTAGAACGACTCGACATCGGAACCGTCGATGCCGCCGTCCATGTTGAAATCGCCGATAATCGGCAGGACGTTGACGGTGACGGAGGCGCACGCCGAGGAGCCGCAACTGGCCGTTTCCCAACGGGCGAAGTACGTGGTGGTCTGTGTGGGCGAGTCGATGAACAGAGATGCCCCGGCGCCGACCAACGTGCCGCCGCAAGAATCGGCGTACCACCGAAGGGTGGTGCCGCTGCCGCCGAAGGACGAGAGTTGGATGGTGCCTGCGTCGCTGGCGCAGAAACCCGAGCGGCTCGCGCCGGCGGACGTCGGGGCGACGGGGAGCGAGTTGACGGTGACGACGACGTTGCCGCAGGTGGTGCTGCGCACGCCGGACGTGAGGTCGCGGGCGCGGGCGTAGTACGTGTTGGTGATGGTTGGCACGATGATCAACGAGACGCCCGAGCCGACGAGTGCGCCGCCGCAGGTGCCGGTATACCAGTCGATGGTCTGGTTTGCGCCGACGGTTCCGCTGAGCGTGGTTGAAGAACCACGGCAGAGCGGGGTGGGGTTGGCCGAGACGTTGGTGGGTGCGGGCGGGGGTGGGGCGCCGGTGAGCGTGAAGTTCACGTTGGAGACGTCGAAGAAGATGTTGTTGACCGCCTCAACGCGGATACGCGCCTGGGTGCTGTTCACCGAGGGGATGGTGACGACTTGTGAGCCGTCGTTGGGTGTGGAATCCGCGAGCACGGTCGGCCATGTTTGACCGCCGTCGGTGGAGAGGAGGATGCGGACATTGGCGCAACTGACGGGCGCGGCGGTGGTGCCGGCGACATCCCACGTGACGGTCTGGGAGCCGCCGGTCCAACTGACGACAGTGTTGGGTGATGTGACGAGGAAGGGGCCGGCGGTGCCGTTGATGACGATGTTGACGTTGTCCTCGATGACCCCGCCGCCGTTGAGGCGGTTGTCACGGACCATGCACCGCAGCCTGAGCGTGCGGGCCACGGCCGGGGACTTCTCGCCGATCGGGAGCGTGTTGGAGAGCACGTTTGTATATCGGGGGAAGGTTCGCGAGTTGGACGTGGTGGGGGACCAGACACGGAAGATGGGGCTAATTCCGTTGTCGGCCGCGGCGAGTGTTTGGGCGACGCCCAGATCACGCTCTTCCCAGTCGAACGTCAGGGCGTCGCCGTTGGCGTCGGCGGCTGAGGTGGTGCTGACGGTGAATGGGGTGCCCTTGGGGATGTTGTAATCGGCGCCTGCGTTGACGGTCGGCACCGTGTTGCCGGTGGCGCTGGTCGTGCTGCAGGCGGCGCCTCCGGCGTTGGTGTAGGCCCTGATCTCGTCGTAACTGCCGGTGTTGAACATCGCGTCGGAGTGGGGCTGCAGGTCATCGGCGGAGCAGATGCCGGCGTAGCTCATGATGGTGGAGCCGCTGCCGGGCTCGTACGCGGCGCTGCCCGCACGCTGGGGGCCGCAGTTGCCGCCGGTGCCGTTGTAGCTGTGGTTGCCGCCGAACTGGTGGCCCATTTCGTGGGCGACATAGTCGATCCAGAAAGCGTCGCCGGTGGGGCTGGGCGAGCCGGTGACGCCGCGGGCCTTGTTGCCGGAGGAACAGACGACGCCGAGTCCTGCGACGCCGCCGCCGCCGGTGCTGAAGACGTGCCCGACGTCGTAGTTGGCCGAGCCGATGACGGAGTCGATGTTCGCCTGGTTCTGCGCGAGCATCGCGACGCCGTCGCCGTTGGTGTACGGGTCGGTCGTCGAGTTGGTGTACATCAACACGCTGTTGTTGGCGATGAGACGGAGACGGATGCAGACATCGCGTTCGTACAGACCGGTGACGCGGTTGACGGCGGTCACCACCGCGGCCTGCGCGAGCGCGACGGTTCCACCGTGGAAGGCGGTGTATTCGCCGGTGGCGGCGACGGCCAGGTCGTAGGTGCGGAGTTGCGTCCCGCTGTTCCGGGCTCCATACGGCGCGGCGTATTCGATCTGTCCGGTCACTCCGCAGGCAAAATCGTGCGGGGTCTTGGGGAGGTAGTTGCGCTTGTAGTAAACGGTGTAGTGGGTGTGGTCGCCCTTGCTGAAAGGATCGATGAAGTAATCCCCGTCGGGCGCGAGGACCATCGCGTGGAACCCCTGCGGCGTCACGTCGCAGCGGAGCAGCGCGGCGGGGTCATCGATGCCCTGGGCGGCGTAGGTCTTGATCTCGGGGAACCTGGTGCCCAGTTCCGGCGCCATGACCGGAGATTCAACCAGGCGGAAACGCGTGAATCCACCGTCGGGGTGGGGCAGGGAGAAGACCAGGCCCGAGTTCGGATCGACGGGGAATGACTCCATCGGTGCGGCGGAGAGTTCACGGCGCAGAGAATCGGTATCCAACTGCAGCGGCCTGCCGATGAGCGGCCGGATCCAGGCTTCGGTGGCTTCGACTGTCTTGGGCATGGCATCGAGCAGGGCCCACGGGTTTTCCTGCGCGAAAGCGGCGGCGCCCTGACCGGCCCACAGGCACAGCGCGAGCACCCGGATCCGAGTCCATGTCGTTGAATTGGCGCAGACCATCAGTGTTCCACCCCTGTCAAAGAACCCCTCGAGAGTCAATAGAAAATAGTAGCGGAGGGCCGGCCTGAGCATCCCGGCAAGAAGCACGAGAGGGGTGATTTTTCAGTGATGCGGCGAGACGGAAGGGAGTCGAGGGTGCCTATCGGTCGCCGAGGTTATTTACGGACTGCGCCGGCGTGCCAGAATCGCGACGATGGTGGTGACGGCGAGCAGCAGTGCGCCGTTGGCCTGGTGGGCGGTTCGTACGACAGCCTGGAGGACTGAGTCGGTCAAAACGCGCTCGGTGCCAAGGCCGAACGCGGCCCAGCCGAGAATGAACTGGAGTCCGACGAGCGCGACGAGCCACTTGCCCCAGACGCGGAAGGAGCGGTCGATGGGAGTGTCACCGGCGCACGCCGCGGCGCGGAAGCCGGCGAATGCGGAGATGACGACCACGAAGAGCGAGAAGCCGGCGTGTGTCCAGAGCGCGTGGGATGATCGGGAGTGGCGGTAGATGGCGCCGAAGATCAGTTGGAGGAGCGTGGTGTGGAGAGCGGCGCCGGATATCGCCCTCAGAGAGCGGGCCTTGGGGTCATTCGTTGCGGGTTGGGCGGCGACAAACAGCCGGGAAAGGAAAATGGCGAGCGCCACGAGCGCGGCGAAGATGATCTGCGCGGAGACGCCGTGGATGAGGGCGGTGATGCGTGAGTCCATGGCCGGGTCTGTGCTGCCGGTGCGAACACGCTGACCGCCGAGGAGACCTTGCAGGCAGACGGCGACAAAGATGCACGTCGCCCACACCTTGACCCAGACTCTGGGCTCGCTGATCAGGACCCAGATCATCAGCAGGATGGAACCCAGGCCCAGGAGAGTGCCGAACAAGCGGTGCGAGTGTTCCAGGAAGACGCTTGTGGGGGCGTTTCCGAGCGGATATAGGAACATGTTTGCGCCGTACGAGGTCGGCCAGTCGGGCACCGCCATCCCGGAGTTGGTGCTGGTGACCAGCCCACCGATGAACAGGAGTGGCGCTGCGGCGGAAACGACTGACCAAGCGAAGCGGGGCAACCAGGAGTCGGGGGCGGATGCGCCCATGGACCGACGCGCGATGCCCGCGACCGAACCGACGACGACACCGGTGGCCAGGAACCCGCCGGCGATCAACGCGGCGTTTGGAATGAGCGTGTTGCCGGTCTGGACGAGCTTGGAACCCAACACACGCAGACCGATGAGCGCGGAGAACAAGCCAGCTCCAGCGCAGGCGGGTATGGCGGACTGCTTGGTGACTCCGCGAGAGAACGCGAGTATGCTGGCGAACCAGACAGCGACCACGAGCCCGGTGGCGACGGGGGCGGAGACGCCGATCCAGGGCACGTGAGTGACGAACCAAGTAACCCAGAGTGCGGCGGCGGACGAAAAGCCGACATGAATTATGGGTTGGAACGTCCCGCTGTTCTGGTTCTGAAAGGTCTTGGGTGATTCCATGAGGATCTTTCCGGCAGGATTTTGCTGAGAATGAGTCTCAATTGCACCAGATTATGATGGTCTGGGTTGACAGGATAGGTCCAAAGCGGTGAAATTGCTGTTTAACAGAAAACTGTTTTGGTTTTCAGCACGCCCGTCCCGATAAACTGTCCCATATGTGGTGTCCGACTGGATGGGCACCTAACGAGTTCGGAGTTGGTTCGTAGAATGTGAATGTGTGCGCCCAAACCGCGGCAACGGTCGCGTTGTCACCGCAAGGAGCCTCCCGGTGTCCCTGATCTTTCCCAAATGGTTGAACTTGCTTCCGACAGCGGCCGCGATCGGCGGGCTGCTGGGGTTCACTGGCGTGGTCGGCGGGTTCTGGTATTACGCGACGCCCAAGTTCTTCAAGGTCGGGTACATGCCCAAGCAGCCGGGCGGCGGGTTCAATCACCAGATCCACGCCGGCAAGCTCGGTATGGATTGCCGGTATTGCCACACCAAGGTTGAGAAGAGCGCGGAAGCGAACATTCCGAACGTCGCGACGTGCTACGGGTGCCACGCGGACAACAGGCTTGCGAAACTCGCGACCTCCGAAACGCACAAGGAGCGGACGCAGTTCGTCCGCGAGGCGTACGCGCAGAACACATCAATTGAATGGCGCCGGGTTCACAAGGTGCCGGACTACGTGCGGAACTTCCCGCACAACATTCACATCAACGCCGGCGTGAGCTGCTATTCGTGCCACGGGCAGATCACGGCGATGCCGGTGGTGTTCGAGGCGCAGCCCCTGTCGATGTCGTGGTGCCTGGATTGCCACCGCAACCCCGAGAGCCAGGTGGTGCCGCGGGACAAAGTCACTCAACTGCAATGGGTGCAGGAAGAGTTCGCGCGGCGGAACGCGGCGGGCGACAACGGCGTGGCGGAGGGCAAGAAGCTGCTCGACGCCGTGCAGGCGAACCCGCCGCAGAACTGCGGCGCGTGCCACTACTAAATCAACGATCGGCGGGCGGAAGAGAAGCGAGATCAGGGACTCTGTCACTGTCCACAGGAAATGCGGAACATGTCACAAGATAAATGCCCATCGACGGTACACGGTGAGAGCAAGCACTCGAGCGTTCGTTCCGCTCAGGAAGCGGCGAAGATCGCGGCTCTGGCCGGCCGGGGCGAGATCCTGGGCCAGCGTGCGTGGCGGAGCCTGGATGAACTCGCGGACACCGACGAGTTCCGCGCGCACCTCGAGAAGGAGTTTCCGCACGGTGCGTTGGAGATGCAGCGTGCGGTGGAGGCGGGCGGCGAGTCACGCCGCGACTTCCTGAAGATCATGGGCGGCTCGTTGGCGCTGGCCGGCGTCGCGGCGATTCCCGGCTGCCGCCAGCCCGACCACAAGATCCTTCCGTACAGCAAGGACGTTCCCGAGGAGATCATCCCGGGCAAGCCTCTGTTCTACGCGACGAGCATGCCCCGCCCGGATGGCGGCGCCGAGGGCCTGCTGGTCGAGACGCACGAGGGACGCCCGACGAAGATCGAGGGCAACCCGCTGCACCCCACGAACAACGGCAAGGCCTCGTCGTGGGCGATCGCGAGCATCATGGGTCTGTATGACCCGGACCGCCTCAAGTTCCCGCTGTACAACAACCCGCAGCGCGGCCATGTGGAAGCGACGTGGGACGACTTCCGGGAGTGGGCCGGGCCGCACTTCGCCGCGTTCGACAAGACGCAGGGCGAGGGGCTGGGGTTCATCGTGGGCAAGAGTTCGAGCCCTTCGATCGAGGCCGCGAAGGCGGCGGTGCTCAAGAAGTGGCCGAAAGCCGCGTGGGCGTGGCATGCTCCGCTGGACGCCACGGCGTCGGTGCAGGGCAGCATCATCGCGTTCGGCAAGCCGATGCGGCAGGTGCTGAACCTGACCAAGGCGACGTGCCGCGTGATCGTGTCGCTGGATCGCGACTTCCTGTATCACGAAGAGAGCGAACTGGTGAACGCCCGTGGTTACGCCAAGACTCGCGAGGTGTACACCACGCAGGACGAGATGAGCCGGTTGTACGTCGTTGAAGGCACGTACTCGGTGACGGGGGCCGCTGCGGACCACCGCCTGCGAGTGGCTCCCTCGCGGATCGGCGCCATGGCCGTGAACCTCGCCAAGTTCGTGCTGCCGAAGCTGTCGGACGAGAAGGCCAAGCCGCTCGCGGCGGCGCTGGATCAGGTGCAGGTCGCGCCGGCCGGAGATTTCGACAAGGGCGCGGGCCTGCAGTTCATTGAAGAGTGCGCCAAGGACCTGCTCGACGCGGCGAACCGCGGCAAGTGCGTGGTGTTGGCGGGCGAGAGCCAGCCGGCTGCGGTGCACGCCCTGTGCTACGCGCTCAACGCGGCTCTGGGCAGCGTGGGTACCGCGGTCACCTATCAGCCGTTGACGGACGATGAGGCGGCTCTGGGAGTCGATCAACTGGCAGTGCTGACCGCCAAGGCCAAGGAAGGCGCAATCAAGACGCTGGTGGTAATCGACGCGAACCCGGTGTTCGACGCTCCGGGCGATCTTGAGTTTGGCGCCGCGTGGGCGAAGGTGCCCGCGACCGTGTCGCTGAGCGTGGGACAGACGGAGACCGCCGCGGCTTCGACGTGGGC
>JBGAMO010000198.1:0-7792 GCA_044222845.1 Phycisphaerales bacterium
ATCGCCGGGCTCAGGCGGTCGTGCTTGTTGATTCCGGGCGTCTGGTTCTCGACGAAGTACTCGGGCTTGTTCATCTTGCCCACGTCGTGGTACAAAGCGCCCACGTACGTCAGCAGGCCGTCGGCCCCGATCGCATCCGCCGCCGCCTCGGCGATGCTCGCGACGTTGAGCGAGTGGGTGTACGTGCCCGGCGCCCGCTGCTGCAGCTCCCGCAGCAGAGGCTGCTTGGGGTCGCGCAGCTCCATCAGCGTCAGGCCCGTCGTCACGTTGAACGCCCGCTCGAGCATCGGCAGCACGAAGAGCGCCACCCCTCCGGCCACCATCGTGCCCGCCGCGGCGATCGACGCGTCCTTCACGATCTCCATCACCACGCCCTGCACCAGCGGCCGCTCGATCAGGCTGAACACCACGATCGCCGCGGCGATCCCCACCGCCGCGAACGTGGACGTGCGGAAAATGCTGTTGCGATCGCGGATGGTCCCCAGCGTCCAGACGACGCACGAAATCCCCGCGATCATCACCGCCAGCGTCCGCGTGTCGCACCGCAGCGCGATGCACACCAGCATGCCGTGCAGCAGCCCGAACGCCAGGGCGCTGCGGCGGTCGTACGCGATCGTCACCAGCATCGCCACGAACACCGTCGGCACCACCGACGAGACCGCCATGAACTGCGGCAGGGCCGCGCCGCTGAAGCACGCCGCGCAGATCCCCAGCAGCAGGATCCCGGCCACCCCCACCATCCGCGACACCTTATTGCGGATCCGCGGGCAGAACAGAACCGTGTACCCCGCGAGCGCCGCGGTGATCGCCGCCACCGCCGCCACGACCCCGCCGATGTACAGCCACCGCTGCCAGAACTCCGAATGGCTCCGGTAGTGGGCAAGTTCCGCGCGGAACAGGTCCGCCTGCGGCTGCGTGAGCGCCTCGCCCCGCTGGTAGATCACCTGCCCCACCGCGCTCTGCACCCGGATCGGCTCCACCGCGTCCGCCGCGGCGTTCTGCGCCTTGGTCGTCGCCGCCGCGTCGAACGTGAACGTCGGCTTGGCCTCCGCCGCCAGTCGCGCCGACACCAGCTCACGCGTGGGCCCCGTGAACCCCGCGTCGCGGGCGAGAATGTTCATCACATCCGCCAGTGCCTTGTCGCCCACGTTCACCAGTTCGCCGCGGAAGACCTGCACCGATTCTTCGGAGGAGTAGACCAGCTTCACCATCTGGTGAGCGCCCTCCTGCACCGACTTCTGGTACGTCTGCTGATCCAGCAACGGCCGCTTCTTGAGCAGCGCCGTCAGTTGATGCACCTTGGAGACCCACGCCCCCGTGGGCTCGCCCTCGGTCACTTCCATCTTGACCGCCTGCAGCATCTCCTCGGTCAGCGCGAACTGCTTGCGGATCGTGGGGTCCACCGCCTCGATATTCGCGGCCGAGGCCAGCGCCCGGGGCAAGTTCTCGATCGACTGCACCACGGCCCCGATCACCTGCATGTCCGCCACGTACACGCGGGGCGTTGCCTGACGGGCCGCCTCCTTGGCACGCTGGGTCTGGGCGTCATCCTCGAGCGACAGGCTCACCCGCACCAAGCGGGTGTCATCCATGATCCGCCCAACGGCGACCAACGGCTGTTCACGCCCCCAGATCACCACCAGGCTGCACAGCGTCACAAATCCCAGGATGACCAGAATGCCCAGGGCCGTGTCCGCGGACGTCAGCGCGTCCAGCAGCCGGTCCTTCAGACCGTCCTTGTTCAGGAGCCGCGCAGCAAAGTCTGGAGTGCGACTGCGGACGCGGCGCGACACCGTGCGAACTCGGGAAGTCTTGGTCGGGTCTTTGGCCATTCAACGCGGCGGAGACGACCGCCGTTCAATGCTGTCATTGTATCGCCCGAATCCTTCCGCCTGCATGAATACCCAAACCATGCCCAAACTTCATTCTGACAGACTGCGATCATTCGGATTCCAGCGCCGCAGAGGCCACGCTCGCGCGGCCACGCCAACGACCCCACCCAGTACCATCCGCGGCCCCAATGAGCACGTTGGCGTTCATCCTCCTGGGTCTTCTCGCCTCCACCGCGGTCACGGTCGTGGCCCGGCGGGGCGACCGCCGCCGCGACCTGCGCCGATGTCCACGTTGCGCATATGAAATGACGGTGGTCGCCGAGCTTCTATGCCCCGAATGTGGGCACACCGCTTCAGCCGAATCCGAACTCTTTCATTCCCGCCGGCCCCGCCGAACCTACTACGCCGGCGTCGCCGCCACGATCGCCCTGGCCTTCGCGGCGCTGTTCAACCTCAGCCAAGGTCCTTGGACTCAGATAGTCCCCCGCCCCTTCATGGCGCTCCTCCTCAACGTGTTCGCGGCCCCTCCCGCCTCAAACGGCACACTCCCGGTCCCCGATCCGCAACTCAAGAGTTCGTCCAGATCGTGGGATCGGTTGGTCTGGAGCCATCAGGCGGCCGTCGCGCTCGACGCGTGGGCCAAGGCCGTGCTGGCCTCCCGCGGCCCAGTTTCCAACGCCGAACTCGCTCAACTCGCGCCTCTGGCAGATGCGGCCCACGCCCTGTACGCGCAGGTCGGCGGTTCATTCTCCAACGAAGCCTGGCCCGTCGATCGCGTGCCGGACGGTGTCGCCCGGGTTCGCGCCGAAGCCGCGAACGATCCCGAGTTGATCGCCCGGCTCAACTGGGTCCTCGCCGAACTCCAGTTTGATGGTGCGGACTACACCCACCGGCCGGACTTCGCCTTCGTGCCCGACGAGATCATCCTCCAGGCCCTGGGCCATCAGGATGCGACCGTCAGGAAGTTCGGCCTAGACCGCTTCGGCCGCCGCGTCCAACTCACGCTCGTGACCCGTAAGCTGCCCTTTCCCACAGGCACCGCCCAGGTCGAGGCGATCGCCGCTTCCGATCCCGACGCGGCTGCTCGCCGACGCGCCCACGATGTTCTGGCGTATGTCGACAGCTTCTTCCCCACCGCCAGAAGGAGCCCGCCGAGCCCGGCCCGCTGAGCGTGGCCTGAACGTACACAACCCCGAGACCGCGATGGTCCCGGTGGAGCGGATTTTGTATGCGAATGTACTTCTCAGCCCTGCGCCGCGGCGATGTTCGGCTTGATCGTGCCCACAATCTCCGGCGACTGCTGCACGATCTGATCCGCGATCTCGCGTCGATTGATCTCGACGTCACGCGGGAAGTCGAACGCGACGCGCACGCGGTCACCCTTGACCGATGCGATGCGCACCACGCCGATGGGGTTCTTCGGGTCGCCGATGACGACCTCTTCGCCTTCCCGCCGTGTAATCACCAGCATGAACCTGCTCCCGTCCTGGGCACCAATTCCACGGGTGACCTAGTACACCACCCAGATCCACCATACGACGCCACTCACCATTTATACCATGCCCTATCGGTAGATGGAAGAGAGATTCTGCAAACTCACCTACTTACGGTACCTTTCAAAAACCGAAAATAACACAATTCTGTGTATAGGACGTGCAGAATCGGTGGAGAATATCAAGCCTCCTCGCGCGAGCCTTGACGCAGCGCGTGCACACTCGGCATGATGGTCTCATTGCGAGACGCGGATCGGGCCAGGCGGTTGAGCGATACCTGAAGTTGAGGGGTAATCGGCTCAAACTTCAGCCCGACCTCGAATCTGAACAGCCCGATCCGGCGTGTCCACTGAACCACCGTCCCCATGAACAGTGCCCCATCCGGGGCATCCAGCCGTATAGTCAGCCGCGAACCCACCATTGGTGGCTTGGCCACACCCCGCACCTGCATCCCAGAGGCCGATAGATTGACCACCTCCCCCAGACTGCTGGTGAGGTCCTCGCACACCACCCTGCCGTGACGGCGCCGCTGGGCGCTAGTCGCGTCGCTGGGTGTCGGTTGTTCCACTTGAGGCATCTCATGCGCATCGACTCATCGCCCGCCCTTCCCGACCTCAACAACGACATTGCCCTTCCATGACCCGAAGGCCGCACACGCTGTGACGATTAGGAGAACCACGCATGTCGAATAATCGTGCCGACCTGCCGCCATTGAGTACCGTGCCGTACTCGCCCTACAAGCCTTCTCTATCCCCCCTGGCCGCGGCGCAACGCTTCTACGAGATCATGCGCCAGCGACGCAGCGTCCGTTTCTTCTCCGATGCACCCGTCAGCGAAGAGATCATCCGCACCGTGGTCGCCGCGGCGGGAACGGCCCCGAGCGGAGCCAACAAGCAGCCATGGCGCTTCATCGCCGTCAGAGACCCGGCCGTCAAAAAGGAAATTCGCACCGCCGCCGAAATTGAAGAGCGCGAGTTCTACGACCGACGCGCCTCGCCCCAGTGGCTGGCCGATCTCGCGCCCCTGGGCACCGATTGGAACAAGGAGTATCTCGAGATCGCGCCCTGGCTCATCGTCGTGTTCAAGACCGTGAGAGCCGATCCGGACGACTCGGGCCGTCAAGGCCAGGTCTACTACGTCAACGAAAGCGTCGGCATCGCCGTGGGTCTGCTGCTCGCCGCGATCCAACACGCGGGGCTCGCCGCCCTCACGCACACACCCAGCCCGATGGGCTTCCTGAGCACCCTGCTCAACCGCCCCGACCATGAGCGCCCGTTCCTGCTCATCCCCGTCGGGTACCCCGCCCCCAACTGCACCGTGCCCGACATCCACCGCAAGCCGCTGGATCAGATCCTGATCACGATCTGATTCGGTGAGGCGCCAGCGATCGGGCATTGGGCATCAGCCATGACCAAAGACGCCGCGGCGACGGCCCGAGTGCCCGCATCTATCTGACTATCCATTCCGATCGCCGCCGGTGTCCGCGCGTACCCCATGCACGCGATGCCCAGCCGTCGTTCTCCGGTAATCAACTCTTGCGGAATTACACCGACCGCGCCGCCGCCTCGCACGACGGAGTACATGGCACGCCCAATGCCCGCCGGCTCGGCGCCTTCCGGGCTTAGGCCGGCTTCTTCTCTTCCGCCGGAGCGTCGGTGGGCTCTTCTTCTGACGACTTGCCCTCGCCGCGGGTCGCCTTGTAGCCGGCCCGCTGCTTCACCGCCGCGAACGAGAACGGATTCACCTGCTTGGCGGTCGCGCCCTCCTTGCCGCCGGTCTGCAGTTCCTTGTCCAGCAGGTAGCTCACCTCGTAATCGCCGATGGTTCGGAAGGTCTCGATGCTCAGGGGCCGGTGCCCGGTGATCTGCATCACCGCCAGGCTCTGGGTCTTGGGCAGCGGCACCGCGAGCGTGCGGATCGCGGCGTTCTCCGTGCTGATCTTGGTGTCCGCGCCCAGCGCGTGCACCTGTGACATCACCGCGTCGCGTAGCGACTGATCGTCCAACTCGGGGAACTGCTCGGGCGAACGCGTCTTGGAGATGATGACCCGCTTGTGCAGCGGCAGCGGCTCGGGCTTGGCGTCCGCCGGAAGTCCCGCGGCCACCGGCGTCGCGAACATCTTCGTCACGGCCTCCAGGCCGTCGGTCACGGCGAGCAACTGAACGGTGCCCGCGTCGCTCTTGAGCTTCTCGAACGCCGCGAGCTTCTTGGCGTCCTTCACCACCGCTGCGCGAACCTCGTCAAGATTCTCCGCGGGCGACTCGCCCTTGGCGTCGAGCACCGTGAAGTAGACGCGGTCGTTGAGGCCGAAGTCCGTGATCGCAAAGTCGAACGGCACGCCCACCTGCAGGCCCACGTCGCCCGCGGGGTTGATCTCCCGGGTCAGTTCCAGCAGCGCCGAGAACGGTCCGCGCTTGCCGCCGAGGTCGTACTGCATGAACGCCAGTTGGCCCGCCGTCTTCATGTCGTTGAGCGGGATGTACTCCGACGCCCGCACCTCCACCGTCGGAAGCGGCATCTTCACCTTGGTCGCCTGCTCCACCGCGGCGACCAGTTCCTGCGCCAGCGTCTCCATCTTGGGCCGCTGCGACTCCCAGTCGGCGGGGAGCTTGCGAACGCCCCCGTCCAGCGGCAGCTTGCGGGTCGCCGACTTGATCCGCGCCTTGTACGCGCGATCCGCCTCGGCCAGCACGTCCGCCACGCGGGCTTCCTTGAGCTTCTTCTCAACGTCCGCTCGCACCGCCGCGAACTCGCCCTTGAAGTCAGCCTTGTTCTGCTGCCAGTACTTGTTCACCTCCACCGCGTCCAGCTTCACGGCGTCGGACACCGCGGCCTTGGAGATCGTCATCCACTCCAGCTTCACGCGCTTGGGCCGCATGTAGCCGAACCCGTACTCGCCCTCGCCCGGACGCACGCCCTTGTACTTCTCGAACAGCGAGTTGAGCTGCTCGGCCGTGGGCTCAGGAATGCTCGCCACCACGTTGTCCGCCGGCACGATCACGCAGTCCATGCTCACCTGCGTCACCAGTTCACGCGCCTCGCGGGTCAACTGCACGTCGGACATGCGCGCCCCGTGGCCGTACGCCTGGATCAGCCGGTACACGCCCCGGAGCTTCGCCAGCGCCACCTCGAACTCCCGCGGCCGCAGCCCGGCCTGACCGGCGAACGAATCCTTGTTCTTCTTGAGCGCCTCCGCCATCGACGCCGCCTGCTGCGCCACGAACTGGGGGTTCTGCTGCGCGAACTGCCGCAACTGCGGGTCGGAGAACATGCGCAGCTGCGTCTCCACCTTGGCCAGGTCGCCCAGGAAATCCACGCCATCCCCGGCCTCGCCCACCAGCCCCGCCGCCTCCGCCTCGCGCGAAAGCAACAGCCAGTGCGTCCCGTTCTCGATGCCCAGGCCCGCCGGCGGCGGCGCCTTCACCGAGCCGCGGGCCATCTCCGTCAGCGCCTTGTACTCGCGCTCCGCCTTGTCGGAGTCGCTCGCGAGGATCTTCTCGCCCTTGGGCCCCACCGTCGCCATGACGCGCTTGCCCGGGTCGGCCTGGAACTGCCCGGCCGTTCCCGACACCAGCCATGTCACCAGCAGCAGCGACCCGAAGATCGCCAGGAGCCACTTGTTGTACTTGCGCAAGACTTTGGTCATGGTTCGAGTCCGTGGCACGGGCGTCCCGCCCGTGGGTCAGTTCACTGAATGGCACGGGCGTCCCGCCCGTGAGTCGCCCCGCAGGGGCCCCGCCGCAAACGAAACCGGCCAACCGGACAACTCCGATCGGCCGGGAAGAATACCACAACACGCGGCGTTTCGCCGCGGCCGATCACCGATAGAACTCGATGATCAGGTTCGTGTTCACGTCGAACGGAATCTGGTCCGTCGTCGGCAGCGCGAGCATCTTGATCTTGAGCTCGCCGGGGTTCAGTTCCAGCCAGCCCGGAACCTCAAGACCCGCCAGCGAGTCCATCGCCTCGCGGGCGAGCTTCTGCGCCTTGGGCTTGAACGTGATCACGTCGCCCACGCTCACCTGGAACGAGGGGCGGTCGGTCTTGCGGCCGTTCACGAACACGTGGCCGTGCGCCACCATCTGGCGCGTCGCCCACACCGTGCGGCCCAGGCCCGCGCGGCGGATGACGTTGTCCAGGCGACGCTCCATCAACTGCATGAGCATGTCGCCGGTGTTGCCCGGCATGCTGCCCGCCGACTCAAGGTACCGGCGGAACTGCTTCTCGAGCGTGCCGTAGTGGAACTTGAGCTTCTGCTTCTCGTTGAGGCGGATGCCGTAGTCACGCAGACGGCGGCCGCGGAAGCCGTGCATGCCCGGGTACGTCAGCGAACGCTTCGACGTGTGCTTGGGCGTGTCCACCACGGGCGAACCCACGCGGCGGGAGAGCTTCAGTTTCGGACCAGTGTAACGAGCCATCAATCTACTCCGTCTCTCACCTCGAGGGTGAGGTGCTCGGGGCTTCCGA
>JBGAMO010000199.1:0-7747 GCA_044222845.1 Phycisphaerales bacterium
TTCAACACGGGCCGCATTGATCACATCTACCTCGACCCGCACGTGAAGGCCGGCAAACTGAAGCTGCATTACGGCGACCTGTGCGACGCCAACAGCCTCAGCAAGCTGATGCGCGAGGTGGAGCCGCACGAGGTGTACAACCTGGGCGCGCAGAGCCACGTGCGTGTGTCGTTCGACATGCCGATCTACACGGCCGACACGGTCGCGATGGGTGCGCTGCGCCTTCTGGAAGCCGTGCGTGATTACCAGCAGCAGTCCGGCCGGCAGGTGCGGTACTACCAGGCAAGCTCGTCGGAGCAGTACGGCAAGGTGATCGAGACGCCGCAGAAGGAAACGACGCCGTTCTACCCACGTTCGCCGTACGCGTGCGCCAAGCTCATGGCGCACTGGGCGACGGTGAACTACCGCGAGTCGTACGGCTTGCACGCCTCGTGCGGCATTCTGTTCAACCACGAATCTCCCCGCCGCGGCGAGACGTTTGTGACCCGCAAGATCACCCGCGCTGTGGGCCGCATCAAGATGGGCCTGCAGAACAAGGTGTTCCTGGGCAATCTGGATAGCAAGCGAGACTGGGGCTACGCGGGCGATTACGTGAAGATGATGTGGATGATGCTCCAGCAGGACAAGCCTGATGACTACGTGATCGCCACAGGACGCACGATCACCGTGCGGGAGTTCGCGGAAATGGCGTTCGCGTGCGTCGGTCTTGATTTCAAGGAGCACGTGTCGTTCGACCAGCGCTACCTGCGTCCGGCGGAGGTTGACCTGCTGCTGGGCGACCCGACCAAGGCGAAGCAGAAACTGGGCTGGGTACCGACCACATCGGTGGAGCAACTGGCCAAAATGATGGTGGAACACGATCTTGACATCGCGAAGCGGGAGAAGACGCTGCGCGATGCGGGCCATTCGATGCCGGCGCAGGCCGGGCACGATCAGTAAGATTGACGGTTGAATCACCAAGACCGCCCTCGGCGTGACGCCGCGGGCGGTTTTTTGTTCGACGCGGCGGCTCAGCGGCCCGGAGAGCTCGATCGGGGATCAATCCGGCTTCGGGCCGGCGAGCCTCGGGTTCGTGAACTTGGCGAGCAAGTCGAACCAGAAGGGTGCGCCGAATGAAACGGCCATGGCGGTGGCGAGGAGGCCGACGAGTTTGAGCAGGCAGGCCCACACGATCTCCCAACCGGAGCCCGCGAGCCAGGGCCAGGCGTTGATCGCGCCTGGCTGGTCGCTCCACCCCAACGGAAGGCCGCTGCTCCAGAGCGCCTTCAGAGCGGTCTCGCGTGCGACGGCCTGCTGTTCGGGTGTGAGTTGCTGGCCGCTGCCCGCGGCGGCGAGCGTCGAGAAGTCCGCGGCGGTCATGGTACCCGTTGAGGATTTGCGGGTGAGATCCGCCAGCGTGGAGAGTTCACCGCGCATGGTCGCGAGCTCGGCGGTGAGTTCGGCGAGCGTCTTA
This sequence comes from Phycisphaerales bacterium, assembly GCA_044222845.1. Taxonomy (GTDB): domain Bacteria; phylum Planctomycetota; class Phycisphaerae; order Phycisphaerales; family UBA1924; genus UBA2402. The sequence goes on from JBGAMO010000199.1 coordinate 1,454, forward strand.
GGCGGCGTGGGGGTGGGCGTGGTCGCGGCGGGTTGAACTCCTTTCGCGGGGGGCGGCGTCGCGGCTCCCAGTTGATGCGAGAGCGTCAGGACTTTGGCTCGCGTGGTCGGATCCACCATCAGGGCGCGGGCCACCATGAAGGCATCGCCGTTGAGAGCGACGGCGAGCGCGAGGCCGACGGCGCCGAGCACCCAGTGCGCCTTTCGCTTGAAGATCTCGCCCGCGTCGCTCATGCCGACGTTGAACCACTCCTCCAGCAGGATCTTGAACTCCTCGAGATTCTGGTCCGCGGCCTTCCACATGCACTTGATGACTTCAGGCGCCTGTGCATCGGGCGCGACGGTGGCGGGCCCATTCACGTTGGTCGGCTGGGCGATGATGTTGAACGTATCGGAGATGACCCTCGCCATGAAGACCTTCGGTGGTATGTACGAGGGCTTGCGATCGCCCGAAGGCTTGACTGAGGCGAGGAGCGCGTCCACGTCGAACGCCTTGGTGCCGCCTCCCTTGAGCTTGTCGGAGAGGTGCATCAACGCCTGCTCGAGCAGATGTGCCCGGGTCTTCCAGAACGCAAACCAAAGCTCCGAAGTTGCGGAGGAGATGGTGCTCAACAGGAAGAAGAACGTGACGAGTCCGATGAGGACTTCGAGCGAAACCGATCCGAACATGAGACGCCTCCACGGGTGTGCTGGAACAGTTGCTCCAAGATAGACACGCACCGGGAGGGAGGCGCGGGATATTCAGGTTTTTTCGCTCAGCAAACTCCGGCGGACCAACGGCCAAAGAACGCTTCCAGATCGGCGCCGTCGACGCCGCCGTCGATGTTGGCGTCCGCGGAGGAGTCGCCCATGAGCCAGGCGTTGTAATACTCGGTGAGGTCGGTGCCGTCGACCGCGCCGTCGTGATTGAAATCACCGAAGCACGGGATGGTGGCGGAGAAGATTCCGCTCGAGTTGTCCGTGAATCCGAGCTTGAAGACAAGGACGCCGTTGGACATCTGCGACGAGCCGCCGTGGCCGTCCTCGTGATCGAACACGATCTGACGGACTATGCGCGGTGGGCCGGACTCATTGACGGCGATGGAATCCCCTTCGCGGATGATCATGCGGACGACTCCGGTGAGATCGGTCGCGAAGAGGGCGGTGGCGGAAGCCGCGTTGACTCCGGGGCCGGTGAGGGTCGCGAGGAAGGCGATCTGGTCGTCGGCCCCGACGCGTGGGTCAAAGAACGCGGCGAAGTTAGCGCCAACGGCCCCGGGAGCGGCGGCGCCTTCACGCGCCAGAAGTTTGAGCGGCGCGCCGACATCCGAGATCCAGAGACCTGAGTTGTTGCCCGGTGAGGCGCCGCCACCGAAGAGCGACGCCCCGAAGACCACGCGCCCGGTATCGGAAAGAGCGATGCGGCGATTGAACGCTCCGAAGGCGGCGAGCGTGGTGCCGGGGGCGGGCTGACCGATCTTGGCGATCTGGCGGATGTTGGGCGACCCGGCGGGGCTCACCAGGATTGCGGCGTCCTCGCCCGCGGGCGCACCGGCGCCCTCGAGCCGCGCCCAAAACGCGACATCACCGGGGGCGTTGATGGTCGGAGTGTTGGAGAACTCCCGGTAAAACTGCCCCCCGGGCCCGCCGGTCACCTGACGACCGGCGAGCGCAACGATCGCTGCCTGTCCCGTGCGGTCGCTGAAGACGCCGTACTTCCAGGCGGCTGTGGTGGCGGAGTTGCCTATCGCGGCGCGGAATGCGATCGCGGTGCCTGCGAAGGTGGGCGGAGAGATCTGACGGAATGTGGCGTCGGCGGGGATGTCGGCGCTGCCCGCCTCGGGTGCGAGGGTGGAGCTGGAGATGTCGCGGGCGTGGTTCTGCGAGAATGTGATCGAGTTGCTTCGCGACGCCGTGTTCCAGAGCACGGTTTCGCCGGAACCGGCCAACGGCACCAAGGCCGGTGCCGTGAAGGTGTTGTTCTGCAACTCCTTCAACAGAATGGTGAATGTGTTCTGCGGTTCCTCGGTGAGAGCGACGAGGCTCGTAGTCGTCGGCGATCCGTCGGCAAAGCTCGCCGCGAGCGCAATCAGATTGGAATCGTTGAACGAAGCGGTCGGGATGCCGGTGATGTTGCCGGTGCGATCCGGTATGAACTGCTGCTTGCGGATCACCGGAGAAAAGGCGCCGTTGCGGTTGGTCCAGATCGCGACGTCGTCGAGTGGCGTTACGCCCGTGCCGGTGAGGCGGGCCCAGAACACAACGTGGCCTGCAATGTTGATGCGTGGGTCGGACACGGCCGCGAATCGCACGCCCGGAAGGGAAGGAGCCGGATCGCCGACGAGCACGACGGGCCTGACCAGCGCTTCAGAGGCGCTCGCCACGCCCGGAATTCCGGCGGCCAAAGACGCCACAGCGGACACACCCCAGTTCAGAGTCTTCATGGCTTTCCCATTTTCCCCCGGCGGGAATGCCGGGACCAACTCGCTGCGGAGTGCAGCGATTTCGACGCGACCGCAAGGGTATATGGGCGACTTTCGGGGCGGTTGCGGGCAGCCCGCGGGCTGATTGCGGCCCGTTCGGGGTCCGGTATTTCTCTTGGGAAGGGCGTCGGGTGTTGGCGCAATCAGCGGTAGAGATCGATCACGCGTTTGACGTCGTCGGGCTTGGGTACATCGCGCATGAATATCTCCACCCCATCGTCGGCGGCGCTCGATATGGCCAGTTCGCCCACGCCCCAGACTCGCTGCCAGAAAGTCTGTCGGATGGCGACGTGGCGGATGTCCTTAATGAGGATTTCGCTGGTATTCTTGCTGAGGAGGCCCGTGCGGTCCACGATGCGGCGGGTCGTGATGCGGAGGCGGTCGTGCATGGTCCGAATCTTCCAGACCAGAAGGGCGATGAGGCAGATCAGGGCGATCACGGCGCAACCGATGGCCGCGGGGGGCATGGCGAGCAGGAGGAAGGCCCCCACCGCCGAAGCGAGGAAGAGCGCCCAGAGACCCAGAAAGCTCATGGGCCTGGCGCGGAGCATGGCTGGACGAACTCGGATGACTTCGGCTTCCGGGCCAAAGTCGGGGGGATAGCCGGCGGCGGCGGCGCGATCGGTTTTGCCGGAAGCGATGGGCGCGTCACGCACAATGTTGATGTCGCCGCAGGCGGGGCATGTGACCTTGCTGCCGGCGGGGCTGTCGGTCTCGAAGGCCTTGTCGCACTTGTCGCAGATCAGGCGGATGGGCATCGTGAAGGTCCGGGAGGGCTGGCGTGGCGGAAAGACACAACCCCCGGCGTTTCGGTCGGGGGTTGTAGATCAACTCGACATTTGTTGGTGGATCGGGTGGGCCGGTTTCACGCGGCTGCTGTCAGCCGTTCCAGGAACGGACGGGTTCGCCCGTGTACTTGCTCAAGGGACGGATGATGCGGTTGTTCGCGTGCTGCTCGATGACGTGAGCGCACCAGCCGCTCAAGCGAGACGCGACGAAAATCGGCGTGTACTGCGGGACGGGGATGCCCATCACGAAGTACGTCATGCCGCAGGGGAAGTCGACGTTGGGGTGGATCTTCTTCTGCTCGAGCATGATCTTCTGGACCTTGTCTCCGATCTCGAACCACTTCAGGGAGTCAGGGCCCTGCTTGCGGGCAATCTCGCGGCCCAGTGCGCCCAGGATCGGGGCGCGGTGGTCTCCATTCTTATAGACGCGGTGCCCGAAGCCCATCAGCTTCTCTTTGGTCTCGAAGGCGTTCTGCATGTACGACTCGACGGTGCCGCCCTTCTTGATGTGGGCATCGATGCGTTTGAGCATCTCCATGGCGGCCTCATTGGCGCCGCCGTGGAGGGGTCCCTTCAAGGCGGCGATGCCGCCGCAGACCGCCCCGTGCATGTCGGAGAGGGTGCCGGCGATGACGCGGCAGGTGAAGGTGCTGGCGTTGAAATCATGCTCGGCGTACAGGATCAGCGAGACGTCCATACACCGGGCGAACTCGGGGCTGGGCTTCTTGCCGGTCATGAGATACAGGAGATTTGCGGCGTGGGAAAGGGCAGGATCGCCGCCGCGTTCGGGCTCGACCAACTCGCGGCCGTCGATCACGCTTTGCATGTGGCCGATGATGCTGGGACACTTGGCGAGAAGACGTTTGGCCTTGCGGAGGTTGGCAGGGCCGGAGCTGTCCTGGCAGTCGGGATCGAGATGGCCCAGGAGGCCGACGGCGGTGCGACAGACATCCATGGGGACCGCGGTGCCGCGCTTGAGGGCGGGGCCGACATCACGCAGGAACTGGATGATCGAGGCGGGAATGGCACGCTCGGCGACGAGTTCGCTCTTGAATCGTGCGAGTTCGGCGGCGGAGGGTTTATGGCCTTCAAGGAGGACGAAGGCGACTTCCTCGAACGTGGCGTTCTTGGAGAGGTCGTGGATCTCGTAGCCCCGGTAGTAAAGACCGCCCTGCTCAATGGAACAGATCGACGTTTCTCCGGCGATGATGCCTTCAAGTCCCTTGCTGTAGATCGCTTCCGCTTGCTCTTTTGAGATGGTTGGGCCTGCCATGGTGGTTTCCTTGTGGTGTTGGATGTGAGTGTAGGTTCTCGCTCGTTCCAAGGGCAGGAAACGGTTACAGCAGATGCTCAAATGATCGAGATTGTCGGGTCGCCCGGTCCGGTCCCGCCGCCGGGTTTCACTCCCCTACATTCATGCCATGCCAGCGCTCGCCTCCATCTTCGCTTCACTTCGCGCCCAGAACCGCAAAGCGTTGATGCCCTTCATCTGTGGCGGCCACCCGGCACCTGGGAGTACCGCGGCGCTCTTGCCGGCCCTTGAGCGTGCCGGAGCGTCGATCGTGGAAGTCGGGTTTCCGTTCTCCGATCCGATTGCGGATGGCCCGATCATCGCGGCGGCGATGCACGACGCGATCGCCCGGGGGGTGACACCTGCGTCTGTGTTCGAAGAAACTGCGGGGGCGCGGGCGAAGACGCAGGTGGGGATTGTGGCGATGGTGACGGTATCGATCGTCCATCGCCGCGGGGGGCCGGAGAAGTTCGCGGCGGCGGCGAAGGCAGCGGGCGTTGACGGGCTGATCGTGCCGGATGCGCCGCTGGAGGAGTCGGAGGAGCTGATGAAGGCCGCGGCGGCGGCGGACCTGGCGTACACGCACCTGATCGCCCCCACCACCCCGCCGCGGAGAGTTGAGCAGATTGCCAAGGCGTGCACGGGGTTCATCTACCTTCTCGCGAGGACCGGGATCACCGGGGAGCAGAGTTCGACGCCTCAGATCGGGCCCGCGGTTCAACGGTTGCGGCAATGCACGGACCTGCCGATCGCGGTTGGATTCGGGATTTCGACGCCGCAACACGTCCGGGCGGTGGTGGAACACGCGGACGCGGCGATCGTTGGGAGCGCGTTGGTGCGGCGGATGACAGCGGCGGCGAAGGAGGGGCGGGACCCTGTGACGGAGGCTGAAACGTTTACAAGGGAGCTCGCGTCGGGATTGGAGTGAATCCGACAGGAAATTCACTTCCCGGAGGGCAACTGGAAGGGATTCGGGGGGCGAAAGCACCACGGGCGATTTCGCGCGCCCTACATTTCAGAGACCCGTCCGCTCTTTATGCAGTCCCGGCTCCCGGCGCGTTGCCGGTGGTGTCGAGCATTGCACGTCATTCCCTTGCCCCAAGAGAGAATCCATGAGCATCACGACCAACGGCAAAGCCCATACGCACGCGCAGCACGCGCACCGCATGGATAGCCACGCCGCGCAGTCCGCTTCGCACGCCGAACGCGCCGAAGTGATCTTCGGCGCCGACGTCTTCAGCGAGCGGGTGATGCAGCAACGGTTGCCGAAGGACGTGTTCAAGAAGTTGCAGCAGACGATCCTGTACGCCGAGCCGATCGATGCGGCGCTGGCGGATATCGTCGCGTCCGCGATCAAGGAGTGGGCATTGGAGCGGGGCGTCACGCACTACACCCACTGGTTCCAGCCGCTCACCGGCTCTACCGCGGAGAAGCACGATTCGTTCATCTCGCCGGACGGGCACGGCGGGGCGCTGACGGAGTTTTCCGGCTCCGCGCTGGTGCAGGGCGAACCGGATGCGAGTTCGTTCCCCAGCGGCGGGCTGCGTGCGACGTTCGAGGCACGCGGGTACACGGCGTGGGACTGCACGAGCCCGGTGTTCGTGAACCGCAACGGTGGAACCGCCACGCTGTGCATCCCGACGGCGTTCGTGTCGTGGACCGGCGTGGCGCTGGACACCAAGACCCCGTTGCTGCGTTCGATGGACGCGCTGAGCGAGCAGGCGATGCGGATTCTGAAGATCTTCGGCGCCGAC
>JBGAMO010000005.1:0-56298 GCA_044222845.1 Phycisphaerales bacterium
CCTTAGTCGCCTCGCTGCTGGCCTTCTTGTCATCGAGCGAATCGGTCAGCTTCGCGAGCGTCGGCGGGGTGGCGCCGGCGTCCTTGGGCGGGAGTTGCACGCGCAGCACGCCCAAGGTGGTCACGATGTCCTTGCGCATCGCCTCGCCCGCCGCGGCGAGCAACTGCGTCGGATTCGCGACCTCATCCTTCTTGAACTGGCCCACCTTCTGGTCCAGCGAGTCCTTGGCGTCGGAAACCGCGGCGATTTTCTTGCGGTACTCCGCGGCGAACTGCTTGTAGCCCTCCGCCGAGGCCTTGGCGGCGGAGTCGCCGCCGGATTCGGCCGCAAGCCACGCGAGCGGCCCGTCGTACACGGTCTCGGCGGCGTCGAACTTCTCGAGCGTGTCGCACAGATCCACCAGGCGCCCCAGGTCATTGCCGGGGCCGGGCTTCACTTCCGAGAGTTTCGTGAGCAGGCTCTTGGAGGCCGACTCAACCACGCCCCAGGCGTACTCGCGGCTGTTGCCGAAGAGGCCCTCGCTGGCCTCGTCGCGCTTCTTTTCTCCGTCGGTGGTGGGCCAGCCTTCGGGGTAGGCCCGGGAGACGGCGGTGGCCAGGCGTTCGAGTTCGCGGTTATCCATCTTGGCGTACTCGGCCTCGCCCATCGCGTACCGCGCCAACACCGCGACGTCGACAAGCTGCCACGTGCTCTTGCGGCCGGCCTTGACCGGCGGGTTGTCGACCGGGGCAGCGCCCTCGGCCAGCGTGTGCATGCGGACCAGCTGCGCGAGTGCCTTGACGGCCGGCTCGGGCCACTGCTGCTCCTTCACCAGTTTCTCACGCACCGTCTGGAGCAGCGGCACCAGCATCGTGCTCTCCACCACCGCGCGGTGGGCGAGCGTCTGCCGTAGGCCGTAGCCCTTGCTCGAAGCGCCCGCGAGCGCCGCGGCGGGAGCGCCGGCCCAACCCAGCGAAATGTCACTCGTGTGCTCGGCGGTCTCCGCGACCAGCTCAGCGCGGGTCTTGACGCCCTCGGGCAGCGCCTCGGCGATGCCGACCTTCTCGCCGCCGATGTACTTGAGGTTGCCGCCATCGCCCACCGCGAACAGCGACAACGGACGGGCCCCGTCGTCGCCGGGCTTGGTGGACAGGTGCGTCTCGAACACGGGCTTCACGGTCGACCAGAACTCGCTCGGCGGGCCGAGCGACGAGCGATAGCCCATCACGCTCATGGCGGTGACGCCGCCGACGATGATCGCCGCGGCGAGACTGCCGCCCAACACCCAGGCGCGCTGGCGGGCGAGCTGCTTGCTGACGTTGCTGGCCCGGGTCACCAGGCCGCGCTCCTTGAACACCTTGCCCAGGAAGACGTCGCGGAGGAAGTAGGCCTTCTCCTTGTCGTATTCCTTGCCGCCCGGGAGGCTGTCGACGTCGACGCCCAGGGCCTGCGCGAGGCTCACGTCCAGGGCCTGGCCTTCGCGCATCGAACTGGTGAAGTAAATGCCGCGGAGGAAGAGGGGCTTGGGGCTCCACTCGCCGGCGACAAAGATCATCTCGAGGTAACGGCGCAAACGCGGGGCGATGCGCATGAGGTTGTCCGGCAGCTCGAACATCTCGTCGACTTCGTCGGTGCGGCGGCCGTACGCATCGGTGGTGTGGACGGGGTTCTGGAGCAGGCCGGCTCGCCGCTTCATGAGGCGTTCGCGCACGCCGGACATGTGCTTCTCGACCTGGTCGGGCTTGAAGGCCTCGTCGAGCGGGGAGGGGTTGCTCCAGCCCAGGATCTGGTGCTGCAGGCCCGGATCGTTGATGGTCTCGAAGAACTCGCGGAAGCCGATGATCTTGTCGCACTTGGTGACGACGACGGTGACCGGGAACCGGACCTCCAGCGTGCGCTGGATCACGTCCAACTGCCGGGCGATCGCGCCGGCCGTGCGCTCGATCTTCTCAGAACTGTCTTTGAGCAGGCTCTCGGAAGAAATGACCAGCAGCAGACCGTTGACCGGGCAGTTGGGGCGGGCGGTCTTGAGGAGTTTCATGAACTCCTTCCATTCGGTGCTCTGGCCCTCGGCCGCCTCTTCCATGAACATGCGCCCGGCGGTGTCGAGCACCACCGCGTGGTTCGTGAACCACCAGTGCATGTTGAGCGTGCCGCCCGTGCCCTGAAGGCAGTCCTGCAGGCCCGGGGGGAAGCCCACGTTGGAGTGCCGCAGGGCCTCCGTCTTGCCGCTGCCGCTGGGGCCCACGAGCAGATACCACGGCAGGCTGTAGAGATCCTTGCCGGCGCCCTTGAAGGCCGTCACGCCCTCTTCAAACTTCTTGCGCAGGTCGTCCATGCGCGCCTTCGCTGCCGGGTCGGTGCCCGCTCGGGCGCCGCCCGCACGCGAGACCATCGTCGCGAACGGGCTGCTCTTGGCCTTGTCGCGAAGCATCAGGACGATCTTGTACAAGGCCAGCACCAGCCCGAGACCGATGAGGCCCGCCGCGGCGATGCGCCACGCGGGATTGTCGGAAGCGATCGCCATGTAGACGGTCGCCAACCCCGCGCCGCTGGCCAGCAGCGACACAGCCAGGATCGGCTTGGGCAGGTTCGAGATGCTGTTCAGGGGATTGTCCATTGTGGTTCAGACCTTTCGATCCCAATCATCGCCCGTACGCGCCGGGCGTTGCTTATTTCCAGAGATACGGCCGTCCGTCCGGTGGGTGCAACTGTTCTCGGGCGTGCGATCGCACCCCCGATCAACGCCGCGTCACTTGCTCGGCTCTTTCCACTGGTTGCGGACACCGTCGAGCGAATCGTTCAACTGCTTGCTGGCGTGCTTAAAGAAGGACACGTAAGAGACTACAACCACCGCGAGCAGCCCCACCGCCAGGATCGCGAGCATCGTCAGGCTTCGGTTCGGCGGCTGCGTGAGGTTGCGGGTGTCGACGTTCTCGTAGGCGTCGGGGCAGATGCGGGCCGCCTGGTCGGCGTCGATCATGCCGCGAAGGCGTGCCGAGATCTCCAACTGCTTGCGCTTGATGTAATCGGGCTGGCCGACGTAGTAGCCCTGGAAGCCCAGGCCGATGCAGTTGTACATCACGCCCAGGAGCTGGGTCGCGCCCTCGCTGGGGTCCTTGAGCGCGTCCTCGACGAGCTCCCAGAACTCCTCCTCAAAGCCCAGCTTCCCGCGCTCGTGGCTCAGGGGCTTCCACCCCGACCCCACCTTTGAGGACAGGATCATGGAGTCGACGAAGTACATCAGAACCAGCTCGCACCGCTCCCACACGCCGGCCATGCCGGGCGTGGCCTCGGCCTTGGCGCGAACGTCGGTCATCAGCGCCTTGATCTCGGCACGCATCGTGCCGAAGTCCTGCTTGCCGCCCTTGCGCGCCAGGCGATTGAGGCGGCAGACAAACTGAAAAATCGGCTCGCAAATCTCGACAAGCGTCATGCGGTGCTCCGCGGCAGGGTTCGGCGATCGCGGCGACCAGCGGCCGACGTCGTCGGCCTGCCGGGTGTCTCCGCGTCTCGCCCGTCCGTCCGTTGCGTCTCAACTCTGTCCGTCAGGGGACGGTCATGTACAAACTCACGTCCGTGTACTCCATCGGCTCGGTCTCGCTCCAGCGCAGAGCCATGGACTTCTCGCTCTGCACGCGCTCCCACATCTTGGCGCTCTGGCCGGCGTCGAGCCGGAAGTAGTGCAGGTCCACCGCGCTGGGCAGTTCCATCGGCGGGTGCCGCTCTTCCTGCAGCTTCACGCCGAAGATGTTCAGCTTGATCATGGTCTTGGGCATCAACTTGAACTTGTCCTGATCCTCCACCAGCTTGCCCAGGCGGGTGGGGTCCATCTTCGTCCGCACCCCCAGGAAGTACCCGTTGGGCGCGGTGAAGTGCTCCTCGGTGAGCGACGCCGCCAGCACGCCCCCGTCCATGACGAACGGAACCTGCAGGAAGCGCTTGGCGATATCGCCCCGCAAAAGCGGGCGGATCTTGCGGTCCAGCTCGCCGAAGGTCACCCCCGGCAGGTCGTGCTCGTAGCGGCCGGCCTCGAACGGGTCGCGTTCTGGCGCCAGCGCGGCGAGCTCGCCCACCAGTTCACGCAAAATCAGATACGCGTCGAAGGGTGAGATCGCCCCCGCGCCCCCCGGTCCGCCGGCGAAGAGCGTCGGCAGGGTCCCGGCGAAGCGGTTGAGCGTCCGCAGCCGCATCAGCATCAGGAGCTGGGGGCCCTTGAGATTCTCCAGGACGAAGCCGCCCCGGGTGAGCTGGTTCACGACTTCCTTGCGGGCGGCCTCGACCGCCGACCCCAGGTCGCGCAGAAGGTTCTTGAGGCCCGGGTTGCCGCTAATGACCATGCACGGCGGGATGAACCGCGGGTCAAGGCGGGGGAGCGTGCTGCCCTCCGCGCTCGCGACGATCCGCAGCAGCGGGAGCACTTCCATGTCGGTCGTGTCGTCCCCGTCCACCACCAGGCGGGCGTTGACCCGCCGCACGAGCACCGGCTGGGTGTTCTCGCCCGTGTTCTCATCCGCGCGGGTGACCTCGCCCACGCGGAAGAGCCGCTTCACGCGCGCCGACTCGGTCGTGCCGTTCTCTTCCACCGTGTTGGCCCGCTCGGACTGCCACAGCGGCACCGCGAGGCTCACCGTGAAGCCCCCGGGCGTGTTCGCGAACGTCTTCTTGATGTCCAGCGCCGGCACATCGGTGTTGCCGGGCACGTCGATCTCCAGCCCGCTGGGCATCACCGCCCGCAGCCGGTCGATCCGCACCAGCATCGTCTCCAGCGCGTCGGTGCTGATCCGGCAGTCGATCACGCCGTACGGATAGGCCCAGCCCAGCCGCCGCTCGCGCCACACCGTCTCGGACTGCTGACGCGAGAACGTCTGCAGGTGGTGCGGCTGAAGAAACAATCCCTCGTGCCAATGAATGTGACCCATGCTCGACATGCCGTGCTCCACGCGTGCTCGCGACCGTGACCACCACCACCCGCACAAATGCTCGCCGATGACGAACTAGCGAATCACCTGCGACAAACCGTTGTCCACGTCCTTGGCGATCAGGCTCTTGAGCCGCTTTTCCATCGCCGCGGCGTCGTAGCCCTCCATCAAACGTACGTACTGCTTCCAGTTCTTCGCCCCCTGGCTCTCGGTAAAAGTACCCCGCTCCGCGGCGGACTGCACGGCGTCGACGCTGAATCGGGCCATGTGGTCCTTGCCGAACTGCTTGCCAGAATCCAGCACGCCCTTGAGCAGCAGGCTCACCAGGCTTCGCAGCTTCAGAACGTCCCGGGCCACCGCGTCCTTGGACGCGCTCGGGTCGCCGCTCACGAACTTGGCCAGGCCCTTGTCCAGGGATCGCGGCACAGGGTTCTTGGCCTCCGGGCCCAGCTCCCGCCAGTAGGTGCACGCCCACGGTTCAAGCTTGAGCACGAACTCGCTGAGCAGCGTGCACAGGTCCACCAGCCGGTCGCCCTGGATCTCGGTGTCCGGCGGCAGGCCGACCATGCGCCGCAGTTCGCCCAGCGCCGCCGCGGGCACCCCCCCCGGACCGGTGGGCACGCGGACTTCCTTGATCACTTCCTTCACCACTTCCCGCACCTGCCCGCCGCCGCTGATGCCAAGCCCAGCCGCGGCGAGCCGACCGGCGATGTCGTTGCGGGCCGTCTCGGGAAGCGAGGCGCACGCCTCGATCAGCATGTCGGCCAGTGCGCGCGGGTCGGTGGGCTTGGCCGGCGCCGCCGCCGGCGCGTGCTGTACCGAACCGTTGGTCCCCTCGCTCCACACCGGGAACTGGGTCATCAGGTCCGAAAGAAAGGACTCTCGCTCGTGCGCAGGCAGAACCGAAAGCTCCCGCTGCACACGGTCGCGCAGCTGTTCCTGACGCATGTCCGCGGATTCGTCGGCGAGCGCGGCGTGCAACTCCCGCAGTTGCGCGGAGAGCGCCGCCAGCCGTCGACCTCGTTCTGTTGCCGGTTCCATCAAGCCACAAGCATATCTCTCTCCCCTGCCGACCATCGCACGCATCGAAAGAGAGATTTGGATTGGATCCGGCGACGCGGGAAGATGGGGGATTCCGCCACATTCCATCCGCCCCCCGAAACGCCTCCACCCCCGCCCCGAATAATCCACCGGAGCCTCTATGCACCACCTCTGCGCCATCGTGCTCGCCCTGGCCGTCGGTCCCGCGCACGCCGAGCCTCCCGCGGCCCCTCTCGCGGGGCCCAAGGTCGCCGCCGCGGACCGCCCCACCATCATCGAGCGCGGGTTCGACGGCCTGGTGAAACTCGCCGAGCCCACCCCCGAGCAGGCCGCGCTGGGCCTGCTCACGCTGAGCGATTCTGAAAAGTCTGCGACCGGGGCCGTCCTCTCCAAGCGAGCGGCGATTCTGGACGACTTCCTGACCAACAACATCCCCCTGCTCACCCAGTTCGGCAATGCCAACGGCGACACAAAGGAGCAACTCGCCCTCGCCTACGCCGCGATGATCAAGCTCAAGCCCCTCACGGACCTGGGCCCGCTGCAGAATCAACTGCACGCCGCCCTGGGCCCGGAGAACGCCGCGAAGTTTGACGCCATCATGAAGGACTACTGGGCGGCGTATATCAAGGACCGCGCCAATGTCAGGAAGCCCGACGGCAAGTACCCCAACAAGATCGAGATCATGGCCGAGGCCAAGCTCCAGAGCCTGGGCAAGGCGATCGAGAACTCCTTTAAGCAGATGATGGAGGGCGGGGACCTCATCTATCAGTATCTGTTCAAGGGCATCACGCTCCGCCCCGACCAGAGCGACAAGCTGCACGATCTGGTCAACAACTTCGCCCGGACCACCAAGGGCGCCGCCACCAACGAACAGAACGGACAACTCTTCTTCTCGATCCTTCCGATCCTCGACGAAACCCAGCGACCGCTCTTCACCGCCAATATCCGGGAACTGGGCGGGAAGCAGAAGAAGAAGTGAAGTCGGAACAACTCGCGGAATTGAAAAAGGCGTCCATCGATGGACGCCCTTTCTTCTGTACTTGCACACGATTCTCTACGCCGCCCTCGCCGCCCTGAGCTTCTCCTCAAGGCTGCGCAGGAGCAGGTCAAACTCGCTGTCTTCCTTGCGCTTGTCCTCCACGGTGTCCACGGCGTGCATCACCGTGGTGTGATCGCGCCCGCCGAAGAACCCGCCGATCTCTTCCAGCGAATGCCGCGTGCACCGCCGGGCCAGGTACATGCACACCTGCCGGGGCAGCGCGATGCTGCGCTGGCGGCCCTTGCTCTGCAGTTCCGTCAGCCGCACGCCGTAGAACTCCGTCACCGACGCGATGATCGCCTGCAGCGTCGGCTCGCCCTTGGGCACCGGCAGCGAATCGCCCAGGGCCTCCTTGGCCAGTTCCATGTCGATGGGCCGCTGCTCCACGGTCGACTGGATGTGCAGCTTGATCACCGCACCCTCCAGCTCGCGGATGTTGGTGTCGATCTTCTCCGCGATGAAGCAGGCGACATCGTCGGGCATCAGCAATCCGCGGACCTTGGCCTTGGTCTTGAGGATCGCGATGCGGGTCTCGTACGTGGGCTGATCGACCTTGGTGACCAGGCCCCATTTGAACCGGCTCACCAGCCGCTCTTCAAGATCCGGGATGTCCTCGGGCGGCGCATCGCAGGAGAGGATGATCTGCTTCTGGGCCTGGAAGAGGGCGTTGAACGTGTGGAAGAACTCCTCCTGGCTGCTGTCGCGCTTGGCCAGGAAGTGGATGTCGTCGATCACCAGCACGTCCACGTCGCGGAAGCGGTGGCGGAACTCGGACATCTCGCCGTTCTGGACGCTCTCGAAGAACTGCGTGACGAACCCCTCGCACGAGGTGTAGTACAGCGCCGTCTTGGGGTTCTGCTCGCAGATGCGGACGCACACCGCCTGCAGGAGGTGCGTCTTGCCCAGCCCCACCCCGCCGTGCACGAAGAACGGGTTGTACGCCCGGCCGGGGTTGGCCGCGATCGCCAACGCCGCGGCGTGCGCCATGCGGTTGCCCGGCCCCACCACGAAGTTCTCAAAGCAGTAATCAGGGTTGACCACCAGCGACTCGTACCGGCGGGGCTGCTCGGGGCGCGTCACGTAGATCGGGCGGCCGTCCCCCTCGCCGTTGCGCGTCGGGTCCACCCCGCGCACGTGCGCGGGTGAGAGCGGCTCGGCGCGCACCCGGGGCTCCCCGATGGGGAACTTGGGCTCCACCTGGGCGATGTCCGCCATCGGCTGACGGACCGGGGCCTCGACCTGCGTCTTGGGCGCGGCGACCGCCGCGCCGGCAGCCGGCGCGGGCGTCGCAACGGCCGACGGCAGCTCCTCGATCACGACCGGGCGGCGTCCCTGCGGACGCATGACCTCATCCTCCGGCCCCAGGAAGCGGACCGAGAGCAGGTGGCCGGTGGCGCTGCGGGCCGCGTCGTTGAACGCGTCGGCGCACTGTCGGCGCAGATAATCACGATGGATCGCCGAGTGCGTCCGCAACTGGAACGCGCCTCCGGCAATCCCCATGGGTTCGAGTTCCTCAAACCACTGACGGCACACCTCAGGGTGATGTGCGCGCAAGTGGGTGAGCATCCCTGCCCAGACCAACCGATCAGGGTCCGCCACCATCACTGTCCAACCTCGCCTCTTATGACCGGTTCGTCCGTACAGACCGAAACCGGATTGCCACCCAATCAATCTCTGTACACGCCGACCTTCCCACGAGTCGCGTCGGCCCACCGAACTCTCTCTCCCACGCCGACGCGCCCCACCGGGAGCGACGACGCGGACACCTCCGTTCCTCTGCCCGACGGCGAATCATTCGCCGCGTGCGCGGGCGCGGCTACGAATCACAATCCGATTCCTCACCCTCTTGACCCGCTCGCTTGTGCGCGCCTACGCAAACTCCGAATCTTCCGGTCGTGGACCTCATGGCGAAGGCTCCTTCAGCGCAACACGCGGCGAGCCTTGAAGGTACTTCACGGACGCGCCCGTGTCAACGCCTCTTTGATCAATCGTGAACTCTGTTTGAATATTTGCGCGCGGGGTCGGTTTTCTTTCGTGAGCGTCGTGTTCGCCCGCGATGCCCAGAGCCCCAAAGGTCACACCGGCGCGATCGCTCGCTCGCGCAAAATTCAATCGCCCGCGACTCGCCCGCGCCGACGAACAGCGCCTCGTCCCGCGCCGGCCGCGCTCACCGACACGATCGCGCCTGTCGCCCGTTTCCCATACAAACATCGAACCTAAAGCCGCCCCTCATACATCAGGCGGCTGCACCCACCGCCGTGGTCGGCTCGTATCAATATCTTGTCTTGGTTGTCCGGGCCGGACCCGGGCGAACCGTCATCGGCTGGGGTATGCTTGCCCCCTATCGCCGATTCTTGCGGCGACCAGTTCGGCATCGCGTGGGGCGATTGCAAGCACGGAGAAGATACGCATGGCCGGTCGGACCTCTACCAGTTTCGGCGTCGCCGCGACGATCACCATCCTCGGCATCCTCTGCCTGGGCCTGTTCGTTCTGTCGGCGGTATTCTTCGGGAAGTTCAACGACGCGAAGCGAAACTGGGATCAGGCCTTGGCCGACCAGGCCGAGTTCGTGACCTCCGCCGAGCGCAACAGCGACGACGTGCGCCTCGTGAAGGAAGAGGCCAAGCGCTCCGGCGGCAAGAGCGTGGTGGGCTACCTCGCCGACTCCATGCAGAAGATGATGGCCGACACCACCGGCAACAAGCGTGACTCCTACGCCTCGTTCGCCGCCAAGAAGAACGCCATCCCCGGCGCCGACACCTCGCCGCTCCTCTCCGTCTTGGCGTCCCGCGACGCCGAGATCGCGACCCTCAAGGACAACTACGCCAAGGCCGAGTCGGCCCGCACCCAGGCCCAGGCCGACCAGAAGAACGCCGTCGACCGCATCAAGGGCATCGAGGACAGCCACCAGAAGACGGTGGACTCGATCAAGGGCGAGGTCGGCCAGTACAAGCAGGAAGTCGAGACCTACCGCGCCGGGGCCGACCAGTACAAGGGCAAGGTCGACGCCGAGTTCGAAAAATCCAAGGCCGATTTCTCCGAGACCAAGAAGCGCCTCGAAACCCAGCTCGCCAAGCTCACCGACGAGAAGCTCATCCTGGAGGCCCAGTTGGCCTCCCTGCGCGGCCAGAAGAACCTCGAAACCTTCCGCGGCCGCGCCGCCCCCGGCTCCGACCGCACCGCCGTCATCAGCGTGGGCGCCAAGGACAAGGTCAACCTCGGTATGACCTTCGCCGTCTACGCCGACAAGAACTCCATCCGCCCCGACGAGAACGGCAAGTACGCCCCCGGCAAGGCCACCCTGGAAGTTACCTCCGTCGATGATTCCAGCGCCACCTGCCGCATCACCAGCGAAGTCCGCGGCAACCCCATCGTCAAGGGCGACGTCATCGCCAACGCCCTCTACGACCCCAAGAAGTCCTACAAGTTCGTCGTCTTCGGCAACTTCGACACCGACCGCGACCGCGTCGCCACCTCCCTGGAGCGCCAGGACATCGAGAGCATGATCCAGGCCTGGGGCGGCTCGCTCGCCCCCGACCTCTCGGGCGATGTCGACTTCCTCGTGCTCGGCGAGCGTCCCCTGCTCCCGCCCCGCCCCAGCGCCGACGCCCCCATCGAAGTCGTCCAGGAGTTCATCCGCCGTCAACGCGACGTTGAGCGGTACGACTCGCTCTTCAAGAACGCCGTCTCCACGGGCATCCCCACGCTCAACGAGAACCGCCTGTACACGCTGATCGGCAAGACCCCCGCCCGGGCGCACTAACAGCCGTGGCTCGCACAAAGAAGAAACTCCACCCGGCGGTCGAGTACCCGATCGTCGCGGCTATCCGTGCGGCCACTTCTCTCCCCCTCATCGCCGGGCTGCGCTCCGCCTCCGCCGTCGCCGACCTCGTCGGACGCATCTACCCCAGGCTGCACCCCAGCCGATTCGCTCGGGCCGAAACAAACCTCGCCGCGGCGTTCCCCCACTGGTCGCGTGAGGAACGCTTCAAGTGCAGCATCGCCTGCTACCAGCACATGTTCCGCCTGGGCATGGAGATCCTCTACTCCCCCCGCCTGATCACCAAGGAAGGTTTCTCCAAGCACCTCATCCTGGGCGACATCGCACAAGGCCTGCGCGACATGCTCCGAGGCGGCCCCGTGATCATGATCACCGGCCACTGCGGCAACTGGGAACTGATCGGCTACGCCGTCTCCATGCTCGGTTTCCCCATGCACGCCGTCTACCGGCCCCTGGACCTCCAGAAACTCGACCAGTGGCTCTACGAAACCCGCGCCCGCCGGGGCCTCACGCTCGTCTCCAAGTTCGGCGCGGTGCGCTCGCTGCCCCCCATCCTCCAGCGTGGCGAGCCCGTGGGAATCGTGGCCGACCAGAGCGGCGGCGACCGCGGCCTCTTCGTCCCCTTCTTCGGCCGCCTCACGAGCACGTACAAATCCGTCGGCCTGCTCGCGATGCAGACCGGCGCCCGCGTCGTCTGCGGAATGGCGCGACGGCTCGGCCCCCACGAAGAGCCGCCCCCGGGCCCCTGGCAGGAAATCAAACGCCGCGGCGATCACTTCCGGCCCACGCCCACCGAGCAGCCCAGCCTGCGCTACGCGGTGGAACTCGTGGACTCCTTCGGGCCCGACGACTGGGTGGACCGCCCCGACCCGCTCTTCTACGTCACGGCCCGGTACCGCCGCGCGATCGAGATGATGGTCCGCAAGGCCCCCGAGCAGTACTTCTGGATGCACCGCATCTGGCGGGCCCGCCCCAGCCACGAGCGCCGCAACCGCCCCTTCCCCCCCATGCTCCGCGACAAACTGCTCGCCCTGCCCTGGATGACCCAGCCGCAGGTCGACGAACTGGTCGCCCGCAGCGATGAAGACCGCGGCGCCATCGCACGGGGCGAAGCGACGCTCAACCGGTGACGGACCCGGGCCCCAAATCACTCCCAGCAGACTGAACCGCCGATCGCCGGCACCTACACTACCCCCATCAGCCCCCGGAGCCCCGCATGAGCGACGAAAAAGGCCGCCTGTTTGATCGCAGAATTCTCGTGGTCGACGACGATCGGGACATCCTCGAGGCGTTCGAGGCGGCGTTGCAGGCCGAGGGCGCGCTCACGATGTCCGCATCCGACGGCAACGAGGCCGTAAAGATCTGCCTGGAGGATCCCCCGGAACTCGTCGTGCTCGACATGATGCTCCCCAAGCGCTCCGGCTTCCTCGCGCTCGAAAAGATGAAGGGCTACGACGACAGCCCCGCCATCATCATGGTCACCGCCAACGAGGGCAAGCGCCACCAGGCCTACGCCGAGAGCCTGGGCGTCGACCGCTACCTGCAGAAGCCGGTCCCCCTGGGCAAACTGATCGATACCGCCGTCGAGGTCCTCGCCAAGCGCGACGAACTGCTCGGCGAAGAGAGCGAAGAGAGCGAAGAAGGCGATGAAGAGGGCGACGAGGAGGGCAACGCCTAGTTGGCCCGCTCCAAACGCCAACTCGTGCTGATGGGCGGCGCCGGCGCCGGAGGCGCCATGACCCCGCTGGGCTCGCTGCGCCAGGTGCGTGAACGCCTCGCCAACTTCAACACCTCGCACGACGGCTCCATCGCCCGCAACACCGCCACCGAAATCCTCCACGGCCCCGGCCTCGTCGTCGAGATCGCCACCTCCCTGGACCCCGTCTCCCAGGCCATCGTCACCCTCAACGATGAGGACATCGCCCTGCCCGTCCTCTTCCGCATGTGCAAGGCCCACGGCTGGAAGATGATGGACATGGACACGGGACGGACGTTCGGGTGACCCCTCTTTAGCCGCGTTCCAGATCTTTCGGCGTGTTGACGTTACTCGCGTCCATCGCCGCCACTTCAACCAGTGCGCGGTGCTCCTCCGGCACCGCCGCGTGCAGCGGCCCGTGCGACACCATCACCGCCCGCAGCAACTCCATCGCGCCGGCCCGATACACCCCGAAGCACGGCTCCACCCGATCCGTCTTCGCCAGCACGGCCAGGGCGTTGGGCCGCACCACCGCCGCCATCGCCACGCGCCGCACCGCCTCCGCCGTCACCATCGGCATGTCGCCCGCGAGCACGAAGACATCCCGCCCCAGCGCCTCCAGCGCCGCGATGATGCCGCCCACCGGCCCCACGCCCGGGTACGGATCCGCCAGCGGTACCCCGTGACGCAGCGCCACCGACTCGTGGCACGCGCCCACCAACCGCACGCGATCGCCGAACACCCCCCGCAGCGCCGCCACCGGCCGATCGATCAGCCAATCACCGTTCGCCAGCACCTCGCGCAGCTTGTCGCGGCCGAAGCGGCGCGAAGCCCCGCCGCACAGCACCACGGGCGCGATGCCGGTCAGTGCGTCCATGCGTAAAAGTCCCACGGCCCGGCCCCGGCGCCCCCGGGCGGCAGTTCAACAAACCCGTCGCTCACCGCCGCGCCGGGCACATCACCGCTCCCCGCGTTCTCAGCAACATTCACCACGCCCGCGCCGCTGATGCGAACCGGGCGGTGCCACCACAGATCAATCGCCCGCTGATCCGGATGATCGATCACCACCCTCGCCGCGGGCATGAGCGACGCGCCCGCCATCGCCGCGAGCACCGGCACCGCGATGCGCCGCGCCGTGACCAGCGCCGAGACCGGGTTGCCCGGCAACGCGAACACCGGTCGGCCCCCGGGGAGTACGGCCCCGAGCATCGGCTTGCCCGGCCGCTGCCGCACCTTGTGGAACAGCACCTTGGCCCCCAGTTGCTGCACCACCGAGGGAATGAAATCCCGCACCCCCATCGAGACCCCGCCGGTCACGAACACCGCGTCGCAGACAGACTCAATCGCGCGAAGCGCCTCAAGCAGGCGCTGCGGGTCATCCGGCGCGTGACGGGGAGGGAGCACGTCGAGCCAGCCGCGGCCCGCGAGCAACGCCGCGAGCGCAGGCCCGTTGCTGTCGCGCAGTTGCCGCGCCGTCGGCGCCGCATCCACCGGAACCAGTTCATCGCCGGTCGAGAGCACCCCCACGCGCACCCGCCGGTGTACCCACACGCGGGGCGCGCCGAACGTCGCCAGCGCCCCCACCACCGGCGCGGTGATGATCGTTCCGGCGCACACAACGCGAGCCCCCGCCCTGGAATGACCGGCCCGCGGCCGCACGTTCTGCCCCGGCGCAAGCGTGGCCGCCGCCGACACCTCGATGCGATCGGCGTATTCGCAAACATCCTCGCGCTTGATCACCGCGTCCGCGCCGGCGGGAATCGGCGCGCCCGTCACGATCCGCACCGCCGCCCCGGGCGGGCAGGCAGGGGGCTCGCGGCCGATCATGGCGTCGGCCGCGATCGGAATCGTGCCCATCGCGGCATCCGCGGCACGCAGCGCATACCCATCCATCGCGCTCACGTCGCACGCCGGATGGTCGCGGTCAGCGCACACATCCCGCGCCAGCACGCGCCCGACGCACGCGTGCAGGGCGACAAGCTCTTCGCCCACGCGCGACACCTTTCCACCAAACGCGGCGGCCGCCGCGGCGGGGGAATCCAGCATCACGCCGTGGCTCACCCTTTGGGCTCCGGATCGGTCACGTCCTGGATCCAGCCGCGCGAGCGCATCATCCCCGGCCAGCCGATGGTCGGCGCCGTGATGTGGGCCGCGTGCAGCAGCTCCTCGCGCGTCCAGCCGGCCTCCAGCGCCTTGCGCGTGTGCGAATGCGCAGCGCCCTGCAGCCCCGCGCCCAGCGACACGGCCAGCTTCACGATCGCCACGGTTTTGGGATCCAGCGGACCCGCGAGCGAGGCGGCGCGGCCCAAAGCCTCGTACGCCGTAGTAAGTTCCGGGTGCTTGCGACGCATGTTCTCGTACTGAGATGGAATCGACATACGGATTCTCCTGGCCGCTCAGCGGTAGCCGCTGGGGCCGGTCTGCTCATGAGCGTATGGCGAGTCGCAGCCGCCCCCCGGGATGCCGCAGCCGGCGCACGAGGAGACAAACCGGCGCATCGTGATGCTCGCGCCCGCGCCCTTCTGCAGTTCCGTGAACCACAGCGTCGGCGCTGGCTTCGCGTCCGGAGCGATGCACGCGAGGTTCGCAGCGTCATACACGCGCCCGTTCGCGACGGTGTACCGGATCGCCTGCGAGTTGTGGATGTCCGTCAGCGGGTTCTGGTCCAGCACCACCATGTCGGCGAGTTTGCCCGCCTCGATGCTGCCCAGGTCCTTGTCCAGCCCAAGGTAGAACGCCCCGTCGAGCGTCGCCGCACGCAGCGCCTCCATCGGCGTCATCCCGCCCGAGGCCAGCAGCCACAGCTCCCAGTGCGCCCCCAGCCCGGCCAACTGGCCGTGCGCGCCCAGTTGGGCCCGCCCGCCCCCATCAACGATGCGCTTGGCGATGCCCGAGCAGTGCAGCGCGTTGTACTCCTCTTTGGGCGCCGTCTCACGCCGCCGCGAACGCGGATCAACCACGAACCGCGGCACGTACGTCAGCAGCCGCGTGTTCTCCCACACGTTGGTCGTGTCATAGAAGTAGTGCTCGCCGTCCAGCCCGCCGTACGCCACGATCAGCGTCGGCGTGTAGCCCGTCTTGCTCGCGCCCCAGACCGCCGCGGCGTCGTTGTAGATCCGCTCCACCGGCAGCGTGTGCTCCACGCCCGTGTGCCCGTCGATCACCATCGTCATGTTGTGCTGGTAGAGCGAACCGCCCTCGGGCACCACCATCATCTGCAGTTGCCGCGCCGCCTCGATCACCTGCTGCCGCTGCTCGCGCCGCGGCTGGTTGTAGCTCTTCACGCTGAACGCCCCCACCGCTTTCATGCGGCGCAGATGGAACAGCGCATCGTCCAGACTATCAATCTCGGCCTTGAACGACCCCGATGCCCCGTACAGGATGGTGCCGGTTGAAAAGATCCGCGGCCCCAGAATCTCGCCGGCCTTGCGCATCTCGCTGGCGGTGAAGATCGATTCCGTGTCGTTGCTGGGGTCGTGGATCGTGGTGACGCCGAAGGCCAGGTTCGCCAGGTTCACCCAGTTGTTCTGCGGCGTGAAGCCGTTCACGCCCTGCCCGCCGTGCGCGTGCACGTCGATCATGCCCGGCATGATGAACTTGCCCGTGCAGTCGATCACCTTCGCGCCCGCCGGCGGCGCAACCCCCGCGCCCACCGAGACAATGCGGTTGCCCTCCACCACCACCGTGCCATTCTCGATCACCGTGGGTGAAGCGCGATCGCCCGCCATCGTGATGAGCGTGCCGCCCACCAGCGCCACCGTGCCCTTGGGCGCATCAAACGGAGCCTTGAACGAGATGTTCACGCCCGTGGCCGGCGGGGGCGGGAGTTCCTCGGCCTTCTTGCCGGAGATGAACGCGAACGAATCGTCCAGCCGGCGCGAGTACAACTGCGGCCCCAGCGACCAGTTGAGCGACGATGAATCGCCCGACCACTGCAGGTTCACGCCCGCATCTTTGCTCACCTTGGCCACCGGCTGCGCATTGCTCTTGGGGCCGATGCCGATCTCGCGCCCCGTGGCGACGAACGGAGTGATGTAGATGTTGAACCGCTCCACGAACGCCAGCCACCGGCCATCCGGGCTGAGCCGATACTCGGTCGCCGCCTCGCTCACGTAATGGACCCGCTCATCCGTGCCGTCAAGCTTCATGCTCAACAGACATCGGCGGTCGACGTCCTTCTGCCCCTCCACCGTCGTCACGAACATCCGGTCGCTCGCCGCACCGAACTGGGCGTTGGTTCCCTTGCGGGTGATGAACTCCATCGAGCCGCCCGCCGCGGGAGCCTTGTACAGGCCGGGCTTGTTCGACCAGAGCGGGCTGGAGAGGTAGCCGCCGCTCACCTTCCCGAAGACGATCCACTGACCATCCGGGCTGAACGCCGGGTCGACGTAGTGCCCCTTCTCGGGAGTGATCGTCCGCTCCTGCCCGTTCGAGACGACGCGGATCGAGCCTAACTCGTCATCGTTCCAGGTGGCAAAGACGATCGACGCGCCGTCGCGTGAATAGGCGGGCATGAACTCGAATCGGTCGGTCTGCGCGGTGAGCCGCCGGGGCGCGCCCTCGGGCAGATCACGCACGTAGACATGCCCGAGCGCCGAGTACGCCACCTGCTTGCCGTCCGGCCGCACCGTGACGTTCTGCAGCAGTTTCACGTCAAACTCCGCCGGCGCCACCTCCACGGGGAACCGCACGGCATCAAACACTGTGCGGGTGTCCTTCACATGGAAGGGAATGTCCGCGACAGCCCCGCTCCCGACGTTGATCCTGTGGAACCCGCCCTTGGCGTAGAAGACAATCTCGCCGCTGTCGGGCGTCCACGCGAACGAGGGATACACCCCGTGGATGGCCCACGTCTCCTGCATGTCGCGCTCAAGATTGTCGTAGATCGCCCGCTCGCGCCCGCTCGCCAGGTCACGCACGAACAGCACGGTCTTGAACCGCACGCGCCGCACGAACGCGATCGACTTGCCGTCGGGGCTGGGCGTCGGCCGGATCGCGCCGCCGGGGCCGGAGATGATCGTCTCGTTCTCGCCCGTCTGGCGGTCCAGCCGGTTGATCGAATAGATGCCGGCGTTGCTGTCCTTGTTGTACTCGAAACTCCCGCCCGGCGTGCTGTCCCACGAGTAATACAGGTACCGCCCGTCGGGGCTGAACATCGGCTCGCCCACGTCCTTCTGGTCGGTGGGCTTGGTGGTCATCTGCAGGCCTTCGAACCCGCCGCTCACGTGATACAGCCACATCTCCCCCGCGCCCAGCGAGCGACGCGAACTGAAGTGCTTGTGCGCCACGATGAACTGGCCGTCGGGCGTCCACGCGGGGCTGTTGGTCAGCCGGTAGCTCTCCTTCGTGATCTGGCGCGGGCCCGCACCATCCACGCCCATCACCCAGATGTTGTCGCCACCCCCGCGATCGCTGGTGAACGCGATCAGCTTCCCATCAGGGCTGAACCGCGGCTGCATGTCCCACGCCACGCCGCTCGTGATGCTCTTGGCCTCCCCGCCCGAGGCGGGCATGGTGTAGATATCCCCGAGCAGGTCAAACGCGATCGTCTTGCCGTCCGGCGAAAGGTCCAGCGAGAGCCAAGTGCCCTCGGTCACGTCGAGCGAAACCTGCTTGTTGGGGCCGGGCGGGCTGTTCACATCCCACTTGCCCGCGTCCTTGCCCGCGTCCTTTGGCGCTTCCTTCACCGGCGCGGGCTGTTCAGTGGGTGGTTTCGGAGCGTTGTCCGGAGCGAGCACAGGCTGGGCCAGCACGAGCACGATGGGGAGTACGAACATGGGGCGATTGTTGGGGAACCGCAGGGTTCGGGCAATGCGCCGCCGCGCCATCACGCCAAATCCTCCCGACTGCCCTTTACCCGCCGCAGTTCTGCATGCTCGCCTTGAGACCGTCGCTGATCGCCGGGTTGGTCGCGGTGGCCTCGATGTACCGCCCGCCGGTGCCGAACGCGTAGTGGAAGAGGTACGTCCGCACGTTCGCGTCAGCGCTCCCCGTCAGCACGTACACCGTCGTGATGCGGATGCCCTTCCGGAACGCCTGCTCCGCCAACGCCGCGGCCACGGACGTGGGCAGCGCCTGGTTGTTGCAGGTCGACGCGATGTTGTCCGTGATGAGGATGATGCTCTTTTGCGCATTGGCCCTCCAGGGCGATGTGAAGTTGCCGGTCTGGCACGGGCCGCACGTCGGGCAGTTGCCCGCCGCGCTGTTGTTGATCGCCGCGGACACCGCGTCCGCCGACAACTCCTCGACCCGCGTATTGGGCCCCGCACACTGCGTGAACTGCGCGTTGTTGATGGCGCTCAGCACCGCCGTGCGGTTCGCGGCGGGGGATCCGCCCTGCCCCAGCGGCACCTTCACGCACACGCCGCCGTTGAACGTCACGAGCCCGAGCTGGTAATCGCCGCCCGAGGCGCAATCGATCGCGTTGATGGTGTTCGTGAGCGCACTCTTGATCGCCGGGATGGCCGGGCTCACGCTCCCCGACACATCCACCACCAGGGCCACGTCCATCGCGCCGCACGTGCCCGAGGGGAGCACGGTCACAGGAATCGTGCCCGACACAGTGCGGCCGACGCCGTCGGTGACAGTGAACGGCAACTGGTACTGCCCGGGCGTGACCGCCGACGAAAGGTTGATGCTCGCCGCGTACAAACGATCGCCCGCAGCGCCGTCCCCCGTGGTGCCCAGATCGCTCAGCGAGAGCAACGATGGTCCGCCGATCGCATTCGCGTTCACCCGCACCGACCCGATGGCCGGCGTGAGCGATGAAGGACTCACCGCGACCCGGATGCTCGTGGACGCCGCGCACGCGCCCACGGAAATCGGCGGTCCCCACGCCGCGAGCGGCAGATCCCGCAGTTCCCACGTCTCTTGGCCGCTGGGATAGCCGCCCCAGAGCAGCACGCCCTGGCGGTTCACCGTCTGCGTCATCGCGTGGCCCCAGCGCGGCGATGGAGCGGGAGTCAGGTTCAGCGGGACCCAGTTGGTGCCGTTCCAGGTCCACGTATCGTTGAGCCGATTGCCCGAGATCTCCTTGCCTCCGAAGAGCACCAGCGTGCGCGCCCTGCCGTGGTACGCCAGCGTCGCGTGAGACCGCCGAGAAGGCCCGGGAGCCGGCACGGGCGACCAGGAGACTCCGTCCCACTCCCACGTGTCGTTGAGCGCGACCCCGCCGGTGGTGCCGCCGAACAGCACGACCCGCTTGCGGAACTCGGCCCGCGCGATCGGCCCGCCGACGGGCCCCCGGGACCATTGACCGTTTTTGTACAGCCACGTCTCGGCCTTCGCGTCGCCCGGGGCGTTTTGACTGCTGAAACCACCGAACAGCACGATGTTGCCCCGTGCCAAGTCCGCCGCGATCGCGTAGTCGTACACCCTGGGAGGAGAAAGCGGGGTCCCTCGCCGCTGCCAACTGTTCCCGATCAGCACCCAGGTCTCATTGAAGATCGGCGACGCCGCGTTGCTGTCGTTGCCGCCGTAGATCAGGAAGCCGCTCGACAGCGGCTCGAGCGCCGCGCTCATCTGCTGCCGCGCCGGGATCACGCCGGTGGACCTCTGCGTCCACACCGTGCCGTTCCAATCCCACGTGTCCGACATCGGCCCGCTGCCGTTGCCGCCGAACATCGTCACGCGGCCGCGAAGCGTGTCGATCGTCAGCGCGTGCCCGCTCCGCGAGCGAGGACCGTTGGAAGCGACCAGCGTCCACTGGGCGTGGCCGGCTGACGCAAGGGCGAGCGAAAGTAGAGCGGCGGCTGTGCGGGTACGCATAAGAGTCTCCGGTTGGGTCTGTCAGCACTTCGCCGCAGGCATCACGTTCTGACACCTCAGCGCGCTATCAAACCCCTCACCCCGCGGCCGTACCCTCCCCGGATGATGCGAGCGTTCTGGACCATCCTGCTGCTGATCGCCTCCAACGTCTTCATGACGTTCGCGTGGTACTACCACCTCAAGCTCAAATCCTGGCCGATTTGGCTGGCCATCCTGGCCTCGTGGGGCATCGCGTTCTTTGAGTATTGCCTGCAGGTGCCCGCCAACCGCCTGGGGCACGTGGACTACGGCGGGCCGCTCGGCGTCGCGCAACTCAAGATCATCCAGGAGGCGCTCACGCTCGTGGTCTTCAGCGTCTTCACCATCGTGGTGATGCCCAACGAAAAGCTCCGCTGGACGGACTACGCCGCGTTTGCTCTGGTTTTCGCCGCCGTAGCGGTGTCGGTGTGGGGACGACGCGTCGGCGCGTGAACAGATTACCTGCCCCGCCAGTTGTACACGCCGGTGACCGGGTTCGTGTTCTCGCTCGCCCAGTTGTCCCACCGCTGCATCTTCTTGAGTTCGTCGAGCTTCGCGCGACCTGCGCTGCAGTCAAACCGCGTGGTGGCGACCGTATTGAAGTACCTCGGGTTGAGATACCCCCACGTGCTCTGGTTCAGGCGCGCGTTATAGACGGTCGGCGCCGAGGGCGACCACCCCGGCCCCATCGTGTACGAAGCCCCGTGGTCCGGCTCGCTGAACGGCACGCTCGCCGGCGGCAGCACCTTGTAGTACCCGTCGCGCTTGGCCGTCAGCGAATCCGCCGCGTCCTGGCCGTTGCCGTGGAAGTACGTGCCGGAGACATCGCCCGCTCGCGACGCCGCGAACGTGAGCAGGTCCGAAGGAAACCGCGCATCGCTCGTGCGCGCCACGTAGAACATGCCCCCCAGGTTGCGCGGGTTCACGCCCGGGATGATCGTCTCGAACCCGCAGATCGACATCGCGTGCTGCTTGAACGCCGAGTGGTTCGCGTCGCCGCCGACAAACACGGCGTTCATGCCGAACGCCGGGTGCTCCGAAACGGCGCCGATGTACGACGTGTCGGGGTAACTGACCAGCCCGTTGCCCTCCTCCGCACGCCCCGAGTTGCCCCGGTTGCGCAGCGTCTCCAGTTCGCCCTTGTCGATCACCAGCACGCCCTCAACCGGCGTGCCCGCGTACCCCGCCAGCCGCCAGACCCAGGTGCGCATCGCCTCCCGCGTGACGCGACGCCGCGTGTCGATCGGGTCCGCCGGGTACATGTTGGCGTCGCACACGTTCCACCAGATCCAGTACTTGGGGATCCGCGCCGGGATCACCTGGTCCTTGAAGTCCAGCGAGTACGACGCGTTGATCTTCCCCAGTTGCGAGATGCTCGACACCTCCTTCAATGACCGGGCCGTCTTCTTGGCAACGCCCAGGCTGGGCAGCAGCACCGCCAGCAGCAGGACGATGACGGCGATCACCACCAGCACTTCGATCAACGTGAACGCGCGGCGGACGGAGCGCATGAGCAGCCTCCATGTTCCTGGTGTGTTGTGGCCCACAAGGGGCCAGTCTCGCGAGATCAACGACCGAACCTCAGCACGCGACGAACGCCGCGGCACCATCATGTTACCCCGCCTCGGCGTCCCGGGTTGCAGGGACCCGTCAAAGCCCCGGGACGTCCTGGCCGGCTCATGGGAAAGCCGGAACCTTTGAGTTTCCTAAAGTGCCACTTTAGATTTCTCAAAGGTCAAAATGCGGGCTTCCGGCGAGAAAGTCTGAAATCACAGGACAATTCCGCGTGTCGACTGCTCCGCCTTCCCGGCGAGCGTGCTAAATTGCTGACTTCCCCCCTCCGGGCCCGCGGATGCTCCTGACCCTCACACTCTCCCGCCCGCCGCACGCCGATTGGTCCGCCGCCGACCTCGGTTACCTGCTGCACAAGCACCCCTCCAAGCTGCAGTCCTTCGACCTCTCCAGCGGACGCGCCCACGTCTTCTACCCGCGCTGCGACGACGATGTCACCACCGCCGCGCTGCTGCTGGATATCGACCCCATCGCGCTCGTCCGCGGCCGGGACCGCTCCGCCGGCCCGACGCTCGCCGAGTACGTGAACGATCGACCCTACGTCGCGTCAAGCTTTCTCAGCACCGCCATCTCGCGGGTCTTCGGCACCGCGCTCGCCGGCCACTGCCGCGACAGGCCCCTCGCCGTCGATCGCCCGATGCCCTTCACGGCCGAACTGACCACAGTCCCCTGCCGCGGCGGCGAGCGCCTCGCCCGCGACCTCTTCGAGCCCCTGGGCTACACCCTCGAAGCCGACCGCCTCACGCTGGACGCCGCATTTCCAGAGTGGGGCCCGTCGCGCTATTACACCCTGCGCCTGCGCGGCCAGACCACGCTGCGCCAACTCCTCACGCACCTGTTCATCCTGATCCCCGTCCTCGATGACGACAAGCACTACTGGGTCGGCGATCAAGAGATCGACAAACTGCTCGCCAAGGGCCAGGGGTGGCTCGCGGAACACCCGCTGCGCGACACCATCACCAAACGCTACCTGAAACACCAGCACCGGCTGACGCGCGAAGCGCTCGCGCGGCTCACCGAAGACCATGACGTCGACGCCGCCGACGCCGCGCAACAGTCGCGAATCGAGGCGGCCGAGAAGAGCACCGGGCTCAACGAGCACCGCCTCGCCACGGTCGTCTCCGTGCTCAAGGCGGCCGGCGCCAAGCGCGTGCTCGACCTGGGCTGCGGCGAGGGCAAACTCATCCAGCGGATGCTCAAGGACCCCGAGTTCCTGCAGATCATCGGCGCCGATGTCTCCACGCTCGCGCTGGAACGCGCCGAGCAGCGGCTGCACACCGAACGCTCACACATCAAGGAGCGGGTGAAACTGATCCAGGCGGGCGCGACGTACCGCGACGAACGGTTCAAAGGCCTCGACGCCGCGGCGGTCGTCGAAGTGATCGAACACCTGGACCCCCAACGCCTCCGTTCCTTCGAACGCGTCTTGTTCGAGTTCGCCAAGCCCGGCACCGTGGTCGTGACAACCCCCAACGCCGAGTACAACGTGAAGTGGGAATCGCTCCCCGCCGGCGATTTCCGTCACTACGACCACCGCTTCGAATGGAGCCGCGGGCAGTTCGAGTCCTGGGGCCTGGGCGTGGCGGACCGCAACGGATACACCGTGCGCTTCATGGGCATCGGCCCGCCCGACCCGGACCTGGGCGCCCCCACGCAGATGGCCGTCTTCACGGCCGCGTAACCGCGTCACGGCAGACCAAAGCACGCCCTGCACCGGGCCTCGTACGCCCCCACCCCGCCGACCACGATGTGGGCGTCGTTCGCGAACATGCGCTGAGAGTGCACCGCCGGCCGCCCGCACTTGGCGCACGGGCCGCTGAACTTCACGACCTCATCCGCCTCGCACAGAAGTTCCGGGAACGGCTCGAACGGCTCGCCCCGATGATTGCGCTCCACGCCCGCAACGACGACCGTCGCGCCCCCACCAATCAGCCCGCGGCACACCCGCGTCAACGCCGCGCCGAAGAAATGCGCCTCGTCAATCCCCACCGCGTCAAAGCCCCGCGCCGGCGCGATGATCGCCGCCGCGTCCGGCACGCACACCGCGTTCCACCGCTTGCCCGCGTGCGTGATGATCACCGCCCGCTCGTACCTCGTGTCCGCCACTGGCCTGAACGCCACCACCCGCCGCCCGGCCTGCGCATGCACCTCGAGCCTGCGGATGAGCTCCGTGGTCTTCCCCGCGAACATGGGCCCGCAGAGGACTTCAAGACGGCCGGGTAGTGGTGTTTGCACAGGCATGAGGCTCCGGGCGATGATATCGCGATCGCAGGCGGCGCCCTCCCGGATCGGCCCCCCGCCTCACCCCGGCCCCGCCTGCGTGTACGTCGCGGTCCCGCTGAACACCGACGTCGTCGATCCGCCCCAGTCGCCGCACTCCACCTGAATGTAATACGAGTTCGCCGCGTTGTCGATCACCAGCCCCGTCGGCGCCGTGATCGTCTGGATCACCCCGCCCGTAACGCTGTTCCCCGAAACCGCCACCTGCACCGACCCGAACTGCCCGTGCGGCCGTCTGTACACCCTGAACGAGAGCGATGATGTCGACGAGTTGTCCACCACCCACAGCGTCACGCCCTGCAGCGTCGCGCCGTCGGGCAGTTGCAGCGGGGCCACCATCGCGCCCGACCCCACCGCCGCCGCCAGGTACGTCCCGCTCGCCGCAACCTCGGAGATCTGCTGCTGCAACGAGTCCGCCGCCCGGAACGCCGCGCCCGGGATCGAGAGCGTCCGCACCGCCGGCGCCGAGTAGGTAAACGCATCCGCCCGCACCGCGCCGCCCACGTCGAGACGGGCCGACGCCACCGCGACGCCGATCCCGACATTCCCGTCGCTCTGCACCCGCAGCCGATCGCCGTTGTTCGAAACGACCCACTCCTGCGTAAGCCCCGAGTAATACGTGCGGCAGGTCTTGACCCCGTCCCCCGCGCTGTACCCGTAGAACGGCAAACTATTGGACCCCGGCACGTTCACGTACATGCCGCCGAAGGAAAAATCCGGCACCGGCGCGGTGATGCCGAAGAACTCGCTCGTGTTGAGCCGCGACGTGCGGTTGAGCAGCAACCGCGACCGCGCGGGATCCACCGCCAGCGTCGCCGAACCGATGGGCTGGAGCCACTCCGCCAGGGCCCTCGTGGCGTACGGCGCAGGCGTCAACTTCTGACGCGGCGCCAGCACCGTGAACCCCCCGACCCCCGCCGGACGCACCGAGATGTCCAGCCAGATATCCGCACCCGTGAACAGCCCCGTGCCCGCGTCGATCACCGCCGTGAAGCGGCCTTCATCCACCGCCGCCGCGTTCACGCTGGTGGTCACCCCCAACTGATCTCCCGCCATGGGAGCATTGAACAACCGGAACTCAAAGTCGTGAGGCCCGCTCACGCGCTGGCCCACGCTCGTCAGTTCGCCTTGGTACGTGAAGGCCTGCCCCAGCGCATGCCCAGCCGCCCAAAACGCCGCCGCCGCGAACGCCACTCTCTTCATCAGCATGACTCTCTCCTCTTGATAGTGAACCGCCAACGCAGTGTAGTGCGTTTTCCCGTCCGCCCCTCCGCCCACGGTTATGGGGCAATCCATGGACGAACTCCCCACGCGCCCGAGTTGGCCGCACCGCTCGCCCCTCCGCGGCGAATCGCACGCCGCCGTACGCGCTCCAGCCTCACGCGGAGCGGTTGCGCGGTTACACTTTCGCCGCCGCGATCTCTGTCCGAACCAAGCTCGGCCCGCGGCGCAACACAGGGGAGCGACATGGCAGAAGGACAGGTCTTCGACAACGGGCAGCTCAAATCCGCCCTCAACGCCTTCAAGAAGCGCGTCAAGCTCACCAAGCTCGACCAGGAGTCCAAGCTCGGCGGGGGCAGGCCGGTCACCAGCGGCAAGCGCTCGGACATCGTGGGCATGCAGCCGCCGCGTGAATACCCCAAGGAGATCTGGGCGGAACTGGTCAAGCAGGGCAAGATCAAGGACATGGGCGGCGGTTATTACGCGCCGATCTGAAACGGCGCCGGTCTAGAGCAGAGAGGTGATTCATGGTGCTCCGTGGTTTCGCAACGCTTGTTGGTGCTGCGCTGGCGTCAGCCGCAGGTGCGCAGAGTTCGGTCTCCATAGACCTGACCGGCGTCTCCATTTCGTCAACGCCCACCAACCCGCCCGATGTCGTCCGCAACAGCGGAACCGCAACCATCTCCGCCGCCCCCGGCTACCTCTACACCTTCAACCCCACCGTCCGCGGCACCGGCCTGCTGGGCGCCATCACGATCCCCACGGCCAAGCCGCTGGGTGATGTGCTCAATCAGTTCGTGCCCGGCCAGTACCGCGTGGTGACGGGCGCCATGCGCAACCCCCCCGGTACCCGCCCCTGCCAGGTCTTCTTCAACATCGTCGGCGGAACCTTCAGCGGGCTCACGATCAGCCTCACGCTCGACCTGGATGTGCTGGCCGACGGCGTGGGCCAGGCGGCCGTGCGAAACATTTCCAAGCCCTCTGGCCTGGGCCTGTCCGTCACGGCCGGCGGCGGAACCATCCAGACTTGGACCCCCCCGCCCCCGGTCTACACCGAGTGGCAGTTCGAGGGCAACCTGCAATCCGTGAAGGAAAACGGCCTCGCCCCGACCTCCGGCCCTTCGAAACTCCGCTACCTCGACGACGCTCGCTTCGGCCCCATCCTCGGCGGCCCCGGCAACGAGAACACGCTCCCCAACCCGCCCACGCCCCAAGGCGTCACGGCGGCGCAGTCCGCCTTCGGCCTCGCATCGTCCTTCGGCATCCCGCTCCCCGGCGGCGAGGACGACACCGTCTACCGCACCAGCCCGCCCCGCAATCGTGCCGACCCCACCAACCGCACCAAGTCCCGCGGCCTGGGCCTGCTCATGTGGCCCAACACCCGCGACTTCTGGCCCGATGACAAGATCGCCCAGTGGACATTCATCTGGGACCTCTACATCCCCGCCAGCGCCTGGGCCTCAGAGTGGCCCGTGCCCCTCATCGAAGACAACCACAACAACGACCAGGCCGCCGACTGCCTCATCCGCCAGTCCGGTGGCACGGGCTCAATCGGCTACGGCGTGGAACCCGGCCAGTTCGTCTCTTCCGCCCTGCTCGGCCCCAACCGCTGGATGCGCGTCGCGCTCGTGAGCGACGGCTACCGCCTCGCCCAGGGCCGCCTCTTCGTCAACGGCACCTTCATCGGCACCACCAGCGGCGACTGGGTCTACAACTCCACCAAGTCCACCGATCCCCGCTACGGCGATGTCTCCACCGCCCAGCCCGTGGGCACCCCCGTCGCCCCGGCCGATTGGGCCGCGTGGGGCCAGTTCCCCAGCCCCTGGGTCTTCGCGCCCAACGCCTCGAACACCGCGCCCATGGCCTCCACCGTCTGCCTCTTCTCCGATCTCCAGGGCCGCGGCGAGTCCGTCTACGTCGCCAACATGCTCTTCAGCGACGAAGCCATGACCGATGCCCAGATCGCCGCCCTCGGCGGCACCAGCGCACGTGGAATCATGTTCCCGCGGCCTCCCACCCGCTGCGTCGCGGATTACAACGCCGACGGCGGCATCGACGGCGGCGATGTCGAAGCCTTCTTCATCGATTGGTCCAACGGCTCGGCCGCCGCCGACGTCAACGAAGACGGCGGCGTCGACGGTGCCGATGTGGAAGCCTTCTTTACCGCGTGGGAATCCGGCTCCTGCTGACCGCGTGCCGCATCAATCCAGGCCGGGAATAAGGTAGATCATCCGGTGGTGGGCCTCGATCTTGTGCGTGCCCAGCATGGTGCACGCGCCCGGCGCCCAATCCTTCAGATACCACACCGCCGACGACACGTTCGAAGGTCCCACCCCCAGGAACTCGTCGCACCTCGACGCGATGACCGCGTCGGCCACAACCTCAAGCCCAAGCTGGTACGGCTGATGCTCCCCCGACAGGTGAATGCCCACCTCCCCGTTCACCCGGATGGTGTCGGCCACCACCACGCGGTCTCCAAAGTGTCCGCGCAGCGCCTCGTACGCCCATTGGCTGTCCGTCAGCGCGAAGATCTTGAGGTTCGGGCTCCTCGCGATCCGCTCCTTGATGAGCCCGGGCAACTGCTGATAGATGCTCACCAGTTCGTTCGACTCCTGCACCTTGTCCGTGCCGCGAACATGCACCGCGAGCGTCGGCCCCCCCGCCAGGCATCGCTGAAAAAACTCATCTGCCCGCGAGACCACCGCGGCCGAAGGACGCACGTACTTCTTCATCAGGAATCGGTACACCTCGTGCACGCTCCGGCCGTGCAGCGGATGCTCCGGCGGTATCCACCGCATGATCGTGAACAGGCGCGTGTGAAAGTCCGACACCACGACATTCTCCGGCCGCGCCATGCACTCAACCGCCGCCAGCCGCGAGCCCGGCCCCGTCCACTGCTGCCGCGGCGGAGCATCCAGGTTCTCAGCATTCCACTTCTCAGGAAAATACGTGAGCCCCGTTTGCCGAAGATCCCCGAGCGACGGCCCTCCGAAAACAGGCTCAAAATAGAGTTCCCACGCGTTGGGGTTGCGTCCCGGGTCCGCGAACTTGCTCCCCGCCCCCCACCACACCACCGGAGTGCGCCCGGTGATCTCCGCGAGCAGCAACTGCCCAAGCACGTGATCAACGTCGGCGAAAAACCCCGCCTTCCATTCGCGAATGAGCAGGCACCGCGGCCCCGGCGCGTACGCCGCCGCCTTCGCCGACTCCGCGAGCTTCAGGTTCTTCGACGCCGGTTTGAAATACGGATCCAACGCCAGCGCCTGCTGCAAAAACCGCTTCGCATGATCCGGCGCACCCACCGCCAGCGCCACGCGCCCGGCGAGGTTCCAGACCGCCGCTCGCTTGGAGTCCATGTCCGCGGCCTGCCACGTGAGCGCATCGGCCAGGCCCCACTGCTTCTGCGTGAAAGCCTTCTCCGCGTCCATCAGCCGTTGCACAACATCATCGGGCATCGCATTCCTCGCTGGCGGTCCGCCCCCGCACCATGAAAGGGTCGCTCCGCGTCGCATTGTACCAACACGCGATGCACGCTCCTCCGCCCGACGCGGGCCCGAACACAGGCTAAGAATCACGCTCCCCCGGCCCCCACACCCGCCAGGAGCACTCGATGCAGTACGAAAGCCGCCTCCGCTACGACTCCGCCCGCATCCACGCCGCGGCCATCTACTGCTCCGACGGCCGCCTCGGCGAGCACTTCGACGACTTCCTCCAGCAAGGCCTCTCCCTCCCGCGCTACGACCGCGTCACGCTCCCCGGCGGCCCCGCCTGCCTCGCCGGTCACCCCCAGGCCCACCTTGAAGAGCAGGGCGTGGTCGACGAACTCAAGTTCCTCGTCGAGGTCCACAAGTTGAAGCGCGTCGTCCTCATCGCCCACTCCGGCTGCGCCTTCTACGGCAACCGCCTGGAACTCAAGGAGCCGCGACTCGAGCTCGTGCAACGCGCGGACCTCGTCCGCGCCGCGGCGTTCGTTCACCGCGTCACATCGCTCGACGCCATCGAGGCATACTTCGCCCGCCTAGCAGACGGACGCGTCCGCTTCGAAGCCGTCGAAGTCTGAACCCGTCCGTCATCCGCCCGCAGACGCCATCAACGCCTCCATCGCCCCGTCGCGAGCATCGCTCCGCGGCAGGTTCGCGATGGCGTGCTCGAGCTCGTGCAGGGCCTGCACCAGTTCCTGCGTCTCGCCTAGCCGTGCCACCGCATCGACCATCGCCCGGACGTGCTCCACCGGGTGCGGATTGCTGAACTCATCCGGCGTCAACCAGCTCGGATTCTTCTTGATCTGCGCCGTCGTCGTCAGGATCGCCGTCTTGACCGGCGCCTCCCACTCAGCCTTGACCACATCCGCCGGCGCGTACCGGATCAGGTCCAGACACCCATGCCGGTATCGCGAGTGCTCGTCGGTCAGCGTGCGGCCGAGCTGCTCATCAAAGTCCGGCACCTGCAGAGCCCGCTTGAT
Organism: Phycisphaerales bacterium; assembly: GCA_044222845.1. Lineage (GTDB taxonomy): Bacteria > Planctomycetota > Phycisphaerae > Phycisphaerales > UBA1924 > UBA2402. Next base: position 29,779 of record JBGAMO010000005.1, read on the forward strand.
GATGAACTCGCGGCACTCCGGTTCTGATCGGTCCGGCAACGCGGCGATGAACACCCACAGCGGCGACTCCGGGCTCATCTGGGCATAATCCTCGCGGAGAGCCTCCATCGGCGATCGGGCGCGGATCCGCTCCCACTTCTGCTCGAACGCGACCCGGTCCTCCAGCACCCGCCTGGCGTTCTCGCTGGAGTGCTGCACGTACTTGAACGCTCCGAACGCGCCCATCCCCAGCCCCAGCAAAGCCACCACCGCCACTCCACCGCCCGCGATCTTCGCCAGCGGCGCGGCCCCGACGGATTCAGGCCTGTCCCAAGCGCTCACCAGCAGCAAGCCGCCCAGCACCAGCGGCCCAACCACGCCGCACAACAGCCCCATCGGCGGCACCCACGAACCCATCCGCTCCATCCACGCGATCAGCACGCCGTTCGCCGCGAGCCCGACACCCAGCGCAGCCACCGTGGCCACCACGCCGCTGGGCGCCGAAAGCACGTGAACCCACGCCAGCCCGCCCTTGCCCACGCACACCCACGTCGCCACCAGCAGGAACACCCCGCCGATGATGGCCATGAAGATCGGCACGACCAGCCCCATCGCGTTCGAGCCCTGTGGCACCTTCCCGCAATAGCCCTCCGTCATCGCCGCGTTCAGCAGAAATAAGAGCAGCGCCGGCACCACCAGCACCGTGACAACGATTGAAGCGAACATGTGAACTCCTGACTGTCTGGCCGTCACCGGTATTCCTCCTCCGGCGAACGTCGCGGCGCCGAGTGCGTAAGAGCGTGCACCGGCGTGATGCGTTCAAAGACGTAATTGGTCAATCCGTCGTACGTGCCGATCCGGGCCTCGCCGCACGTGAACCGCACCTGGTCCAGGTCGCCCGCGAGCAGGATCGACACCTGCAGCGCCGACACCCGCGGGTCCTGCGCAATCGCCGCGATCGCCTCGCGGGCCGAGTTCGTCACCGTCGCGTCGACGGGAAAGTCGTTCGCCGCCTCCGCGGCACGCGCCGCGTCAATCGCGTAGTACAGCCCCCGCAGCACCGGCCTCGCCCCGCCCGCCGCCGCCGCGATCAGCCCGTCCACCCGCGACGGCGCCTTCTCCAGCGACGTGGTCCCGTGCCCTTGCTTGGCGCACTCTTCAATTGTGTCGCAACACCCCAGCACAAACTCGCGCGCCGCCGGAGAAAGGTCCTCACTCGCCGCCAGTACCGCCCGCCGCACAAGCCGCGCGGCCAGCAGCACCTGCCCCCACAGCGGCAACGCTCCAAACTGCTGCGGTTCAAAGGCGTAGGGCATCGGTCTCTTCCTGCGCGTTACCGCGCCGCATCACGCCGGCCAATCGAACGACACGCTCCGCGCCGCATCAGCCGTGTGATCGGCCCTGCGCATCTGCACCACAATCTCGATCGCGGCCGGCTTCCCCTCGCGCACGTGCACGCGGTATTGCACCAGACGCGGATCGCCCGCGGACGGATCAATGCCGTTGCCCCACGTGAAGTAAGGCTTCCCCTGCGCCCCCGCCGCTCGGGCCGACAGCCGCATCGCCTCGGGCTCGAACACCACCCCCGTCATGTGCCGCGCCTTGATCCGGACGCGCCAGCCGCCGCCGCTCCGGTCCGTCTCTTTGTACGCCACGAACGCATAATCGTCATTCAACACCGCGTCGTACGCGTCGATCGCGCCCAGCACGGTGATCTCGTGCGTATCGGTGCTGGCAGGGGCTTCGATGAGTGCCGTGGGCATGGGTTCCTCGCGTGCGAAAGGTGCGATCGGAGCGCACGCAGCGCCCCTGCACCCCTCAGTGCGAGAAATCCCGCAACATTGACTAACGACCCGCGTTGCACGCCCAGCCCCCGAACAGGCCCCGTCATCCCGGATCACGCCTGTCGCGGCCCGGCACCCCGCACCAACGCCCACCCCTGTTCAACACCCCCCCGCCTCCCACGCCGCAAAGAACACGCTCACGTCGGTCCCGTCCACGCCGCCGTCCGCGTTCACGTCCGCGTCGCATTGGCCGATCTCCCAGCGATCAAAGAACGCCGACACATCCGTGCCGTCCACGCCGCCATCCTGATTGAAGTCCGCCGGGCAATCCAGGCACGCGCAGATCGTCAGCGTCGCCCCGCCGCTCGTGACACTGCCGCACAGATTGCTCGCGCGCCCCCGAAACTGAACGACGTTGGGGTGGTTGCCCAGGCGAACCTGCGAAACACCCAGTTGCGACCCGTTGACCCCCGACAGATTGAACTGCAGGCCCGAACCCGCCTCGCTGAACGTATCGCCGCTGAGCGTCACGTACTGACCGCTGCCCGCCGGCGACTCCACCTGCCACTCATACGCGATCGGCCCCGTGCCCGACGCATCCATCGAGAACAACGCCGTGTCCGAAGGGCACGCCTGCGTCGAAGCGGGCGCAGCGGTCAGCGCCGCCCCCACGCACGTCGAGTTGGCCAGCCGCACATTGTCCAGCAGGCTGTTGATCTGCGCGCCCCGCACCGACCTGAAGTTCAGCCGCCGGATCGGCGTGCCCGACACGCAGCCGATGAACCCCTGCGTGTTGGGCGCCACATCCACCGCACCCAGTTGAGCCCCGTTCTCGCCGAACACCGACACCGTCACCGGCCCGAACGGATTCACGGAAATATCAATCCCGATCGCCGTCCGCGGCGTGCTCATCACCAGGTCAATGTCCTCATCCCCGTTGGCCGTCAGCGCCGGACCCGTCAGCGGCGACGGATTGATGACATAGATATTCGGCCCCGGCGTCCCCGCGTGCCCGCTGTACGTCACGCCGTTGAGCGTCCACTCACCGCTCAGCACCGCGTTCACCGGCCAGAGCGATTCGGAAAACGTCGCCACCAACGCCGCACCGCTCGTCGCACTCTCCCACACCGGCCGTGAAAGCGTGAACGCGGTGCTCTGCGCACGCGCTCCCCCCACCGCACCCCCAACCGCAAGCCCCACCACCACCGCCAGCCCCGCGGCACCGCCCCAACTTCCCCGATGGTTGAACGCCTTCATCGCATGCTCCAGAAATGTGAAGAACCCGCCGCCACGGAGAGCCAGCAAGCCACCGAGACCGCATTCAGTGTATCAGAGGCGCACCCGCACCCCCCAGCGCCGCACGCCCGGCGCCCACAAACACACCGCAGTTCACTTCATTTTATGCTATTTTCCGCGATTATCGGTCAACCCTTGCTCGCACCGTCGCGCTAGCAACCCCCCGCTTCCCACGCCGCAAAGAACACGCTCACATCATTCCCGTCCACGCCGCCGTCCGCGTTCACATCAGCGTCGCACTGCCCCGCCTCCCACCGGCCGAAGAACGCCGAGACATCCGCCCCGTCGATGCCCCCGTCCAGATTGAAGTCCGCAGGGCACTCCAGGCACGCGCACGTCATCAACTCCGCGGCGTCGCTCCCCCGCATTCCGCACGGGTTGGTGACCACCGCCCGGAACTCGCGCCGAATCTCCGTGGGCCAGAACGCCCCGCCGAACACGTACACCCGCAGCGACTGCGTGAGCACGCCCACCGCCGAGAACAACTGGCCGTTGAGCGGGTCGGTGTTCAACCCCTGCGCCAGGTTGATCCACGCCGCGTCGCCCACGTGCCGCCACTGCCACCGGTACGTATACGGCCCGGTGCCGAATGGATCGACGACAAAGTCCGCCGGCGCGCCGATGCAGGCCGTCACCGGCCGCGGCCCGTCGAACCCCGTGATCGGCCCGTTCCCCAGCCCGTTGTACCGCACCAGCGTCGTGTACGACTCGCTGTTCGCCCAGTACGTCGGATCCCCGAAATACACCAGCCCGCCCGACCCCTGCACCGGCCCCAGCGCCGCCAGCGTCAGCCGCGGCACCCCGTCGATGACCAGCGTCGCCCCCACCCCGCCCTCCGCTTGCTCGATGCGGTACACGTGGTACGCGTCCGTCGTGTTGAACGCCAGCGTCACCGTGTTCGCGCTGCCGTACGCCCCGAACACCGTGTTCTACAGGAATATCTCCGAAGCCCCCAGCCCCCCCCAGAACACCCTGCCCGCCCGATCGAACGCCGTGATCGCGTACCCCGGCCGCGGCCACCCATTCGACGTGTTCACGCTGTGATCCGGCGCGCTCACGATGCGCACCCGGGCCTCGATGGCGAAGTTCTCCGTGAAATCAAAGTTCACGTCGCTCCGCTGCCAATACACGCCCCCCCCGTTGGTCCCGTCGCTGGCCAGCCCCAGCGTCGACAGGTGCAACTGACCCTCCGTCACATCCAGTTGGTACGGCGCAGGCGGCGAAATGTCCTGCACGCTCGTCCAGCACTGCTGGTCCGGAAGCACGCCCAGCGACGCGTCATAACTGATCCAGTGCTGCGCCCGCCCCACCCCAGCACAGCCCAGCACCACCGCCGCGGCGATCCCCACGCGCCGCCAACCCAACCCACGAGCGCCCCCGCCCCCACAACCCGCTCCGAAACCAACGCGCAGGTCTTTCATCGCTCTCTCCTTGCAATCGCGCTGCCGGGCCCGCGGGCGACACACGAGAATCATGCTCGTTCGCCAAGCCTTGGGCGCCCTCAATTGTATGGTGCCCCCACCACCGCCCCCAGTCCGCCGCCCACCCCCCCATCCCCCGCAATCCACGCTCTTATGGACACCAACTGCTCCAATTCGGACACGCAGAACAGACCAAAGCCGGAGAGCCGGATCCGCCGACCTTGCGAGTCTACCTCGTTCCGACGCCTGGTTCGGTGCACGATTCGCGCGGCGACCTTCTCCACTCATTCACCAACCCGTGGCCACCGGCGAGAACGTTCACGTCCGACGCCTCGCCCGCTTCTTCTTCGCCGCCTTGCTCTTCCTTGCCGGCGTCGCCGCGCCGCGACTCTTCAGCGCAATCACCCGCCCCTTCTGCTCCGTATACGCCCGCCGGCAGATGAGCACCGTCCCCTCGGGCAGCGCTTCTCCCGCCAGCCCCGCCCTGAACCCCGCGATCAGCTTCGCCCGGTTCTTTCCCACCGCGATCATCTGCACCATGTCCGCCCCCGCCTCGACCGTCTCCATCTCCCCCGCCCGCGCCTTGCGCAGCGCCCGGCCAATCCTCTCATCCAGCCGCTCCACCAACGCCGCGATATCCTCGCGCTCCAAACCGAGCGGGATGGTCAGGACCAGTTCCAGTTCCTTCGATGCCCTGCTCTCGAACTCCTTGTGCGTGTCGATCCCTTTCATCGTCGGTTCGAACAGGCCCGGGAACAACTTCCTCGCTGCTTGCTCCTGGTGCTCATCTGGTTCAACAGCCAGCACGCTTGGGCATGACAATCGCTTCACACGCGTCACGTAATGCTTGAGCATGCTGGATATAGCACAGACAATACCTTGCTCTACCTCGGCATCCGTACTCCTTCTATACACATCCACATCGCACGACCAGGCGATTCTCAGTCCGGAATGCTGAGGGCCATGGTCGGAATAGAAGTAACCGTGCCTTAATGTCCCGTCGGTGACCCGCGCCATCCCGATGTCAAACACATACTGCTTCCGCACGAAATGCGGATGAGCACGCACCCCATCGAGGATCGCCCGCATCTTCAACGCCGCCGCGGCGAATGCCGGGGGCGGCTGATTGGAGTTCCAGACCAGCCCCGGAACATCGGTGCAATTCACGCCGACGATGCTCACGTAGTATGTTCCGTTTGCGTCTGTATTTTGCATATGTCCGTGGTAACTTGACTGGTGTGTAATTGCCTATGCGACCATTCGAATGCCACTCAAACAACGCCCCCGACATATCCTCCACCGCCGCGACGTCGGAGCATCGTGCGATCATCCAACACGGATTCCCTCCGTCCACGCATGACTCAGCCCGCATCCGCGAATCCTCTACACTCATGCCGGATTCAGAGGCCTCACAGCATGCCTCGCTCCCTCAACTTCTGCTTGAAGCGGCACCCCGCGATCGCCGCTATCGTGCCGACGTTGGATCGGTCGGATACCAACTCCAAGGGCTCCTCGGACATCCGGACATACAGGCCACCTCCCGGCAACCGCTCCGCCCGATGGAACGCCAGAACGAAGTCCTCCGAGGGGAGGTTGAACTCATCGACAAAGGTGCTGGTCGGATCCAACATCCCCGCCATCTCCTTCCCCAGCATGTGGCCCCAGAACACCCCTCGCACGCGGCGATGCCGAGCCTCCCCATCCATCAGAGCCCACTCGGTATGCTCAAGGTCCCTATGCCACGGATTCGGATCGGAGCACTCCGCAGACTGAGTGTAGAACCAGCCGCCGCACAGTTCATCCACACGCGCGATGTCGATGAACGCCTGGTAGCACCCCAGGCTGCTTTCGTAGAACGCCATGCACTCGCGAAGCATCGCCAAGAGACGATCCGGCTTCACCGTGGCGCAGAGCGACGTTCGGATCCTCAGCACGAACTGGTGCATCGGAGCGGTGAGCCGGCCCGCGATCATGCCGCTGTCGGCCACCTCGTAATGGCACCCCCACACCAACCGGTGGGGCGCCCGATTCCCCTTCGCTCGTGAACCGGCCCGCGATTCAATGTACACGGTGTCGGCCCTGGCGGGAACCCGCCCCATGCCGACGTCGCCGTCGATCATTCTGTTCGCGGGGATGCTGCCCTTTGATTCGCTGGATGGACGCTTTCCTGAGGCAGTATCCTCCATCTCGCGGACATACCACTCGGCCCGCGGCAAATCGATGAACTCCGTCGCACGAGCCAGCAGTTCCCCGATACGCAGGTGCGCATCCGGGCGGTGCACGGGTGAGTAGCCGACAATCGAGAGATGCCCGATGTCGTGCGGCGCTTCTCGCACCCAGGGCTGCCTCTTTGAACTCTTACGGGAGCTTGCGGCCATTCACGCGTCCTTTTAAGTTGTTTTTCCTAAATATCTCACGATATAATTCAATTTTATTATCTAATGACTTTTGAGTCTGAGTGTTGAGCGACTCTACTATGTGAATATTTCCCTGATTATCTACGAACTGGACATCAGGCTTAAGACTGGAGATTTTCTTTCCAGACGCATCCACGAGCGCCTGATTGGTTCTGACTGTACGGTAGTCCACCTCGATTCCGTTGGACTTGAGCTTTACGACTGTATTCTTGAAGTCAGAACGCATCATCTTCTGATGAACGAGATTTCCATGAGGAGCCCGTCCACTCCATGGGTTCTTCCGTGGAGGATAAGATGGCTTCGGTTGTTTGATTGAAAAGGCCGTCTTTAACGTGCCCGACAAATCAACCGGAGTTTGATTTTCCTCGAACAGCGATCCTGCTTTGCTATACGCGAGATCGTCAGCGTTCATGTCGAGAGCCCAGTCAACATCGAACATCTGATCGATTCGATAATTGCTGAACATCGTCCAAACACCGAGCATGTAGGTGAGGTGAATCTGCGCTTCTTCGAGCGTGCCGCTCGCGTCCATCCACCCGTTCACGGCCATCATTACCGCTTGCCCGGCGATCCCAAACTCAAACTCCCCCGTCGGATCCGTCCCCACCCGCGGATTCCCCCGCACATACTCGTACAGGCAGTACGAGTCCACGAACTCCATCGGGTCCCGCTGCAGGAACCGGCCCAGCACCGGGTCAAACACCCGCGCCTTGTAGTCGTACACGTACAGCGGCTCGCTGTCCCCGGCGCTCCGCCGGATCGTGTTCAGCCGCTGACCCGTGAACAGATTCGGTACGCTCGCCTGCCAGAGCGGCAACGCCTGCGCCCCGCCCCCGGCCGGCCGGTACACCCCCGGCGTTCCCGCGGCACCGGAATCCCCGCGCACCGGCAACCCGTACGCCGTGTAGTCGTACCACTCGAACAACGCCCCCGACGCATCCGCCAGCGCCACCGTGGTGCCCAGTTCATCCCGCAGCGGGTACAGCTCGACCCACGCCCCGCCCACCAGCGTGCGGACCGCCAGCACGTCGTCCAGCCCATCAGGCCCGTAGATCGTGATGCGCGTCGGCGCGCCCGACTCGTCATACTCCGCGATCACCCGCGGCCCGTCAAACACTCGCCGCGTGGTGCGGAACTGCCCCGCCTCATCCAGCACCCTCTCCCACACCCGCCGCCCGAACCCGTCATACCCGAACGACGCGTACTGCGGTTCGCTCGACTGCCACTCCCCGTCCCCGCTCGTGTCGCCGAACACCAGCGTCAGCCGGTTCTCATGGTCGTACGCGTACCCGATCCCCCGCTGATCACGCGTGAGGTTCCCCCGCCCGTCGTATCGGGGCGGCGTGCCGCCCGCCGCTCCCACGATCGTCAGGTAGCGGTTGGCCGCGTCGTGCGTGAACGTCGTCCCGCCGCCGAACCGCGGCACCACCGAGTTCCAGTTGCCCACCACGTCCAGCGACCATTGCTCCGCGGTGCTGTCGGGGTATTGAGCGCTCACCAGTCGCTGATGCGCGTCGTACGTGCTCCTCCGCACTCCGTTGTGCCCCGCCAGCGGGAACCCAAACCATTCCCGGCGCACCGGGTTGTCCCAACCGTCGATGTCGAGCTCGATCGCACCGGGCGCCCTGTTGGTCGTCATGCTCAAGGCCAACGGTCCGGCCGTGCCGCCCTGGCCGTTCGCCGTCCCCACCCGCGAGGTAAACGTCAGCGAAGAGACCGAAAGATTGAGCCCGAACAACGTCCGCTGCTGGTCAATCCACGTCGAGTTCGGCGCCGCGGCCCATGTGCGGACCGACCGGAAGACCGGCCGATGATTGCTGTACCCAAACAGGGCGAACGGCTGCCCGTTGCGGCTCATGCTGGAGGTGTCGCCGCACGGGAGTGTGAAGTAACTCAGCGCCACACCGCAATCCGCGGGGTACGTCAGTGACAACAGCCCATTGCGGTCAAACTGCCGCGAGATGCCGCGGGTCAACGGCGCCAACCCCGGCGCCACGACACACTGCGTCTCCTGGACCGGGCCATCGGCGTAGGCCGGCCCGTTCGATCCGCCCGCGTACTGCATCTCCGCGTAGCCGCCGCCCGCGGTCGCGATCCGCTTCTCGCGGCCCAGCGCATCAAAGTCCGCAGTCTCAACGGGCGTCCCGGTGGCAGAGCCCACCCGCACCGCCTTCGCGTTGCCCATCCAATCGCGTTCGTAGAAGACCGACTGGCCTGTTCCGGTCGCCGCGCCCCGCGTCCTGCGGGTCAAGTCGCCCCGCGGCGAGTAGGCCGCGGTTTCCACAGACCCGTCGGGGTGCGTGATCCCCGTGCGCCGACCGGCCAGGTCGAACGCGTAGGTTGTCGTCTGCGTTGCGCCGCCCGTTCCGACGATGATCGCGTCCGGATGCCCCAGCCGCGTGTACGTCGACGTCACAACACGTTCATCCGCCGTGCCGACCGCGGTGCGCGCCTGCTTCTCGCGCCCAAGCCCGTCGAACGCGCTCGTCGCCACCGCGACTCGCTGGGTTTGAAGGTCCCTGTCCTCTGCGCGTATCACCCGCCCCTGACCATCACGCACATACGTCCGCCGCATGCGATCGTACGAGGACCCACCGGATTGACTCTGCGTCGGCAGGTTGTTCCGGCTGTAGGACGTCTGCTCAGTTCCGTAGGACACACCGGCGATGGACAGCGTTCGTGCGGTCTGCAAGAACGCGAACGCATCGCCGTAGGTGAACTGCTCAACCACCTGCCCTTGCGGTTCCTCCATCGCCGTCACGCGGCCCAGCACGTCATATTGCGTCCGCCTCACGCACTCCTTGCCCGTTGTCACAGCGCGCGATTCCAACTCGCGTCCCATCGCGTCCCGTGCGTATTCGGTCACCCGGTCTGTCGCCGCATTGATCGCTCCGGAAGACGCGGGGTTCGCCATCTCCGCTTCGAGCGCCAGGTCACCCCAGGCGTCGTACTCCCACCGCTTCTGGGTCGCGGGCAGCGTGCCCGCGTACACGACCTCGCGCGACTTGCCGCCGGTGGACCGCCACGCCGAGACCACCCGGCGAATCGGCGCTTCCGCGAGCGAATCCGGGTCAATCCCATACATCAACTCTTCGGATGTCCTGTTGAGGCTGTCGATCACGTAGTCCGTGCGGGCGCCATCGGGATCGATCTCCCTGACGATATTGCCCCGGGCGTCGAATGATCTGTAAGAAGTCGCCCACTGCGCCGCCGCCCCGGTCCCCGCGATGAGCACTTTCTCCTGCACCGGTCGATCAAAGCCGTCAAAGACGCGCTCCATCACCGCGTTTGCTACTCCATCGCCGACCGTCGTCGTCCGAGTTTCGTTGCCCGCTTGATCAAACTGATGAAGAACGACCTGAGATCCGGCGACAGTTTCCTGATTCGGATCAAACGGCCGCGTCTCTTTCCAGATGCGTCCAAGGTCGTCGCGCAGCCACCGCGTGATCGAGTCCGGCGACAGGCTCTCCTGCGAGATGCGCCCCAGAACGATCTCGGCATCGGGCTCGAGGGAATCGACAGGATACGAATACTGAACAGACCCGGCCGGTTCGTATTGCACCAGTTCGCCATGCCGCCCGGTCAGCCGGCCAAACTGATCATACGAAAACACCTCCTTGCGCGGCCGCGACGGGTCGGTCTGGTTCTCAATCTTGCTGATGAAGCCGATACCGAAACTGTCCGTGTATGAAAACTCGTATTTGTTCGTGGCCAGCACAGCTCCGTCGGGCCCCAGGCGCTCTTCGTAGATACAGGGTTGCGAGTCTTCGGAGTGCCGCTCGCGCAGCGCTGTGCCGTCAGGGAACCAGATCGTCGCGAGGACGTCCCGGTGATCGTACGAATATGCCCACGTGCGCACCTGCTGACTGGAGAGCGAGCCGGAGACCGACTTGAAGTCCACGCGCCCCGCCGCGTCGTAGTGAAACTCAGTCTTCCGCCAGGACGCCGGCTGGCCCGGAACGAACGGCCCGTCATTCTCCGCCACCAGCACGCTCGCGAGCCGGTCATCATGAGGCGCAAGGTCGTACACGTACGCCACCTCGCTGACGGCGATGGTCGCGTCCCAGTCTGCGTATGTGACCTCACGGATCGGCTGATTGCGGCCGGGCCGGTACCAGTACTGCGTAATGATGCTGTCCGGCCCGATGCGCCGGATCACCCGACCGAAACCGTCGTACTCGATGTTCGTCTTGATCGATGCGACGCCGTCCGCTTCCTCGATCACGTAGATCGGCCGGTCGCTCTCGTCCAGGAGCGTGCTCGTCGTGACAACCACGCCATCGCCGCCGATCCGCGTCGCCACGGTCGGCCCGTCGTAGCCGCGGCTGCCGTATTCAAAGGTCTCCACCTGACCCGGAATCGCTACGCCGTCCGCCGACCGCGCGGCGTTCACGCCCGGATGATTGATCTGGGTGATCCGCCCGAACGACGCTTCCGCAGGATTGGTCCCGTACTCGTAATACGTCGTCGCGCCGTGATGATCGTGACGCGTTTCAGAGGTGCACACCCGGATCGGCGGCGCCCCTGTGCCCGGATCGAGAAAGTCATACGTTCTAGATGTGCGGCCGGCCTTCGTCACGTCCGTGGTGGCCCGCAGGAACCTCGAGACGAACTCCTCATCCTCGGGCAACCCCGAAACCGAGCTCGATCCGAACAGACGAACATGAGAGAAGCCCGATTCGCCATACCCCTCCTCCACCACCGTTTCCGAGGAGAGATTGATGACATCCGTATACCGCGTGATCCCCGCGCCTTGCCAGAACGTGTTCGGCGGCGGCATCGTGGTCGGCAGGAACGAGCGTAGTTCGAGCCAGTGTGTGGTCAGCGTTGCCGAGGAGCTCCTAATGTCCTCCTGGAGCACCGAGCTCGTTTCAACGGATCCCAGATAGTGCTCGTCATCCACAAAGCAGCACTTGAAATGAAACTCCTGGCCGATCGCCTCGTCCGTCGAGGCGCTGCTGTGGCTCGCGGCGGGCGCGATGCGCCCACCGAACAGCCTGTACTGCGCCGGGGTCTGGCCGTTGTACGTGGTGGGGTCCGTCCAGTAGAAGTGCCGCTGCAGCGTGGTCTTCTGCGTCACGCCCGGTCCGCGCCACACCTCGGTCACCCGGCCGCGATCGTCGTACTCAAGCCCCAGCAGCACATAACCGGTCTGATCCTGAACCTGGCGGAGCCGACCGACCCCGCCCTGTCTGGTTCTCGAGCCGTCGCGGACATAGAACCGGACCGACCCGTCCAGGCGTTGAAACCCGGTCGACCGACCGCCGCCATCGAAGCGGGCCCAGATGCCCAGGGACGAGCCGCCCGAGGCATCGGACCCGATGATCCACACGGCCGTCTCGCCACCGGTGACTTGGTACGAGTAATCGATGCGGGCCCCGCTCGCAACGTCAACCTGTGATGTCGGCCTGCCTTGGACGTCGTAGCTCCACGATCGGCGCAACTGCCCGGACCGTGTCTCCGAGACCAATCGGTAGCGTTGAGAGGCGTCGAGTTCGTACTGAAACTCGGATCCCGAGCACGAATCACTGACGACCAGACCGTTCCCGGGCGGCACCGTCACCGGATAGTGCCACGAACACCCGGGAACATCCTCCACCGCGGCCGTCGTACCGTTCACGTTGAACGTGCAGAACTTCGCCTGGTACCTGCCGTGCGGGATCGCGTAGACACCCAGCGTCTCTTCAAGTGTGTCTCCGACCCGTGCCCGGGCGATTCCGGCCGCGAGCGACGGCGGCGCGATGACCGCTTCATTCATCCTGTTGAGCACACTGACGTCACCCGCCGCGTCCTGCGTTGCATGTTCCGCTAACCCGGCCACCGACAGGCGCAGTTCCGATGGAATCTGCTCCTGCTCTCTGCAATCCTCCAGCGGAATCTCCTCGCCGTGCAGCGTCACCACGACTTCGGAGTCTGTGTTGAAAACCAGGTGATCGCGGAAGTGATCGCACAAACTCCGCTGCTGGCCAGCCCAGTTGAGGGAGTACGCCCGGAGAATCACCGGCGATGTCCGCACGCGTTCGATCGCGGTGCCTGGCTTCACACGAACCTCGATGAACTGCGGATCGGCCGTCAGATCCGGGTACCGCAGCCCTGAGCGCTGATCATCGAGAAACTCCGGCAGGATGAACTCGGCGCGCATCGACTGCATCGGGCGCGTGCTGTAACAATCAATCTCACCGATTTGCGGCCACCGATTCGCGATCGAGTTGCGGAGCCTCGCTCCCAGCACCACGTCGTAGATCGATGGATCAAAGACCGCCATGACCTGGTACAGCACACCCGCGCAATCCGCTCCGGCCGGAACGTTGCCGTGCTGCATCGGCAGGGAATACCGCGCGGCACGATACACCGGCCCGGGTCCCCGAGTGCAATCGAGCTTCAGCGGCCTGATATCCGACATCCCGTCAATCGCCTGAAGTCCGATCCAGCCCGTGGGAACGCCGAAGTCCGGCTCGTCCTGATCGGTCGGATCCACAGCGCCCGGCGCAGCGAGTACGTCGGTCACGTATACCCGGCTGACGACAAGCGGCCAGCGGCGCAACTCCGGATAGCCCGACCACTCCGGAGGACACAAGTCCGGACGGTGCTTGCCCGGATCGTTGTAGTAGACGCCGGCAATGCCCTTCCAGGACGCTCCCTGCAGCCCACCCCCGCACATCCAACCGGGGTCCACAGAGCTCGGGATGCAGTTGCGGCAGCAAAAGTGACCACGGCTCTCATTGAAGCCGCACGGAGTCGTCGTCTGCCTGCGCGCTCTCGTTAAGGTCGTTCACGTAGGCCCAGTTGTCCGGCGACCACGTGTTGTATATCGGCGGCGGGCTGTGAATCTCGACCGGTTGCTGCGCGAACACGCGCGGAATACACGCCGAGCACAGGAGAATCCAGCACGCCATCACAACCAGCATGCGTCCGCGGCACGAATGTGCCGCCGAACCACCCCCCCGCGATCCCTCGGCAACACGCCCCGCAAAAACTGACCGACGTGCGATCCCTTCACCACCGTGCCGCATGGTGCCCTCCAAACGTTGAGCGTCCCGCGTGCTCTCGCTACTTGCAAGAACAACCCGCCAGAACTAAACGCGTGGGCTATCGGGCATGTCAAGCTCAAATATGCAAAATACATTTTGGAAAATGATCATTTATTCTGCATGAAGCGGCTGCTGTCACAAATTACGCTTTGCGGGTAAAAAATTTCATAATATGCTTAACCCACATTCCCGCTCAAACTCTGGCGAAACAAAGTGCTATATCCAGGAAGGCAGGTCCGTGCGCGTAATCGAACACGTGAACTGCACCGCTTGAAGTACTGCATGATGCCGTGGAGTGCAACCCAAGAAAACCACTGGCGTCCGACCGATCGCCGACGATTCTGTGCGAAGAAAGCCGATGGAATCAGCCTGGCATGAGATGCGGCGCCGGCAGGCACGTGGCAGACCGGTCGCTCCACGGTGTTGCATGAGTCTTGATTCATGTAAGCGTTCTCTGTGCTGGACGCGAGCTTGAAGTGGAATCAAGAGACTTGACGACCGGATCACGCGTTTGAAGTTCGATTGGATGGTTTCCAGAGAACGTGTTTTCTCGATCGGCGTCCCGCCGTTTCAATGTCAGGGATTTCTCCAGAGCGGAGGGGCACGGTGAAGGCAAGCGCGGCGGGAGTACGCGAATAGGCCTGAAAGCGCCGCCACCCCGGCCCGCGAAACCAGAGCCCATCCACACACCCACGCCAGCGGCGGCGTCGAAAGTGCGTCCTCAAGTTCGAAGCCCTTCTTCTTCTTGTCCCAAGGCCGGTGCTCCTCCCGTGTCGGCCGATGGATCTCCCGCAACCACCCCTCTTGCATCCGTCGGCGCGGGTGGTTTTTCTGCACCCACCGCCCGCACATGGGCGCACATCGCCGGCCTCTCCCGCAAAAGCCCCGCGACTTCACCCGCACCCGGCGTATCACTCTTCAGTCCCGGCTCCATCCTCCGAGACCGCTATTCATTGGCAATCAACGCCCCTCTGTGCCCCGCCCCGCGCTCCCAAAGCCGCGCAACCGCTCGCTGATCACCATGCGCCCACCCCGCTCATGCGCCACCAAAAGTTCATCCTTCCACCCCGCATTCAGCAGCGACCCGCAACCCGCATCCGCCGCTACAGAATCGCACCTTCCGCGGCCCGATGTCCCAATAACCACATCTCGGGCGCGGCGCGCACATCACCAAAAGTTCATCCGCACCATCGCTCATCCGCCCACTTCCCGCACCCCAGCGTCCGCCCGGGCTTCCGCCGGCCTGTCCAGCCCAACCTCAGCCGCCTCCGGTTCCGGGCTGACCTTTCGCGGCGGGCCCGGAGCCCCCACTTGTCCGAACCCAAACTCATCATCGACTCCGATTGGAAATCCGCCGCCCAGGCCGAGAAGGAAAAACTCGCCGCGGCGAGCGCTCCCAAGTCGGCCCCGGGTGCCGAAGGCGATGACGAACGGCGCGAAGTGGCCTTCGAAGACATCGTCGGCATGCTCGCCAACCAGGCCCTCTCCTTCATGGGCTTCATCCCTGATCCTTACTCGGGCCAGGCCATGGTCTCCCTCCCCTACGCCAAGCTCCACATCGACATGCTGACCATCCTGGAAGCCAAGACCAAGGGCAACCTCACCGAATCCGAGCTCGCCGCGCTCACCAAGATCCTCTCCCAACTGCGCATGGCCTTCGTTGAAACCACCGAGGCCGTCTCCCGCGCCGTGCAGGAAGGCCGCCTCAAGCCCATGAGCCAGCAGGGCATGGCGGGCGGCCCCGCCGCCGCACCCGGCGCAACCCCCGGCCCCGCCGGCGGGCTGGTCATGCCCGGCTGAACCCTCGCCCCCCGGCGAACACGCACAAGTTCTGAAAGGCAGACACCTTGAGCGAAACTTCTACAGCAGACCCCCGCGGGTTCTTTGAACGAAACCACTACCTTCTCCGCCGCCTGCACTCCCTGTCGGGCGTCGTCCCCATCGGCCTCTTCGCGATCATCCACCTCACGACGAACTCCTCCATCGTCTGGGCCGCGATCCTCGCCGAGAAAGGCCGCACCGTCACCGACCGCACGGTCGCGACCTTCCAGGAGGAGGTCTACTTCATCCACAACCTGCCCTTCCTGATCTTCACGGAAGTGTTCATGCTGTGGCTGCCCATCCTCTTCCACGCCCTCCTTGGCATCTACTACGCCAAGACCGGCAAGGCCAACACCGACCGCTATTCCTACCAGGGCAACTGGCGCTACTCCCTCCAGCGCGTCAGCGGGTACATCGGCTTCCTCTTCATCCTCTACCACATCGCCACCCTCCGCTGGGGCTGGACCTTCCTCGTCCCCGGCGGCACCCGGTGGGAATACCCCTACGCCGCGTCGACCCTCGCCGCCTGCCTGCGAGGCGGCTCCGGCGAGGTCACCATGGCCGGCATCCTGGTCTCGGTCTTCTACTTCATCGGCGTCACGATGCTCGTCTACCACTTCGCCAACGGCCTGTGGACCGCCGCCATCACCTGGGGCCTCACCATCTCCCAGAAGGCCCAGCAGCGCTGGGGCGTGGTCTGCACCGCTCTCGGCGTGACCCTCTTCGCCATGGGCGCCTCCGCCGTCCTGGGCTTCGCCACCCTCCGGCCCGACGAAGCCTTGCGGATCGAGAACCG
The DNA here is from genome assembly GCA_044222845.1 of Phycisphaerales bacterium. Taxonomy (GTDB): domain Bacteria; phylum Planctomycetota; class Phycisphaerae; order Phycisphaerales; family UBA1924; genus UBA2402. The sequence continues at coordinate 46,324 of JBGAMO010000005.1, forward strand.
CGTCATGCCCACCGACAAGCGCGTCGAACTCCAACGCGAGGGCAAACTCAAACCCAACCCGGGCGAACCCCGGAGCGCCGACGCCGTTCAGCCCCACTGACTTCATCCGCCGCGGCCCCCGCGGCGAATCACCCTTCACGAGTACCGGTTCACACCCCATGGCACAGCATCGAGTCATCGTCGTCGGAGGTGGTTTGGCGGGCCTCTCCGCGAGCGTCCGCATCGCCGAGGCCGGACTGCCCGTGGACCTCTTCTCCATGGTCCCCGTCAAACGCTCGCACAGCGTCTGCGCCCAGGGCGGCATCAACGCCTGCAACGAGGTCGCCCGCCAGCAGGGGTACAGCGAGTACATGCACTTTGATGAGACGGTCTACGGCGGCGACTTCCTCGCCGACCAGCCCCCCATCTACGAGATGTGCCACTGGGCCCCGCGCATCATCGACCTGCTCGACCGCATGGGCGTCCCCTTCAACCGCACCTTGGAAGGCATGCGTGACCTGCGCCTCTTCGGCGGCAGCCTCTTCAAGCGCACCCACTTCGCCGGCGCCTCCACCGGCCAGCAACTCCTCTACGCCCTCGACGAGCAGACCCGCCGCTACGAATCCGAAGGCAAGGTCACCAAGTACGAGTTCTGGGAGTTCCTCTGGCCGATCATCCAGGACGGCCGCGCCGTCGGCATCGTCGCCCAGGACATGCGCACGATGCAGATCCGCGCCTTCCGCGCCGACGCCGTCGTCATGGCCACCGGCGGCAACGGGCTCATCTTCGGCAAGAGCACCAACAGCGTCATCTGCACCGGCGGAGCCGCCAGCCGCTGCTACCAGGCCGGCGTCGATTACGGCAACGGCGAGTTCATCCAGGTCCACCCCACCAGCATCCCCGGCGCCGACAAGCTCCGCCTCATGTCCGAGTCCGCCCGCGGTGAGGGCGGACGCGTGTGGGTCCCCCGCAAGAAGGGCGACAACCGCAATCCCAAGGACATCCCGGACGCTGAGCGCTGGTACTTCCTCGAAGAGAAGTACCCCAAGTACGGCAACCTCGTCCCCCGCGACATCGCCACCCGCGAGATCTTCCAGGTCTGCATGGACGGCTTCGGCGTCGCCGGCCAGAACCAGGTCTACCTCGACCTCACCCACAAGGACGAAGCCTACCTCAACAACAAGCTGGGCGCCATCCTCGAGATCTACGAGAAGTTCGTCGGCGACGACCCCCGCAAGGTCCCCATGCGCATCTTCCCCGGCGTCCACTACACCATGGGCGGCCTCTACACCACCTACACACCCAAGGACGACGGCAAGGGACTCGTCCTGGGCAACCCCGTCCAGATGATGACCAACGTCCGCGGCCTGTACGCCTTCGGCGAAGTCAACTTCGCCTACCACGGCGGCAACCGCCTGGGCGCCAACGCCCTGCTCTCCTGCATCTTCGACGGCCTCTTCTGCGGCCTCTCCGTCGCCAACTACGTGCAGGACTGCGAGCCCGGCAAGGCCCCCGCCGCCGCCATGGCCCCCGCACCCTTCGACGCCGCCGTCGCCTCCGAAAAGGCCAAGCACGACCGCTTCCTCTCCACCGTCGGCCAGGGCTCCGGCGACAAATCCTTCAACGCCTACCAGATCGGCCGCGAACTCGGCGAAGAAATGACCGCCGCCTGCACCGTCGTCAAGAGCGCCCAGCGCCTGGAGCAGTGCATCGCCAAGCTCGCCGAACTCCGCGGCCGCTTCGCCAAGGTCCGCCTGAGCGACGGAGCCATCTGGACCAACCAGAGCCTCTCGTACACCCGCGCCGTGGGCGACATGCTCATCCTCGCCGAGGTCATCGCCAAGGGCAGCCTCCTCCGCAAGGAATCCCGCGGCAGCCATTTCCGCAGCGACTTCCCCGAGCGCGACGACGCCAACTTCATGAAGACCACCCGCGCCACCTACAACCCCGGCGCGGGCGAGCACACCATCGCCTTCCAGGACATCAACTCCTCGCTCGTCAAGCCCCGCCAGCGCAGTTACGGCAAGGTCGAGAACAAGCCCGCGGAGAAGCCCGCCCTGGTAGCCACTTGAACCACCCCTGAGCAACGGGTCCCAACAGCACACCCAGCCATGATCTCAACCTTCACCACCTCCGAGTCACTCGCCGCCGCCCGCGCCGCCAACCGCCGCGCCGCCGTCGCCGGCCGCACCGTCATCTTCCGCATCAAGCGCTGCGACGGCCCGGGCAAGCCCAGCCGCTGGGAGGATTTCAAGGTCCCCGTGCCCGTGGGCGCCAACGTCATCTCCTGCCTGCAGTACATCGCCGCCAACCCCGTCACGGCCGACGGCAAGCCGACCACGCCGGTGGTGTGGGACAGCGGCTGCCTCGAGGAAGTCTGCGGCGCGTGCACGATGCTCGTCGGCGGCCGCGTCCGCCAGTCCTGCTCGGCCCTCATCGACGACTACGCCCCCGGCGAAGGCGACGTCATCACCCTGGAGCCGATGTCCAAGTTCCCGGTCATCCGCGACCTGTGGGTCGACCGCGAGCGCCTCTTCCACAACCTCAAGCGCGTCAAGGCCTGGGTGCCCATCGACGGCACCTACCACCTTGGCGCCGGCCCCACCGAATCCCCCGACCAGCAGGGCACCCGCTACAAGCTCAGCGAGTGCATGAGCTGCGGCTGCTGCCTGGAAGCCTGCCCCCAGTTCAACCTCGAAGAAAAGCCCGACATGTGGGACACGTCCTTCATCGGGCCCCACGCCATCAGCCAGGCCCGCCTCTTCAACATGCACGGCACCGGCAAGGTCCTGGCCGACGAACGGCTCGACGCCCTCATGGGCATGGGCGGCGTCTCCGAGTGCGGCAACGCCCAGAACTGCGTCAAGGTCTGCCCCAAGCACATCCCCCTCACCGAGAGCATCGCCGCGATGGGCCGCGCCACCACCATCCACGGCTTCAAGCGCTTCTTCCGCGCGTAAGCACTCAGCCCAGCACGCTGACGAACCTCGGATCCCCCGCGGTGGGAAGGCTCTTTCCGTTCACGCTCACCTTTCCCGGCAGGCGGGGCGAGTAGAACGCGCTCCCCAGCATCCGCTTGCCCACCGTGATCTTGTCCACGCGGCTCCCGGGAACCGCAACGAACCGATCATCCCCATCTCCGATCACCGAGTTCACCGGGTTCAGCCCCGCACCCACCACGCTCCCGACCATCGGCCCCTTGATCTCGATCGCACCGATGACTCCCGGACCGAAGAAGTCCGCGCCGGCCCCCTCGCCCCCGAGCCGCGCATCCTCGCCGAGATACGCGCCCGCCAGCAGCGTCAGCCCGCTCGCTCCCTGCCTGATCTTGACCGACTGAATCGCGCCCGCCGAGAACACCCCGGACGCGTCACCCCGGATCTCGAGTTTCTTGATCCGCCCCAGCACCGTCGCCGCGGCACCCTCCGCCAGCCCGCCGATGTCGAACTTCTCAACCGGCCCGCGAACCACACACGTCGGCGACGCCAGATCGTCCGCGATCTGCAGGCTCTCGATACCCGCCCTGTCCGCCGTCCCCCACACCCGCACGGCCGCTTCCACCGACGCTTGCGCGGTCAGTTTCCTGATCCCCGGAGCTTCGAGCACGCCCGCGTTCCCCGCAAACCCGTACCACCCCAGCACGCTGAGCGTCTCGATGTACTCGCCCGAGATGATGCTCGATCCGTACAGGTCCTTCGCGTAGAACCTGAGCTTCTCGCCCGTCCCCCGCACCGCGATCGCGCTCTCTTTCACGTACCGCAGTCTGATCTCCTTCACCGTCCCGTCAATCGTCAGGTCGCCGGTCAGCGGCACCTTCATCTCGAATGTGTTGAGCGATCCGAACACACGCACATCGCCGATGTGGGTAAAGCCGCCGGTGTTCTCGATCGTGAGTTTTGATTTCTTTGTGGTGCCGGAGGCGATCACGTCGAAGTCGCCGTCTTCCCGCCGCTCCAGGCGCGCCGTGCCCGGCCCGCGCAGATTGAGCCGCGCGCCCCCGGTCTGCTCGCCCGCGTCCGGCGCGGCCGACGTCCCCGAGATCGTGACCCGCAGCCCGGTGAAACGTGTGTTGTTCCCGATCGGGTCGCCAGACGCCGACCTGAGTCCCACGATCAAAGGTACGTCGTTCACGTCCGAGGTGTACAGGCCATTCAGCACCACCCTGAGGAACACGTCGTACTCGCCGCCCTTGATCCCTCGCGGGACCAGAAACGACCCGGACGCGTTCCACGCAGCCCGCTTTTCGATGTGCGGAACACCCAGATTCCCGATCGTCCGCTTCTCGTCCGTGATGTCAAAGTCAGGAACCAGCACCACCGCCAGTTGCCACCCCTTCACACGGTCGTCTCCACGATTGAAAATGGTCGCGTTCACCGCGATCGAGTCCACGCCCGCGACGATCACGCCGTCCGCGCCGGACCCGGAAGCGGTCGCAGAAATGTCCGTGAAACTCGCGTCCGAATCCAGCAGCAGCCGGGGCTCCAACGCCTCGCACGCCGCCAGGAACGCTCGGACTCGCCCGTGAGCCATGCAAACCCCCTTGCACTACTCCAAGAGAGCGGTTCACTCGAAACTCATGCGCCAAACCCACGCGCCCGCCACCCCGCTACCACCGGCCGCGACCGCCGCGGCCTCCTCTTCTCACATCTCGCCGGCCTCAACCCAACACACTGACGAACCGCGGATCGAACCCGGTCGGCGTATTGGTGCCGTTCACGCTCGCCTTGCCCGGCAGCCGCGGCGAGTAGAACTTGCTGTTCTGCATCGTCTGCCCCACCTTGATCTTGTCCAGGCGACTCCCAACTGTCGTCACGAACCTGTCGTCCGCGTCGCCGATCGCGGAGTTCATCGGGTTGAGCCCCACGCCGACGATGCTGTTCACCATCGTCTTCTTGATCTCAAACTCCTTGATGGTCCCGACGCCGAACGTGTCCGCAGCACCGGCGGCGCCGCCCAGCCGTGCATCGCTCCCCAGGAACGCGCCGGCCAGCAGGGTCCAGTCAGCCGCTCCTCGCTCCACCTTGACCGACTTGATCGATGTCGCCGAGAACAGGCCCGAGGCGTCGCCGCGGATGTCGAGTTTCTTGACCTCGCCCAACACGGTCACCGCCGATCCGGCCCGCGAATCACCGACGCGGAACTGATCCATCCCGCCCCGAACGACGAACGAGGGCGAAGCGACGAAATTATCGATTTGGAGCTTCTGGATGCCCGGCTTCTTCGCGACGCCCGCGATCGCCACGTTCGCCTCGAACGACGCCCGCGTGCGCATCTCCTTGATCCACGGCGTCGAGAGCGTCCCGTTGTTTCCATTCAGCGCGTACCAGCCGTACACCTCGATCTTGTCGATCTGCTCGCCGGAAATGATGCTCGCCCCGTCCAGGTCGCGGGCTTCGATCTTGACCTTCTCCCCGGTCCCGCCGATCGTCACAACCCCGTTGTTGACATACCGGAGCTTCAACTCCTTCACCGTCCCGTCGATGGTCAGGTTCCCGGTGAGCGCCACCTTGATCTCGAACTTGTTGAGCGAACCCGTCACGTGGATGTTGCCCACGTGATTGAACCCGTCCGCGTTTTCAATGGTCAGCTTCGAGCCCTTGTTGGTGCCGGTGGCCACGAAATCGAACATGCCGTCCTCGCGGCGTGTCATCTGCACCGAGCCCGGCCCGCTCAGGTTGGCCCGCACACCGCCGGTTGTTTGGCCCACATCCACCGCGGGCGTCGCCCCCGCGATCGTCACCTTGACACCGGTGTAGCGCGTGTTGTTCTGGCCCGGGTCCCCCGCCTTCTTGCTCCCGCCGAACAACCCTCCGCCGATGATCGCCCCGACGTAGTCGAAGCTCTCCCCGTACGGCTGGATGCGCAGGAAGACGTAGTAGTCCCCGCTCTCCAGGCCCGCCGGAACAGTGAACGAGCGCGTCGCGATCCACGACGTCCGCTTCTCCACGTTCGGCACGCCCATCTTGCCGATCGACTGATTGTCCGATGTGATCTCAAAGTCCCTCGTGAGGATCACCTTGAGGTCCGCGCCCTTGGTCTTGTCGTCCCCGCGATTGAAGATCGTCGCGTTCACCGCGATCGAATCAGCGCCGGCCACCAACGCCCCGCCGGGCCCAGATCCCGAAGCGGTCACGCTCGCGACGTTGAACATCAGGTCCGCCCCGAACAACTGGCGGGATTCGAGCATTTCACACGGATTCTGAATCGACCGCCCGGGCTTGCTGTGCATGATTGTCCTTGGATCGGCGTTTCCCCCACCGAGCAATCCAAAGCATAGTGGCCCGACATCCCCGAAACCCTTTACCGCACAGCCACCGCACGCGTGACCCACTTCCCGCTTCACTCCGCGAACATCGCCAGCATCCCCCGCCACTCCCCGTAGCGGTACTCCACCCCATGCCGGTCATGCACGCCCCGGATCATCCCGAGCATCCGCTCGCTGAGAGTCTGCTGCCACTCCTGCGCGGTGGGGTCGCAGTAATACACGCGGCAGCCCAGCGGCTTGATCCGGTGAATCGTGCACAACACGCCCGACAGAAACGGACAGTCCCCGCGCGTCCGTGCCGCCTCCACCTCCTGCATCGTCACCGGCCGGCCGAGCTTCGCCACCGAGTATGCCGCCTCCAACCCCGTCACGTACAACCGGTGCCCGTGCTGCTCGAAGTGACAGCACCGCCCGGAGGTTTCGCACACCGGCCGTCGCTCCGCCACCTGGTCCGCCACGATCTGGTAGATCGCCTCGATCTGCCCCGCCACCTCAGCGCGCGACACCGCCGCCATCCACCCGCGCGCCAACTCGATGTCCCGCGAACTGATGTCTGTCACCGTGGTGTTCCGAATTCCGAACCGGCTCTCACATCTCCACCGTATCACGCAACACGCGGATCTGCTGCACCGTGTACCGCGTGCCCTTGTTCAAGCCCGGGCACGTTTTCGCGGCCTTGCCCCACGTCCATGGCCCCGCCAGGTTGCTCTTCCAGAACGGCCACGTGCGGCACTGCGCCGGCCGATCCTCGTACACCGAACAGACGGCGCGGCCCGGGAACTTCTCTCGGTCCAGGAAGATGCACTCGTAGCCGCCCTCCCGCGGGCGCTCCCTGAGCGATCTCCCCACCATCGTGTCGTGCGTGTAGCGTTCCAGGAACTCCGCAACGTCAACGCCGAACCGCTTCGCCAGCGCCGCTGCTTCCTCGTCGGTGAAGAGCACGTAGCCGCCGTCGCCGCTGCAGCAGTTGCCGCACATCGTGCATGAGAAGCTGAGCCCGCGCTCGCCCGTCTCGCGGTCGGGCGTGCAGAACCACTCGGGTCCGTCGTCGCGCTCGATCATCAGCAGCCGCGTCCCCAGTGGTCGAAGAAGAACTGTGCATCCGCGCCGTCCACGCCGCCGTCGCCGTTGATGTCGATGTCCCCGCCGGCTTCCCACGTCCGGAAGAACGACTCGACATCCTGCCCGTCCACCGTGCCGTCGTTGTTCACGTCGCCCGAGGGCGTCACCGTGATCTGCGCCGCCGAAGTGGCGAACGCGCCGCAGCGGTCAGTCACCAGGCAGTCGTACGCGCCGCGATGCTCGCACTTCACATCGGTAATTTCGAGCACCGGCGAATCAACGCCGAAGAACGCGCCGTCAAAGCCCTCGCTGATCGGCCCGCCGTTCCAGCGCCACTGATACGTCACCGGCCCGTCGCCGTGCGCCGCCGCGTGCAACTCCACGTTGAACCCCGAGCGGTAGTCTCCGCCCGCGGGATCTTCATCGATTGTCAGCGATCCCGAGCCGTGGAAAATGGTGCCGCCCAGCCCGTCGCCTACACCCGCTCCGGGCGACGCCGTCAACCGCAGGGTCGTTGGGCCGCACGTGAACACGCCGATGCGCCCGCCCCCGCCCCCGCCCGCCCCTGGTTCGTTGGTCGTCGCGTACATCGCGGCCCCAGCGCCGCCGCCCGCATCCACCAGACCCGTGCCCTCCACCCGCGGAGCACGGATGAAGATGCTGCCGCCCGAACCGCCGCCACCCGCGGACTGCGCCCCGTCGGCGGACCACCCCGACCCGCCGCGGGCCGAAACTTCGCCGTCAATCGTGATCGTTCCCGCGGCTTCAAGCACCACCACGCCGCCGCCCGGTCCGCCGAGCGAACTCCCCGCGCCGCCCGCGCCGCCGCCGGAGCCGGGCAGTTCGGGACGTTCCGCCGCGCCGTAGACCGCACCACCGGGGGCCGAAAGCGAATCGCCGCCGCGGCCGCCGTGACCGGCGCCGGCGCCGAACCGCTCGCCCGCCGCGCCCGCGCCATCCCCATCGGAGCCGGAATGGCCGTGCGAGTCGTAGTTCAGCGTCGCGCTCTCATCGATGCGGATGTCTCCTCGTGAAGAGATGGACAGCCGCTGGGGCGAACCGAAGCGGTTGCTCACGATCCCGCCCGCGTGCGCCGCCAGTGATTCCACATCCCAGTCCCCGCGGATGTCCAGCGTCGGCCCGTTGCCCAGGCCATCCGCAAGCATCACGACCGGTCCGGTCGTCTGCGGCCCATCTGCCACCAATCCGCATTGGCCGGTCGCGGTGATGCGACCCGTCAGCGTCGCGCCATGGCCCAACGTCAGCACGCCGCCGTCGCTCAGGTTCGCGGCACGCATCACAGCGTCTTCCACCACCACGTTTGCCGCGCCACGCACCGCGATGTCCCGCAGCGGCAACGCCGCGATCACGGTCGCTTCATCATTGAGACGGCCGCAGTTGCTCAGTTCAAGATCTACGCGCCCGTCTACCGTGGTCCGCACCACCGTTCCCGCTCCGCCCGGGCTGTTGCCCGCCCCGCCGCACGCGATCAGCGAACCGGCGAACCCGTCCTGCGCTGTCGACAGCGACACCCGCCCGCCCGAACCGCCGCCACCGGCCCCCGGCGATGCGCCACCCGCGGCGTTCACCGTGCCCGTTCCTTCAATCCGCGCGGCTCCCAGCCAGATGCTGCCCCCCGAACCTCCTCCCGTCCATGCACCCGCCGCGCCGTCCAGTCCGCTCGCCACGATCTGACCGTCAATCCGCAGCGTGCCGCCCACGACGATCCGAACGCAGCCGCCACCCGCGCCGCCCAGCCGTGTGCCGACACTGCCGCCGCCCGAGCCGACTTCAAGAGGCGCCACCACGTCGCCGTACTCATCTCCCCCCTGCACCGATGACGGCCCCGCCGTCCCGCCGCGCCCCGCATGTCCCGCGCCCGACGCCGCCATGAACGAGTTGATACCCGCCCCCGGCCCCGTCGCCGCGGCGTGCCCCTTGCCCTTCACATCGATGCGCCCCGCCAGCGCCGGGTTGGCGTTGCCGACGATCGTGCAATCGCCCGAAACGGTCAGACTCATCGCCGCCGTGCCCGGCGAATGCGTCACCACGCCCGCGCGATCAACCAGGAGCGACGCCACCGTGTGAGCGCCATTGATGGTGAGGGTCGTGCCGCGCACCGTGATCTGTGCAGTCGAAAGCGGAACGCCGGCGATGGTGGTGTCCGCGGCGTTGATGACCGTCGGCGCAGTGACAAGCACCGGCTGAGCCAGTGCGTACGTCGAGCAGAGACCAACCAACGCGGCGGAGCGGATCAGCATCGATAACCTCACGAGAAAGTGCGGAACTCCCCTGAAAGGGCTTACAGAGAATAGGTATACCGGGATTGCTCCGAGAACGCAAGCCCCCTTTGACCGAGAATCTCCCGAAAAAGCCACGAGATCGGTCGATGTTTGGGCACTCGACCCCGTCGATTACCCAGATCTTCACCCCTCACATTCGCGGTCCAATCCGACCGTCACGACAAGAATGCCCGACCGCGTCCAAGTTCCTGCCCCGTCCGAACCCTCTTCACCGGGTGCCCGATAGTTCTAAGCACGCCCGGGTAGTTTGTTGGCAGGGCCGAGCCATGATCCTGCCTCAGCATGAACAGTCAGTCACCCGCGGCCTGGCCCTACGATTTTCCCTCTGTGGGCGACCGTTCCTTTCGGTGAGAAAACGCGCATGTG
>JBGAMO010000200.1:0-7666 GCA_044222845.1 Phycisphaerales bacterium
GAACGATCCTCGCGATCAACGTGACCGACGTCACGGCCAGCACGACCACGGACGCCGCCAGCACGGTCGCCACCGCGCGGTTTCGCTTGACCCACCGCACCAGCCTACCCGCGGGCCCGATCTGGCGGGCCAGGATCGGCTCGTTGTTCAGGAACCTCGAAAGGTCCGCCGAGAACGCCGCGGCGGATTCGTACCGACGTACGCGATCCTTCTCCAATGCCTTGAGCAGGATTGTTTCGAGATCGCCCCGCAGTTCCTTCCTGAACGTGGAGGGCCGCGCGGGCGCATCCTCGCGGATCATCATGGCCGCCTCGAACAGGCTCTTGCCCTCGAGTTCGTACGGCGGCTTGCCCGTCAGCAGTTGGAAGAGCACAACACCCAGCGCGTACACGTCGGCCCGAACGTCGATGTCAAGTGAGTCGGGCCCGCATTGCTCCGGGGCCATGTACTGCAGTGTGCCGATCATCTGGCCCGGCGATGTGTTCTGCGTGCTCTTGCCGCCCTGCTCCTCGTTGGAGACCCGGGCCACGCCGAAGTCGATGATTTTGGGTCCGCCCGCGGCGTCAACCAGTATGTTGGCCGGCTTGAGGTCCCGGTGGATGATCCCTCGCTGGTGCCCGTGCTGCACGGCGTCGCACACCGCCTGGAACAGCGCGATGCGGCCCCGCAGGTCCAACTTCCGTTCATTCGCGAAGTCGGTGAGTTCCCGGGCGTCGGGGATGAACTCCATCGCGAAGTACGGCACCGCGAGGTTGGTGAGCGCTTCCGTGTGAGTGCCCGACTCGTATACCTGCGCGATCGCCGGGTGCCTCAGCTTGCCGAGCAACTGCGACTCGTACTCGAACCGTCTCGCGGCTTGCGGCGAGGAGAGCGCGCCGCGCATGACCTTGAGCGCCACCGTCCGCCGCGGCGAGTCCTGCTCGGCTTCGTACACCGCGCCCATACCGCCAGCGCCGATCAGCCTTAAAATTCTGTAGTTGCCGATCTTTTCCGGAAGGCCCGAGACGTCATCCGAGCGGGCGCCCCCCGCCAGCGTCGAAGAGCCGGCCGAGGCGGCCGCCGATGAAGAAACGTCGATGACGACGCCGCCGACGATGGTCGCCGAATCGGCGGCGGAGGATTGCGACGATCCGCCGACAATGGTCGCGGAGTCGGAGGCCGATGACGACGCACCGATACCCACGCCCATCATCGTGGCCGCGGAAGTATCCAAGTGGGCTTTTCGAGGCTCACCCATCGATGCCGGACCCTCGCGTTCAACGCAACTCGGGCACACAGCGCCGCCGCGAACGCACGCAACGGGTCAGACGCCAGCCCCCGGTTGATTCCAACTATCACTCAGGGTATGACCACTTGAGAAAGGCGGGAAGGTGAGATTTCGGCGCGGCGGAGGACGGATTTCTGGGCCAAAGCGGGATTCGCAAGTCCCACGGTTCCTGGCCCGACCACCGGAGTTTGTCGCGTACATCATCCATGCCGCAAGTTCGGTTGCAGCGCCCGGCGGGCGGGGGCCGGGCCTAGAGTTTTGAGCCGCGTGCGTGCCCGTGTTGTAGACCGCAGCAAATCCGGGAGTTCTATCGTGAGGTGGGACATGTACGTCATGCAATCGGTGAAGACAGTTGGAAGAGTCGGACTCCTCCTGTCGGTCCTGCTCATGAGTGCTGGGGCGGATGCGCAATCGACGATGCGGTATGCGGTAACCAACGTTGGGGTGGGCAATCAGTTCTGCCGCACATTCAGCCTGAACCGCGATGGGGTTGTGGCGGGCGTGTACAACGCCGGCGCCTCGCAATGGCGCGCATACGTGTGGTACCCGGATCGCGGCGTGGTTTTTCCACAGGAGTTCGCCGAAGCCGGTTTCTCATCTCAATCCAACTGTGCGATCAACGATGCCGGCGCCGTTGTGATCTCCGGCGCCGGGATGGTGGGCGGCAACTTCGTGTCCCGTGCCGCGATCAGTGATGCCGGCATCGTGACCGTGGTCCCACCGGTCGCAGGCACGTACACAGACGCCGCCGGCATCAACAACTCAGGTCACGTCACGGGACGCACCGACGCGTCGCTGTCGCAGCTGCACGTGTACCTGTATTCCGACGGCGGAGTGGCGGAACTGGGGCCCGCGGATCCAACGTTTGTGAACGGATTGCGCCCCGCGGCCGTCAACGATTCGGATTACGTCGTGGGCGTTGGGGACAATACGGCGGGCGGCGTCTCAGGTTTCCTGTGGGATGGTCAGATGCACAACTTGGGAGCGTTTCAACCCGCTTCGATCGACAACGCCGGCAGGATCTGCGGCCGCATGCCCGTCGGCCCCGTGTTTCATGCCTGGCTGCGCGATGTCTCCGGCGTTGAGACCGATCTGGGCACGCTCGGCGGTCGAGCGAGCGCCGCCGCGGGAATGAACGATTCAGGAACCGTGGTGGGGTATTCGCAAGTACCTGACGGCTCGACGGCGGCGTTCGTCACGTTCGGCGGGGTCATGGTGAACCTCAACGAACTGCGCTCACGCCAGGCGATCGCCGACGGTTGGCAGATCACCGCCGCGTACGCGATCAACGCCGGAGGGCAGATCCTGGCGTTCTCCGGGTACTACCCGCTGTTGCTGACGCCTACGGATGATTGCCCGGCGGATTTCACCGCCGACGGCGGTATTGACGGCTTGGACGTCGAGGCGTTCTTCGCGTCCTGGGAGACCGGTTCGCCCTTCGCGGATGTGAACTACGACGGCGGCACGGATGGCGAGGACGTCATGCGCTTTTTCTCGGTGTGGGCGGCCGGCGGTTGCTGATTCCAGTGTTGACGGTGCACGGGCATGGTCTTTGACCGTGGCGGGAGTCCGTGACGGTTGCTATCGTCGGCCACCATGTTCGACGGAGGGTTCCAATGCGATTCGTGCGGCCAGTGGCATCCCGGGCTTCCCGATTGCGCGTTTCGCAGGCCCGACGCGGTTGAGAAACTCTCCGCTGCACGTCGAGCCAAGTGCTTCGAGAGCGATGACCTGTGTGAAATCCCGCCTCGGCGCAGCGCCACCAACCGGCGTCGCTACGTGCGTGCGGTGCTCATGCTGCCTCTGATCGATCGGGCCGGGGAGTACTTCGCTTGGGGGCCGTGGGTTCGGGTGCGGCGATCTCACTTTGAACGCACGCTCCAGTTGTGGGAGTTGGACGGCACGGGCGAGCCGCCGTTCGAAGCGAGGCTGGCGAACCGGATCGCGGGGGTTCCGAACACGCGCGGAATGCTCGTGCGTGTTCAACTCGGTGATCAGGACACCCGGCCCACACTCCGGATCGCCGACCGCACGCACCCGTTGTGGCGCATGCAGCGAGAGGGCATCCGGGCGCACGACGCCTTTGAATTGGTGTGCAGGCACGCCGGCCGCTGATGCTGTCGGTGAAGCGTCAAAGGCGATCGAAGCCAAAGAAACAGGCACGCCCCGGGGCGTGCCTGTTCGTGCGTGAATGGTTAGACCTTGCCGCTTAGTTCTCAGGAACGCTCGCGTCGCGACGATCCGGCTTCGGCACGACGACCTTGGTCGTGCGGTTCTTCGTGCTCTGAGGTGTGCTCGCGACCCGCACGCCGCCGATCGATCGATTCAGACGCGTCGTCTGCCCGACGACCTTGATCGGTGTGCGCAGGTTCAGCGATCGGGAAGCTCGTTGCACACCCACGCGACGCGCTCCGGGATTCGACGCCGGCGTGGACGCGTTGCGCTGGTTGCCGCCGCCTCCCGCGCCGCCGCCCGACCCGCCGCCGTTGCCTGAGCCGCCTCCCCCAGCGCCTGAGCCACTACCGGCACCGCCGCCGGAGCCACCGCCGGAGCCGCTGGAGCCTCCACCAGAGTCACCGCCGGTGCCCGACCCGCCGCTCCCGCCGCCGGAACCGGTGCCACCAGCGCCGGAACCGCCGCCGGAATCTCCACCCGTGCCGGAGCCACCAGCGCCAGAGCCACCAGATCCGCCGGTGCCTCCGGAGTCACCGCCTGTTCCTGTTCCACCCGCGCCGCCGCCGCCGGAACCACCGCCGGTTCCGCCTGTGCCTCCAGCGCCGCCCGAGTCACCACCGGAGCCCCCGGCGCCGCCCGTACCACCGGTACCTCCGGTGCCACCCGTGCCGCCAGAGTCACCACCGGAACCACCGGCGCCGCCCGTACCACCGGTACCTCCGGTACCACCCGTGCCGCCTGAGTCGCCACCGGTACCTCCGGTGCCACCCGTGCCGCCTGAGTCGCCACCGGTGCCCCCGGCGCCGCCCGTACCACCGGTACCTCCAGTGCCACCCGTGCCGCCTGAGTCACCACCGGTTCCCCCAGTGCCGCCGGTACCACCGGTGCCGCCCGTGCCACCCGCACCGCCGCCGGAGTCACCGCCCGTTCCTCCCCCAGTCCCTCCACCCGTGCCGCCTCCACCTGTGCCACCACCGGCGCCACCCCCGGAATCGCCTCCGGCAGGATCGCCTGGCGGTGGCGGGGGGGGCGGTGGCACGTCCACAGTGTCCCGCAGGATCGGGACCACGTATTGAGTCATGTAGTTCTGGAGCGCATTGAAGTCCTGCTCGTTCTGGAGGAAGTCCCAGAACATGATGCCGTCCGCGCCAGCTTCCTTGGGAACGCGGAACTCGTTGTCTCGGGCGTTCTGATCCAGGAACTCACCCGCGTGGTCCCGAACGTTCTCCATGTATTTCGCGTACACCCAGGCGTACACCGGCTTGCCGCGTGCCATGCGGCGGGCCTCGCGGATGTTCGACATCGTCCAGTCGCGGCCCCATTCCACCGTGAGGTAGCTGATCGATGGCGGGGTCACACCGGGAGGAACCGTAAACCTGTTCTGATAGATCGCGACGAAGACACCGTCCGCCGAGTCCACCCACCATGCCGCGGAGTCGTTCTGCAGCTTCCACTTGTTTGGATCGGGCGCGTTGTACTGGCGGTGCCGCGAGCCGGCGGGAATGCCGAAGAACGCGAACTTGGTCCCCGGCCGAAGCTCCTTGCATTTCGTGATCGTGTGGACCATCCAGTCGCGAACGGCGGCTTCATACGTCTCCTTGATGACGGCCTCGGCCTCTGCCTCCGTCTTGTTGGCCAGCAGTTCAGGGCTGTGGGTTCGCAGGTAGTCGTACCACAGGTCGAAGTACCTGACGCCCCAGCCCTCGTTCGCGCCGTAGGTCGTGGGCCCGCCCGTGCGCTGTGTATAAAACACCGCGAGGAACTCGATGTCCAGGCACACCCAGCCGTCGAAACCGCGGGGCACGCGCTGATCGAGCACGGTCGCGAGCGTTCGGTCGTACCGCTCGTAGAAGCCGTCATCCTTGGTGATCTGGATGCCCTGTTCGCGCACGTTGAGGGCGAACCAGTGCTCGTACAGCGTCAGGACGTCTCGCTTCACCGGCACGCCGCCGAAGTCCATCCGCGCCGACCAGTCGATTCCGGTGCCCCAGCGCAGCTCCATGTCGCTGGTCGTAACGCCCCAGTGAGCGGTGTAGGGTCCGGTCCTCGTCGGGGGTTCCGACGTTCCATCCGCCGCGATCGCCGGCCAGGCGGCGGCGATGATCGCCGTCGCGGCCAGCGCCTTCGAGGCCCTGGTGATCCAGCCCGCGCTGGGGGTTCCGAGCCGTTTCAATGTGGTCGCGGGAAACATCGTTGGTGTGCTCCATCAAGACCGACGCGGCGTGGCGTGACGCCCGTGGGGCTCTTTCAAGAGGCTCCATCGGGCCGACCGCAAGTGTCCATTTCATTCGCCCGGCTGCAAATCAAAAATCGCTTTTCGGATTGCCTTGCGCACGACGCGTCGGGTCTGTAAGGTTTCTTCGGAGGGACACACGCGAGACGTCCGCCCGATAGGTCCGCCCCGCCAGACTCACCGCTGGCCAGGCTCCTTTTCGATCGTGACGAGCGGCAGGATCTTGTCGAGTATTTTGGGCCCGATGCCCTTAACTCTTGTGAGGTCTCGCGGGTTCCGATAGGCACCGTTCTTCTCCCGATCCTCGACGATGCGTTTGGCCAGCGCCGGCCCGACGTTCGGAAGCAGTTCGAGCTCCGCCGAACTCGCCGTGTTGATATTGATCTTGCGTGCCGGGGCCGCCACCGGCATCGGTTTCGGCGTTGCCTTGGGCGGCTCAGTCCCCGGGCTTTCGGACGGCGACGCCGCGGGCGGCGTCGGGCTGGCCGCGATAGGGGCGGCCGCGGGCAGCTGCGCCGGTGAAGCGGGTGAAAGCGACTGTGCGGGATGCGTGGAGTTCGCCGCGTCGACACTTGGTGCAACCGGCGGCGCCGGCACAGAGAACACCGTCGGAGGCTGCGGCATGACCTGCACGATCACGGGCGAACTGGGAGCCGTCTGAGCAGCAGGCTGAGTGGCCGGGGGCGTTGTCGCCACGCTCCCCGCCGACGGCACGCGGGCCGCGACCGAGTACACAAGTCCTCCGCCCGCCGCCGAGCCCAGCAGGAATATCGCGGCCCATTTCGCGGCCCCTGAGTTGGAAGCGGCTGGCGCGGTCATATTTCAGTGTAGCACGGCGCCCCCTGTGTGAGTGGTGGAGCGGGTCAGCGGTCGCCCGTGACGTAACAGATGTAGCTCGCGCAGGGGTCGCCCACCTTCTGCGCCCGGAAGACGCCGTTGCCCCCGCCCTTGCGGTCATCCCCTTCCCAGTACACTGTGACATTGCGAAAGCCCACTTCCCGCATCGCATCCTGCAACTCGGGAAGCGTCCACAGACGCCAGTCGTACGTGAATGCCCGCTTCATCATGGAGCCGTCGCGGAACTCGAAGTGAATGTGGCACAGTTTGTCGCCGTTGATGGGGTTGTACGAGGCCTGGTCCCACACGTATGTGAATCCCTTCTGCCGCCGGCGCTCCTGCTGCACCATCATCGCCTCGTAGCCGCCGTAGTGGTCCATCACGAGCATGCCCCGCTTGTTCAGGGACCCCAGCACCGAATCCAGATACCGCAGCAGCAACTCCCGCTCCTTGAAGACGAAGTAGCTGAAGTTCATCGCGAAGATCATGTCCATCTCCGTCGCACCTTTGCCAGGTGAGAGGACATTCCGGCACAGCAGCGTGAGCCGCTTCGCCGCGTCTGGCGAGAGCCGCGACACGTGGTTCGCCCTGCCCCAAGCGAGCGTCGGCCCGCTGAGGTCAACACCCACCGCCGTATTGGTTTTCCGCCTCGCGACCCACTCGCTCGCCGTCGCCGCGGTGCCGCAGAAATCTTCACGCAGGCTTGAAGGAAAACGTCCCCGGGTCCGGCGGAAGACCCTGTCCGCAAAGTCGAGGTCGGCCTCCGGGCACTGCACCGCCCACTCATACAGGCGATGTTTGTCCGCGGTTCGGGCAGTCAACGGGCTTTTGTTGGATTTGTGGCGCGCCATGTGGGGACAGTGGTAGGCGCGGCTCACGCCGCGAGAAAACGTAACCGATTGATGAGGGAAGCGACACCTGTGCCGCTTATACTTCGCCCCCTAAACAGCCGCCGGGGGTTTGCCATGACGCGCAGAGTTCGGCGGAAGAGAGAGTTCTGAGATCGGAGCAAGCGATGCGATTGACGATGGTCGGGACGGGTTACGTGGGTCTGGTCACCGGCGTGTGTTTCGCCAACACGGGCAACGACGTCTTCTGCCTCGATGTCGATCCGCGCAAGATCGAGATGCTCAAGCGAGGAGAGTGCCCGATCT
>JBGAMO010000201.1:0-7662 GCA_044222845.1 Phycisphaerales bacterium
ATCGCGGAAACCCTCGCGCGGGTCAACACGAAAGCGGGTGCCGTCGATGAGCGTTGAGCGTTTGGAACTGTGCGGTGGCCGTGCCGTCATCTACCGTGGCGATTGCCGCGAGGTGCTGCCGACGTTGGCGGATGGGTCGATTGACGCCATTGTCACGGACCCGCCGTACTCGTCTGGCGGTTTCACTCGCGGGGACAGGAACGCGACCACCAGAACGAAGTACCAAAGCAGCGACGTAAAGACGGCGTTCGCTTCGTTCGCTGGCGACAACCGGGACCAACGTAGTTGGGTGGCGTGGTGTTCGCTTTGGCTGGAGGAGGCGAGGCGAGCGTGCAAGCCCGGCGCGATGCTCTGTATGTTCATTGATTGGCGGCAACTGCCATGCGCCACCGATGCCATTCAAGCGGGCGGCTGGGTGTGGCGTGGTGTCGTGCCTTGGGACAAGGTGCAGGCGAGGCCAAACCCCGGAAGATTCAGGGCGCAGTGCGAGTATGTGGTGTGGGCGACGAACGGGCCGCGCGACTTCACGCCCGAAGACGATTCGGTGTATGGCGTTGGCATACTTCGGCACGCAACGGAACCGAGCAAAGAGCGCGACCACGCGACACAGAAACCCGTCGCGCTCATGCGCGACATTATCGAAGTGGCTTGCCCGGTTGGTGGAACCGTTCTGGATGTGTTCTTTGGGTCGGGGGCAACCGCAGAGGCGTGCCTTGAAGCCGGACGGAACTTCATCGGCGTTGAGATTGACGAGCACTATTTCAACGTCGCACGCGACAGAATCTGCCGTGCGGAGAAGCCGCTGACGTACCAGAGCCCGAAGGTCGTGGACGCGCCGCTGTTCGTGGGGGGTGGGGATGAGTGACGAAATACACAAGGAGCCAGCATGAGTAGTACCCCTTGGGGCATCACCGAACAGACCGCCCGCATCCTTTACCTCCAGTACGGCGGAAGGGTGATGCTCAACAACGCCAACCGGGACGGCGGGCCACCGTCGCTTTCCAAGATCATCCAGTACAATAAGAAACGCGCGACGATCCGCGTCGGCACCAGGACGTTGCGCGTGCAACTCTCCGAACTGAAACCGCCGTCCGATTACGTCGAACCCGCGAAGCAGATCGCACAGGAGCAGACCATGCCGCCAGAAATCGCCCCCCGCAAGGCAACCCCCGTCGTCTACACGCCCCCGAAGCCCAATCAGGTGAGCGCCCAGACCGCGCACGCCCAAGAGGAAACCGTGCGGGGCGATCTGCTCGTCATCGCCGCGCAACTGTCCGGGTTCGGTGCGAAGATACAAGCGGCCCGCGATGCGCTGGCGGCGGCGGAGGCCGAGTACAAGGCGGCGAAGGAACTGCGCGACGAGGAGGCGGCGAATCTGGAGAAGGTGCAGGGCGAGTTTGCCCGCATGAAGTCGGCGCTTGTGGCGGCGTCGGATAAGTTGGGAGGGGCCTAGATTGGACGCCCGCGGCATCATCGAGGCGCATCGCGCGGCTCTCAGAGACGCGAGTAAGTACATCGCGCACCTGGAGAACCAGATCGACCTCCTGCGCATTGAACTGGCGATGCGGGAGCAGCCCGCCACAGCCATGCGCTCCGATGAGGTGTGCGTAGCGGCGGCCAAACGTGCGTGCGTGGCGCTGGGGATTACTTACAGCCGGCTGATCGAGCGATCCGAAGCGGACACGCTCTATCGGGACCACGAGGCGATTGACGATCGGGCCGACGTGGTGCGGTGGCTGCACGCCGAAGGCAAACGGCGGGGCAACCAGTATTCATCGTGGGACATTGCCCGCGCGGTAGGGTATCGCAGCCACGCCCCCGTTCTGAACCTGATCCGCGAAGCCGAGGCGATGGAGATGGCCAAGGCTGGAGCCCCGGCGGCCAGCGCCCCGAAAGCAGGTGCCGCATGATCCTCGCCCTCGACCCCTCCAGCGAATGCACCGGATACGCGATGCTCGGCGCCGACCGCACGATCATCGAGATGGGGACGATCCGCCCCGACAAGCGGGACGCGACCCCTGATGCGCGGGTGCTCACCATCGGCCGCGA
Organism: Phycisphaerales bacterium; assembly: GCA_044222845.1. GTDB lineage: Bacteria > Planctomycetota > Phycisphaerae > Phycisphaerales > UBA1924 > UBA2402. The sequence continues at coordinate 2,050 of JBGAMO010000201.1, forward strand.
GGTGGCGGGGGTATTGGGCAGGTTGTCCCCCGGGGTGGTGTGTGTGGAAACCCCATTCGCCACACGCCGCGGCGGCCCCAAGGCACGCAGATCGGCTATGACGCTGCCCACCTACGGGATGGCGGTCGGAGCCGCCCTGCACGCCGCGGACGCCTGGCGCCGCTCCCACGACCCCGCGCCGGTGCTCTGCACCGTGCCGGCGGACGAGTGGTCGCGGGGTCTGGGGTCAACGGCGGACGATGAGCACAAGACCAAGCGGGTCGCCCTGGTGGCGCACTTGTACGGGATCACCCCGGAGAGCCTGGGCCCAAAGACGCTCGCGGGCAACGTGGCCGACGCGATCCTCATGGGGCGCTGGGCTCTGGACGCGAGGGTGTTTGACGTTGGGGCGCGGTGGAGGCGGTGACTTTCCACCCCGGGACCGCCTCCAGCCTCGGCGCCGGCGTCACCAGCGACCATCCCAGCACCAAGGCGACACGGCGGAGGGATTCGAGGGGGATCGACGCCCGCGTGCCCCGCAACCACTTTGCGAGGGTCTGGTAGGGGACGTGGGCGGCGACCGAAACAGAGTGGACCGAGTACCCCATGCCGGCGATGCGATCGCGGACCTGGGCGCGAATCACCTGCATGGGGTCGTTTGGGGAGTGGGTCATGGAGTACGATCTGTCGGTGGCCGGTACCTTTCCCGCGCCGCCCGCGCCCCCCGGTGGCTGCTACCACGCGGGGGGTACTTTGTTGTCAGGGGGTGGGGGAGGGTTCAAGGGCGGCGATCAGGCAGTTGAGTTTGGCCAGGGAGCCATCGTCGTAGCCATAGGCCACCATGAGGATCAGGTGCGGCCTGATGTCCCACAGCATGGCGAGGATCGCCGGTACGCTCGGAAGATCGGCCATCATCCGCGCGCATGTGTCGGCGTCAGCCCTGTTGGTGAAGGTTGCCGCGGTGCGACCGTCGGTGTGGCGGATAGCCCAAGTGCTGTGCGCTGGGTGGTATGGGGTTGATGGATGCGAGATTTCGTAGGCGGACCAGGAGCCGCTCACTCCCCACCGCCCTTCGCGTGCTGCTCGTTTGTCCGCACAAGTCGCGGCGCCCGCTCCCCGCCCGCTTCCTCACGCACCGCGTAGGCAAGCGGCAACGCATTGTCGAGAATATTTTCCCATCGCATCGAGAGTTCGAGAAGGTCGGCCTTCGTGTCGTTGCTGCTAACCAGCAAGCAACCAGACCGCACTTCCTGCGCCGCGTCAATCAGGCGGTTCAGGGCTTTCATCTGTCGGTCGGTGAGTTTCATTGCTTCGCCTCCTTCGCAGTCTGCTCGCCGCGCGCCTTGGCGAGTGCGGCGCGGGCCGACACCACAGGGCAATCTCGCCCGTGCTTCGTGTGGTGCCTCATGCAAAACCCGCAAAGCGTCGGCCCCGCAACCTCGGTAGCAGCGACCAACGCGGAAAGGGCGTTGTACAGATCGGCCACGGCGTACGGGTTGAGGGGCTGTGTGTGTGCGGTGGTCATTGTGCGTTGCTCCTTGCCTCGCGGCGGGTTACGGCTGAATCGCCTCTTCGATTTGCTCGGGGGTCGGCTCGGTGCCGAGAACGTACGTAAGCAGTTTGCGGGCGGCGGTGCGGACCTGCTCCTCAGCCTTGTCAACCTTGCCGCGCCGTCGTCCGCCGATTACGTCGTCAAGCCTCGTGATCGCCCGTTGGAATCGCACCACAGCGGCCATCTTTGCGCCGTACAGATCGGTTTCCTTCGCCATCGTCATTCTCCATGCCCGCCCAATCGCGGGAATCCAGCCCGTTCGCGTTGGCGAGCGGGCGAGGGGTTAGAGTCCGATCCGCTTGGCCTCGGCGCGGGACACGAAAATCGACCACGCGCACTCGTCGTCCTTGTACTCCAGTGCGTCGGTATCGTCACAGTTGCTCCAACCTCGCACCATGCGCGATCCGATACACTCCATGCGGGCGGGCATGTCGGCACGCACGATTACGCCGTCCTCGACAGTTCCGAGGATCGTCAGATCGTGGCATCTCTGTTCGGAGTCCCGAAGTACGCACTTGATTTCGATAGCCATGTCGCATCACTCCACGCCGCTCCCCACGCGCGGCAAGTTCTGAGGGGGAATCCGCCCCGCGACTGTTGAGCCGCGGGGGAGTAGATCAGTTCGTCGCCTTCAAGCACTGCCGCAAGCGGTTTCCGATCCGTTGCACCTTGTACTCGCCGACGCAGTTTGACGGGATCATCTCAACCGTTACCACGTTGCGGCCCTTCAAGTCGGCCAAGCCTACGTGAATGTTTACGATGCCCAAGGCCGTCTCGACATGGATGATTTGGTGATTGCCGCTCGTGTCGGCGCGGACGGTTTTCATCGGAGTTTTCATCGGTGGTCCCTTTCAAGCCCGCGACGAGCGGGTAGGTTCAAAGCCGCACCCCGCGAGTTATCGCGGGGTGGGGTGGGGGTCAGTAAGCGGCGTCGCGCAGGTTCTCGATGCACTCCTTGGTCGCGGCGTCCGCGTGCTCGCTCGTGTCGCCCGCGAGCACCGCAAAGCCGGAGCGGCCAAAGTCCTCGTCGCCGAGGGTCCGGCCCATCTCGTGATCGCCCGACAGATCGGCAAGGCCCGCGTTCACGTTGGCAATCGCCTCCTCCGGGCTGCTCGCCTCAACGACATGGACCCAGCGGCGCAGGCGGGTGCATTCCTGGACTTCAACGATGGTGTACGTCATGGGGGTGCTCCTGTAGAGTGGGAAGGGATCAGGCTCCCGCCGGCACGGCGGCCGGGGCGAAGTGGTACGCATGGGTCAGGCTGCGGGCCTTGTCCCAGCCCCGCGGCTTGCGGTCGCCTACATGGTGGGCATCGACGCGGGCGCCGGTCCAGCCCAACGCCTCGACCGTCTCACGCGCGAACGCCTTGCAGGCGGTGCGGATGCCCTGAAAGTCGTTGGCGACCATCTCCCCAACGCCCTTGTGGCGCCGCCCCATGATCTCCATCGTGACGCAGGACGGATCGGAGGGGGACTGCTCGGCCGGGATCGCGGACAGGGTGTAACGGATCATCATGGTTCGGACCTTTCGAGTAAGCGGCCCTGCTAGGCCGTCGCCGCTTCTGGCGGACGAATCCGCCCGGGGTGGTGTCCCACGCCGGGCAGGTGGGTAGTCAGTCCTCGCGGGACGCGAGCAGGTGCCCGAGTCGGACGCGGGCCTGCCGGGTCTCGAACTGGTAGACGCGCACGCGGCGGGTGTTGCGGCTCAGGGCGGCCAGAGAGTCACGCAGGTGGGCATGGGTGCCCTCCCGCGGCTCGCGGGGCTCGAACCCCGCCCGAGCGTTGATGCGGGCATCAAGGGCCACCCGCAAGGCCCCAAGGGCGGTATGGACGGGAACAGACTGCCGCCCCCACCCCGGCATATTCACCACCCACCCGGGCACGCTGACGATCTCATCGGGGGCCATCGCCAGCAGGGCGCGCCAAGAGCGGGCGTACTCACCCGGGCGGGGGAGACGGCGGTTGTATTCAAGGGGCGTCATCATGCCGCCACCCCGCGCATCATGCCGCGGACGGCATCCTCTGCCACGTCGTAGACACCCGTCCCAAGGACGCGGTAGCACTCCTGCATCTTGGACTCGTACCCGGCAGCGACCTCCGCCGGGAGCGGCGGCCAGTAGTCATCGACCGCTGTGTCTGGGTGGAATCCGGGCCCAATCAGGCGCGCCATGCGCTCGATGAAGGCCGCACACTCGTTGCGATTCATGGGGTTCCCTTTCGTGTTGAGACCGCTGCTACACGGCCATTGGTACAAACGTACCAATCATCGGACCAAATGTCAATAGCATTGCAGGGAAAGCGTCAAAATCGCGCCCAAGTTGACTGGTTGGTTGCGGTGCGGTACACTGACGGAAGTTAGGTAGACAGACCTGTATAGTCTCGCTCCAGACAAGACAGACAGGTCTGTATAGTTACCATGACCGCAAGCCCCCACATCGCCCCCGACGACGCCCCCGACGACGCCCCCGACGACGCCACGGACACCCCCGACGGCGATCCGACAGCCCCCGCGACGGGCACAACCCCCGCACCCCACACCCCCACGAGCCGGATCATGCAGGCGGCCGGGGCGTGCGAGGAGGGGCAGGAGTGGGCCCGGCTGAGCGGTCTGGACCCCGCGTCGGCGTGGTCGGCGTGCAAGCGGGGCCAGTGGTGCCTTTGGTGGGTGGGCCGGTACGTCGCCGCGACCGATGGCCCCGGGCTCGGCGCCCGGCTGCGGTTGGTCGAGGGGCTGGGGGACATTGCCGCGATGGTGGCCGGGAGCGAGGCGGTGGGGGTGTTGCACCTACCCATCAGCGAGACCCTGCGGATGCGACAGTGCCGGATCACGGCGGACGAGACGGCGGCCCTCGTTGGCGTCGAGTCAGCTGCGGCCCTCGTTGCTCAGTTTCGCGGCGTGAGCCTGGCCGAGCGCGAGATGCCGGCGGACCTTGCCGCCGATTGCCTGCGGCTGTGCGTCTACGGGGCAATGTCGGCCCTGCCCGGCGATCTCGCGGAGGTGTGCAGCGGGGTTCCGGTGTTCTCTGGGCTTCTGTTGCCGCCCGGCCCGGCCCGCGTGCGATGGCTGGCCACGGTGGCCGACGTTGCCCGGCTGCGATGGCCCGAGGCGGGGGATTGGAGGGGCGAGTGAGCACTCTGGAGACCACAATGGGACGCGGCAGACCCGATCTTGCGACAATCACGATCCTGACCAGCAGCGACGCCGACGGATTCGTCCCGCCGGACCCGTCGATCTACCGCGGCAGCCCGTTTGCGCTCTGGTGCGACCCTCAACACCCCAAAAACCCACTCAAAGACCCCCCGATGCCCCGGTGGTTTGAGTTGAAAACACCCGCCGAACGCCTCCAAATCCACCAAACATGCTGCGAATGGAAGGGTTTGCCAAAGGAATGGGCTCGGGCTCGCATCGACGACGAGACCGATATCATCCCCGGCGATCGGTGGTACACATGGCAGGACAACTCCACCCAATGCGGGGTAACGGGCCGATGGCGGGGCGGTCTCATCGAGGTGCATGGAGCCGCCACTCTGCCGCCGTGCAGGTACAACGCGGGCGCGTTCCGTCGCGTGCAGCGAGACCAGGACGAGGCGATCCGGCTCGCCGGCAAGGCGCTGGAGCACGCGATTCATCGGCTGCTGGGGTGTTTGGCGCCCGAGCCGAGCATTGGGGGGATGGGGGTGGAGGTATGAGCAACGTCTACCGACTCGGACACGGGCAGGAGTTGGGCAATCTGCTGCTGGCGGATCAGCCCAAGACCCGCTACCCCGACCCCATTTGCATCGACCGCCCCGTCCCCGGACGCCCCGGCCTGTGGCATCGGCAGTACGTGCGTTGGTTTCCCCCGAATGTTGACCGCGGCGACGGCTGGCTCTTGGTCATGGATCCCGACAAGATCGACGACCCCGCCCCGCCCGAACCACCCACCCCCTGGCGCTGGCTCATCGCCCCGCCGCAACCCCAAGGAGCCCCCCAATGGCAGTGACCGCCCGCAAGTTCTCCCCCCTGCACTTCGCCGCGATGGACGTTCTCTATCTCGCCGACGACTCCCTCTCCACCCCGTCACCCCAGCGGGGCGCGACGA
>JBGAMO010000202.1:0-7651 GCA_044222845.1 Phycisphaerales bacterium
GGCGCGGGTGTACCCGTGCCGCTCACCGAGAACGAGGCCGAGCCTCCCGAGCACGCCGTGGCCGGGGCGGGATGCCCCGTGACAGTCGGGGCGGTGTTCACCGTGAGGGCCGCGGCGTTAGTGTTGACGCTGCCGCAGGCGTTGGTCGCGACGCAGTCGTAATTACCCGCGTCGCCGGTGGACGCGGCGGGAATGTTGAACGTCGGGCCGGTTGCTCCCGGTATGTTGGTGGTGTCCTTACGCCACTGGAACGTGGGCGCGGGGGTTCCCGACGCCGCGGCGGTCAAGGTCACGGGCGCGCCTACGCACACCGTTTGGGATGTGGGATGCGTCGTGATGCCCGGGCCGGTCTGCACCGTGAGCATCGCGCCGTTGCTGGTGGCGCTGCCGCAGGCGTTGGTGGCCACGCAGTCGTACGACGCCACGTCCCCGGCGGTGACGCTGGGGATGACGAGCGTGGTGCCGTTTTCGCCGGAGATGTTCACGCCGCCCTTTCGCCACTGCAGGGTGGGTGTCGGGGTGCCGCTCGCGGCGACAGTGAACGAAGCGCTGGTCCCGGTGCAGCGGGTCACGTCCGTGGGATGGGTGGTGATCGCGGGCGCCGAGCAACTGCTGGTGATGGTCAGCAGGTTCGAGGCAGAAGTGACAGATTGGCTGTCGGGGTTGGTGACGGTGATCGTCCGCCCCGTGACCGAGGCGTTCGCGGCTACCGACACGTTGATCGTGACCTGCGTGGCGCTGTTCCACGTGATGCTGTTGACCGTGACGCCGGTGCCCGAGACGCTCGCCGCGATGTGGTTGGGGAACGCGGCGACGGGGTCAAAGAACCCCGAGCCCGAGACGGAAGTGCCGGTGACGATCAGGTTGACGTTGGTCGCGCCCTGCTGCACGGAGTTGGGCGAGCAGGAAGTGGGCGTGGCGGGCGGGGGCGCCAGCAACTTGGTGACGCGGACGGCGTAGGAGTTGGGGTTGTTGACGAACTCCTGGAAGGTCCACATCGTCATGTCGTCGGCCGGGTCGACGACGGTGTGGGAGTAATCACCCCAGCGGTTGCGGGTGCCGCCGCCGGTCTGCGTGTACGCCGCGACGCCGTTGATGATGACCGTGGGCGATTGAATCGTGCCCAGCGTGTCGCCCGACAGACGGCCCGCGGCGGCGGCGCCGACGAACTCGTCGGTGGCGGCGAAGGAGGTTCCCAGCGCCATGTGGCCCTGGCCCGACATGCCCACCGAGCCCATCCAGTAGTAGCGTGGGCTGGTGGCGGCCGAGTCAAAGAGCGTGCCGGACTGCCGCAAGGCGGGGGTCACGCCCAGGTTCTGCAGTTCGTACCACCGCACGCCGTTGCGTCCGCCGCCCACGGTGGCCACGCCCGAAGCGTTGACCTCGATCTGGTGCGCGGTCCACAGCGTCTGCGCGCCGGTGATGCGGTTGGTGTGGATCTCGGCGGCGAGCAGGCGGTCGTCGATCGCTTCGAGATCCACCGTGCTGCCCTGCGCGGGCACGAGGACCGGCTCGGTGGTGGTCGGCACGTTGACGAACAGGCTCGACGAGATGGTGGGGGTGCCCCCGGGGTTGGAGACGCGGCGCAGCGCGAGCCGGCCCAGGGCGCCCGCGTCGGCCCCGATGAAGTAGCCCACGGTCGCGGCGGGGTCGTCGTTGTTCACGCCTCGTGGGGCGTCGGGACCCACGGAGCCGACGATCAGGCTGCGGAACGCCGTCACGACGATGGGCCCCGCGCCCAGCACGCTGCTCTTGCGGATCACCCACGCGGAGCAGTTGTAGAAGCTGGGGTTGAACATGCGGCAGCCCATGTACACCGCGTTGGCGTCCACGCCCAGCGAGGGGTAATCGGCGAACTGGTTGGTGTCCGCGTTGGGGGTTGTTCCCACCAGGTCCTGCTGGAACTGGAAGAACGTGAAGCTCGAGGTGCTCGTGATGGTGTCGCTGTTGCTCACCGCCAGCAGAACGCGGTTGGGCGTGGAGACGTTGATGGCGCCGATGAACCAGCGTCCGCTGGTGCGGTCGAACCGGGTGTAGGGATCGCTGGTCCCCGAGCTGTTGCGGACCGAGTTGAAGAAGGTGTTGAGGCCCGCGTTCAGCGAGCCCAGGACGCCCGACTTGCTGAAGACCTTGATGCGGCCGTTGCACGTCACTAGGATCTGCGTGGGGCTGACGTCGCCCATGGTGTCTGGCGGGAGTGCGCCGGTCTCCGAGAGCTGCAAGGCGCTGAACGATGTGCCGAGCACCTGCGGGCTGCGCTGCCCGTACCCGGCGAGGCGCTCGGTGACGGGGTTCACGCCGGGGGGTAGCGGGGGCCACGCCGCGACTGCGGGGGAATCAGGCGACTGGGGCAGGATGGAGCGGTCGGCGGAGATGCGCTGCGGCTTGCCCGTGGTCTTGGGCTCCAGCGGGCCGGTATCGGCGGGCTCGCGGGCCATGATCTGCGCCACCGTCTCGGTGATCCCCGGCTCGCCCGTCCATGGTTGACCCTGTTGTTCATCCTGGGCGAGCGCCACGCCTAACGCGGCCAGCAGAGACAGCAGGGCGGCCGCCAGGCGATTGCCCGAGACTGAACGAAGCAACTTGTCGATGCGCATGAAAAAAGACCTTTCACCCCAAACGAGCGGGCCAGGTGCTGCGAGAATGGCCCCGACTATTGATGTACGAAGGCGGCTACCCCGGAACCGGGCCCGCCCGTCCTCCAAAGTGTATCAGAATATCGGTTAGTCACAAGCGAATTATCGCACCCGCCCCCCTCCACCCGGCGAAAACGCGAAACTACCCTTCCCCCATGCCGGGCCGGCAGAAAACCACGATGCGATCACTCGGTGAGTTCTTCGGGCACATCTGGAAGGGAGTGAGCACCGATCCCTCGCCCACCAAGCGCATCGAGGTCGCCCGAAAGGTGCAGGAGGCCGTCCGCGAGACGCCCGACGGGCCGGTCAAGCTCCGCAGGACCACGGTGGATGAGGTCGAAGTGCCCAACCCCGGCGCGGTGAACAAACCCCTGCGCGGGTGAATACCCCGGCCCACTCCGTCTCTCAGAGGGGCAACTGCTCGCCGGCGCGTTGAGCGGCCATGCCGGCGGTTTCCATCACGATCACTTCGCTGCGGCCCTTGAGGTGCTGGTAGATGCGCGCGAGGTACTCGCCGATGATCCCCAGAAAGAGCCCGTTGATCCCCATTCCCATCAGGATCAGCACCACGGTGGTGGTGAAGCCCGCGGGCCACTGGCTTCCCCAGATGAGCCGCGCCGCCGCGTAGCCCAGGATGAGCAGCAGCGTCGCGGCGCACAACGCCAGGCCCATGAAGGTCGCGATGCGCAGCGGCACCACCGAGTGGCTCAGCGTCGCGTCCAACGCGAGCGAGCACAACCGCCAGAAGTTGAACTTGCTGACCCCCGCCGTCCGCGGGTGGCGGTCGTACGGCACGCCCGCCTGCTTGAACCCCATCGTCGCGATGCGGCCCCGCAGGTACAGGTGCGGGTCGCGCACCCGCCGCAGTTCATCGAGGATGCGCCGGTCGATCAATCGGAAATCACCCACATCGCGGGGCAGGTGATCCTCGCTGATCTTGTCTAATCCCCAGTAGAACAGCCGCCGCGCCCGCTGGATGAGCCAGGGTTCCTGCCGCGTGCGGCGGATGCCGTACACCACCGCGTTGCCCTCTTCCCACAATCGCAGGAAATCGGCGATGATCGCCGGTGGGTCTTCCAGATCGCAGTCAAGCTGCACCGCGGCGTCGCCCGCAGCGTGCATGTAACCGGTGTGGATCGAGAGCTGGTACCCGAAGTTGCGCGAGAACCGGTAGCCCCGGACGCGTGGATCGCCCGCGGCGATGGCCTTGAGTTTTTCGAACGTGCCGTCGGTGGAGTGGTTGTCCGTCAGGACCCATTCCCAGTCATACTTGGTGGTTTTTGTCTCGAAGAACTCCTTGACCGCCCGGTAGCACGCCTCGACGTTGTCCTTCTCGTTGTACGCGGGCGTGCAGATGCTGATCAGCTTGCGTTTGGTGCGCGGGCCGGGGAGCGTTTCGATAATCGTGTTCGCGGCTTGTTCGAGCATGCGGCGGATCGATGACAGTTCGGAGATGGAGTTTATGCGCGAGTTGTGTTTGCAGCCCTGCGACTCGGACGTGCTACCGCCGCCGCGCGACGGCGAGCATTCCGGGGGTCCGAGTCGTCGAAACGGCTGCGATTACGGCGAAAAGCAGGGCTTTTCACCGGTTTTCTCGGTGTCGGGCCGCTTGACACGCACTCGTGCATCGCTATGCTTTCACGTGCATCAAGAGTCCCGGAGCCGTTGGAGGCTTCGGGCGGCAACCGAGCGGATTCCTAAAATCCCCGCCGCGGTGCCGAGCCAGCCCCTTGAGGGGCAGCGATGTGGCCGACCGGCGCAGTGCTGGTTGCGGCAAAATAACGGGCGTGTTGCCCGTCATTCGCGCAAAAGGCTAAGCCTCTGGATGCCGTGGAGAACACGGCAATGTCCAATTCCAGCGTCAACGTTGATCCCCGGACCGACTACCTCGAACGCGCCTCGCTCGAAACGCTCGCCATCCGCGGCGGCAGACGGCCCGACCCAACCACCGGCGCGATCCTTACGCCCATCGTGCAGTCCACCACCTATGTGCACGACGCCGTCGGCGTTCACAAGGGTCACACCTATTCGCGGGCCAGCAACCCCACCGTCTCGGCATTGGAAGCGGCGCTGGGCGCGTTCGAGAACGCGCCCGCGGCGGTCTGTTTCTCCACGGGCATGGCCGCCATCACGGCGTTGTTCCTCTCGCTGCTCAAGAGCGGAGATCATGTCGTCGTGTCCGATGTGATCTACGGCGGCACGACGCGCCTTTTGAACATCGTGCTCGCCCCGCTGGGCATCAGCGCCACCGCGGCGGACGCGTCCGATCCGGCCGCGGTCGCCGCGGCGATCCGGCCGAACACGCGGCTAGTCTTCATCGAGACCCCCGGCAACCCCACGCTGAAACTCGCGGATGTCGAGGGCGTGGCACAGGTGTGCCGCGCCAAGCACCTGCCCCTGGCTGTAGACAACACGTTCCTCACCGCCGCGCTGCTGCGGCCCCTGGACCTGGGCGCGGACATCGCGCTGTACTCCACGACCAAGTACATCGAAGGGCACAACGCGACGGTGGGCGGATCGATCTGCACGCGTGACGCGGCGCTGCTCGATCGTCTGCGTCTCATCCGCAAGACCGTTGGTTCCATCCAGGCCCCGTTCGACGCGTGGCTCACGATCCGCGGGCTCAAGACGCTGCCGCTGCGCATCCGCGAGCACTCCCGCAGCGCGCAGGTGGTGGCCGAGCACCTGGCCGGGCACCCCAAGGTCGCCAAGGTGCATTACCCGGGCCTCACAAACTTCGTGCAGCGCCGGCTCGCGTCGCGTCTCTCGGTGCTCACGGGCGGGTTCTTCGGCGGGCTGGTGTCGTTCGAGGTCAAGGGCGGCGTCGAGGCGGGCACCACCGTGATGAACTCCGTGCGGCTCTGTTCGCTCGCGGAGAATCTGGGCGCGGCCGAGACGCTGATCACCCATCCGGTGACGATGACCCACGCCGACGTGCCCCGCGCCCAGCGCGAAGCCACGGGCATCACCGACGGCCTCATCCGTCTTTCCGTCGGACTGGAAAGTCCCCGAGACATCATCGCGGACCTCGATCAGGCGCTAGAGCGAGTGACCGAGACACCCGATATTGACGTGCAGGTCCCGCGCCAGCACCGCGCTTCCGCACCGGCGGAGAAGGTGGGGGTGTGACCATGCGGCTCGTATTTCCTGATGAAACAGGTTACATCAAGTTTCAAGACCACTCGCGGCTGTTCGGCGACTCGACTTCCCGGTATGCTTCATTACCCCTGCCCGGAACCGGGGGTAGACAAGAGACACACGTCATGGCGAACCTCTCCAGCCCCATCACAGTCCTGAAGTTCGGCAGCTCGATCCTCCCCGTGGAAGGTGCGTTGCCCCACGCGGTGCACGAGATCTACCGCTACGTGCGGCAGGGGCACCTGGTGGTCGCGGTCGTCTCCGCCTTCGCGGGCGAGACCGATCGGCTGCTCAACCACGCCCGCAAGTACGGCGAAGCCGCCGACCCCAGCGCCACCGCGTCGCTGGTGTCGCTGGGTGAAGCCAACAGCGTGGCGCTCCTGGGCCTCGCGCTCGATCAGGCCGGCATCCCGGTCAACATCCTGGATTCGGCCGGCATGGGCCTCAAGACCATTGGATTGCCCACCGACTCGCGGCCGTCGGGCCTGGATGTCGAGAACGTCCGCAGGGCGCTGGCGCAGAAGCCGGTGCTCGTCGTTCCCGGCTTCGTCGGGCGCGATGAACTCGGGCGCGTCACGCTGCTGGGCCGGGGCGGCTCGGACTTCACCGCGTTGTTCATCGCCGGACAGTTGGGGGCGCAGCAGTGCGTGCTCATCAAGGATGTCGACGGCCTCTACGACGCCGACCCGGCCACCAACAAGAACGCCAAACGCTACGAGCGCGTGTCGTACGACGAGGTGCTCAACCTGCCCGAGGGCATCGTGCAGCACAAGGCGGTTCGGTACACCCGCGACGTGAGCCTCAACTTCGGTGTCGGCAGCATGGGCCACCGCGTCGCCACCTGGGTCTGGGGCGGCAAGAGCCACTTCGCCGACAAGCCCGCCAAGGTCAAGCCCATCAAAGTTGCCCTCGCCGGCGCCGGCATCGTCGGCCGCGGCGTCTACGAGCGACTCAAGGGCCTGCCCGCGTTCTTCGAGGTCGTCAAGGTCGGTGTGCGCGACGTCAAGAAGCACGCCAACTCCGGAATCCCCGAGAAACTCCTCACCGCCGACATCGACGCGGTGCTGTCGAGCGGGGCTGACGTCATCGTCGAGACCATGGGCGGCCTCATGCCCGCCAAGGAACTGATCTGCGGCGCGCTGCAGAAGGGCAAGCATGTGGTCACGGCCAACAAGGCCGTGCTCGCGGCGGAGTTTGACACGTTCACCGGCATCCGCCGCCAGACCGGCGCGCGGCTCCTGTACAGCGCCAGCGTGGGCGGCGGCGTGCCGATCATCGAGGCCGTGCGTGCCGCGGCTCGTCGCGGACGCATCGCCAGCGTGCGGGGCGTGGTGAACGGGACCACCAACTTCGTGCTCGGCCAGTTGGCCCAGGGCGTGGAGTTCGCCGAGGCGATCCGCAAGGCGCAGGCCGCGGGCTTCGCCGAGCCCGATCCCAGCGCCGACATCGACGGTTCCGACGCCGCGGCCAAGGCGTGCATCCTCGCACGCGAGGCCTTCGGCCACCCGATCTTCCCCAACCAGGTCAAGAAGATGGGCATCGGTCATCTCACGCCTAACCACGCCGCGCAGGCCCAGGCGCAGGGCGGCGCGATCCGGCTGGTGGCCCACATCACGTGCCCCCGCGGCATGACCCACGCCGCGGTGGCCCCGCTCATCCTTCCCAGCGATGATCCGCTCGCGCAGGTGCATGATGAACAGAACTGTTGCGTCATCACGCTGGAAGATGGCTCCCGCACGGTTGTCACCGGGCGCGGCGCGGGCCGCTGGCCCACCGCCGAGGCGATGCTTGCCGACCTGTTCGAACTCGTCCGCGGCGAGGGCTCGATCGAAGAAGAGGAATACATCGGCGAGGTGGCCGCATGAGACCCGCCACCC
>JBGAMO010000203.1:0-7654 GCA_044222845.1 Phycisphaerales bacterium
GTGGTCAGGCGTTGGGGGCGGTGAGGGGGTCGGTGTGGTCGAGGGAGGGGATGGCGACGCCGCGGGGGAAGAGTTTGCCGCCGCATTCGGGGCAGGTGTCGGACTTGAGGTCGAGGACGGCGTAGTTGCAGGCGGGGCAGCGGGGTTCGGAGATGCGGACGGAGAGGAGCAGGCCGCAGCCGGTGCAGCCGGAGGTGCCGATGGGTGCGTTCTGCTTCTGGTGGCAGCGTGGGCAGGTGAGGTGGAGGGAGGTGAAGGAGGAGAGGGCGGCGGAGGCCATGGGGGCGGCGCGCTTGTTGAAGCGGTTGAGGACGATGAGGGAGAGGGTGGCGCAGCCGGTGACGATTCCGCACGCCGCGGCGATGCGGGAGAGGAGATCGCCGGGCGGGGTATCGAAGCCGCGGGTGGTGAAGTTGATGGCGGTGACGGCGGCGGCGGTGGCGATCATGGCGCCGATGGCGCCCAGGGAGAGCCAGCGCTGGCCGGCGGGGAGGGGGATGCGGTGGACGAGGTTGGCGTGGGCGATGGTGGCGGCGAGGATGATGCACTGGGCGAACCAGGTGGGATCGCCTCCGGGCTTGATCCAGACGCCGACCATGCCCATCTGGAATGCGCCGAGGGCGGCGAGGACACCCAGGCCGCAGAGGATGCGCCAGGCGGGGCGGCCATCGCCGATGCCGAAGAGGCAGGCGATGGCGAGCAGGCCCAGGGGGACGAGTTGGCCGGCGGTCTGGACCAGTTCGTCGTTCCAGGAGGAGAGGCCCAGCGAGTTGGCCCAGATGGCGGCGATGAGGAGGAGGAACGCGGCGAGAGCGCAGCCCAGGCCGGTGTAGCCGCTGAGTTTGCCGCCGGGGGTGCAGCGCAGGGCGAGCATGCCCGAGCCGGCGATGCCGCAGACGCCCATGGCGAAGGCGGTGAGGCCGAGCTTTTCCTCGAGGCTGGATTTGAGGAGGCCGATCCAGACGGCGAGCAGGGCGGTGACGAAGGTGGAGACGATGACGCCCAAACCGGCGAGGCCGGCGACGCGGAGGCGTTCGGTGTCGAGGAGTTTGGCGATGGGCATGGCCACGGCGATGGAGATGGCGGTGATGATGCCGGTGGCGAAGAGGCGGCCGGTGATCTCGCGTCCGGGGACGAAAATCATGAGGACACCGACGCCGGCGGCGGCGGCGAGAGTCCAGAGCATGGCGCGGAGCAGGGTGCGTTGGAGCGGCATTGGGAAACCTCCGGGAAGTGGCAGCGACCGCGGTTATGTTAGCGTTCACTTACTTAATAGTCAAGGGGGTGAGGGGGGGTTCGTTGGGCGGGGCGGTGGCGGCGCCGATCTTGGGGTTGGGTGCGTGATGCGATGGACGGTGGGATGGGTTGAATCCCAAATTCCAAATTCCAAATTCCAAATTCCAAATTCCAAATTCCGAATCCCAAATTCCAAATTCCAAACTCCGAATCCCGATTCCCGAATCCCGAATCCCAAGTCCTGCTTGTCTGCTGCTAAAATGGGCCACCATTCAGGAGAAGCCCCATGCCGCGTCCCGATCCGTTCAATGCACGCTCACAGATCACTACCAAAGCCGGAACATACACCTACTACGACCTGAACGCGCTGACGAAGCAGAAGATCGGGCACGTGGCGAAGCTGCCGTACTCGATCCGCGTGCTGCTGGAGAGCATGCTGCGGAACCTGGACGGGTTCGTGGTGACGGCGGATGATGTGTCGGGGCTGGCGAACTGGAACGCCAAGGCGCCGGTGAAGGAAGAGATCCCGTTCATGCCGGCGCGCGTGGTGCTGCAGGACTTCACGGGCGTGCCGTGCGTGGTGGACCTGGCGGCGATGCGCGACGCGATGAAGAAGCTGGGGGGCGATCCCAACGCGATCAACCCGCTGGTGCCGTGCGACCTGGTGATCGACCACAGCGTGCAGGTGGACGCGTTCGGGAGCGCGACAGCGCTCACGATCAACGCGCAGAAGGAGTTTGAGCGGAACAACGAGCGGTACGAGTTCCTCAAGTGGGGGCAGCAGAGCCTGTCGAACTTCCGGGCGGTGCCGCCGGCGACGGGGATCGTGCACCAGGTGAACCTGGAGTACCTGGCGCGGACGGTGTGGACGCGCGAGCAGGACGGGCAGAAGGTGGCGTACCCGGACTCGTGCGTGGGCACGGACAGCCACACGACGATGATCAACGGGCTGGGCGTGGTGGGTTGGGGCGTGGGCGGCATCGAGGCCGAGGCGGTGATGCTGGGCCAGCCGATCTACATGTTGACGCCGGACGTGGTGGGCTTCCGCCTCAAGGGCAAGCTGCCGGAGGGGACGACGGCCACGGACCTGGTGCTGACGGTGACGCAGATCCTGCGCAAGAAGGGCGTGGTGGACAAGTTCGTGGAGTTCTTCGGCGAGGGCGTGGCGGCGCTGTCGGTGCCGGATCGGGCGACGATCGCGAACATGGCCCCGGAGTACGGGGCGACGGTGGGCTTCTTCCCGGTGGACCAGGTGACGCTGGACTACCTGCGGTTCACGGGGCGCGACGAGGCGACGGTGGAGCTGGTGGAGAAGTACTGCAAGGCGAACATGCTGTGGTGGCAGCCGGGCACGCCGGACCCGGAGTTTACCGACATGCTGGAGCTGGACCTGGCGACGGTGCAGCCGAGCCTGGCGGGGCCCAAGCGTCCGCAGGACCGGGTGGAACTGAAGAACGTGAAGGCGGAGTTCGCCAAGGCGCTGGCGGCGCCGATGGGGAACACGTCGTTCGGCATGGGGTGGGACAAGATCATGGGCTCGTTCGGCACGGTGGCGCACGCCGACGGCAAGAAGAGCGTGATCACGCACGGCGCGGTGGTGATCGCGGCGATCACGTCGTGCACGAACACGAGCAACCCGGACGTGCTGATCGCGGCGGGGCTGGTGGCCCGCAAGGCGCGGCAGAAGGGGCTGACCCGCAAGCCGTGGGTGAAGACCAGCCTGGCGCCGGGCAGCAAGGTGGTGACGGAGTACCTGGACAAGGCCGGGCTGTCGGAGGACCTCAACGCCATCGGCTTCTACACGGTGGGCTACGGGTGCACGACGTGCATCGGCAACAGCGGCCCGCTGCCGGAAGAGGTGGAGGCGGCGATCAAGGAAGGTGACCTGTGCGTGGCGAGCGTGCTCTCGGGCAACCGCAACTTCGAGGGGCGCGTGCACCCGGCGGTGAAGGCCAACTACCTGGCGAGCCCGCCGCTGTGCGTGGCGTACGCGATCGCGGGGAGCGTGGGGATTGACCTGTCGACCGAGCCGCTGGGCACGGGCAGCGACGGCAAGCCGGTGTTCCTGAAGGACGTGTGGCCGACGTGGGCCGAGGTGCAGCAGGCCAAGAGCCAGTGCCTCTCGCCGGACCAGTTCCGCAAGCAGTACGGCAACGTGTTCAGCGGCAACGAGACGTGGAACAAGGTGCCGGTCTCCAAGAGCGACCTCTACAAGTGGAACGACGCGAGCACGTACATCCAGAACCCGCCGTACTTTGAGACGCTGACGGAGAAGCCCGGGGCGCACCGGCCCATCACCGGGGCCAAGTGCCTGGTGTTCGTGGCGGACAGCGTGACGACGGACCACATCTCGCCGGCGGGGGACATCACGGAGAAGGGCCCGGCGGGCGAGTACCTCAAGAGCCTGGGGGTCAGGAAGTCGGACTTCAACTCCTTCGGCAGCCGGCGCGGCAACGACCGCGTGATGACCCGCGGCACGTTCGCGAACGTGCGGGTGAAGAACAAGCTGGCGGTGGGCGCCGACGGCAAGGTGGTGGAGGGCGGCTACACCAAGGACATGTCCAAGGCCGGCAAGGGCGCGGTGACGTACATCTACAACGCGGCGATGAACTACAAGGCCGAGGGCACGCCGCTGGTGGTGCTGGCGGGCAAGGACTACGGCATGGGCTCGTCGCGCGACTGGGCGGCCAAGGGCACGCTGCTGCTGGGCGTGCGGGCGGTGATCTCGGAGAGCTTCGAGCGCATCCACCGCAGCAACCTGGTGGGCATGGGCGTGCTGCCGCTGTGCTTTGCGGATGGGCAGAGCGCGGGGTCGCTGGGGTTGACCGGCGACGAGACGTTCGACATTCACCTCAACGTGAGCGGCGAGGGGTTGGTGGAGCCGCGGTGCGACGTGAAGGTGACGGCGACGAAGGCCGACGGCAAGAAGGTGGAGTTCACGACCAAGTGCCGGATCGATACGCCGGTGGAGGCGGAGTACTACCGCAACGGCGGGGTGCTGCAGACGGTGCTGCGGCGGTTGTTGAACGAGAGCCGCAAGGCTGTGGGCGTGTGAGTGAGTGAACGAGCAACGAACAGGGGCCGGGCGGAACACGCTCGGCCCCTTTTTCATGCGCTGGGTTGTTGCGGGCACCCCGCGGCGGCGAAGAAGCCCGCGGCCTTGACGAGGGTTTCCTGCCATTCGGAGTCGGGGTCGCTGTCGGCGACGATGCCGGCGCCGACGCTGTAGTCGAGGGTGGCGTGGGAGAAGGTGCCGGGGTGGGGGCCGGGTGTGCCTTGGATGAGCGCGGTGCGGATGGTGACGGCGAACTCGGCGGAGCCATCGGGGCGGATGAGGCCGATGGCGCCGCAGTAGGGGCCGCGGGAGACTG
Source organism: Phycisphaerales bacterium (assembly GCA_044222845.1). Taxonomy (GTDB): domain Bacteria; phylum Planctomycetota; class Phycisphaerae; order Phycisphaerales; family UBA1924; genus UBA2402. The sequence goes on from JBGAMO010000203.1 coordinate 4,608, forward strand.
GTTCGAGTTCGTCGATGATCTGCATGGCGCGGACTTTGGGCGCGCCGGTGACGCTGCCGGGCGGGAAGGTGGCGGCGAGGAGGTCGGCGAGGTCGAGGCCGGGGCGGAGGTCGCCGGAGATGGTGGAAGTGGCTTGGAGAACGCCGCGGGAGGAGGGGCCGTGGCGTTCGATGGCGCGGGGGACGTCGACGCGGACGGAGCCGAGTGAGCAGACGCGGCCGAGGTCGTTGCGCATGAGATCGACGATCATGTTGAGTTCGGCGGCGTCCTTGTCGGAGCGTTCGAGTTCGGCGGGGTCGGCGGTGCCGGGGCGGGTGCCTTTCATGGGGCGGGTGGTGACGCGGCGGGAGTGCGCATCAAAGGAGAGGAAGAGTTCGGGGCTGGCGGAGAGGATGGCGCAGCGGGTGGAGGCGAGGTCGAACTCCAGGTACGCGCCCAGGAGCGGGCTGACGGCGCGGGCCCAGGTGTGGAAGAGAGCGCGGGCGCTGCCTGAGAAGGGCGCGGAGAGGCGGTGGGCGAGGTTGGCCTGGTAGACATCGCCCGCGCGGATGTACTCGATGATTCGGCGGACGCCGGCGACGAAGGCGGGATCGTCGGGGTGGAAGTCGGCGAGGCGGAATGTGCCGGGGGCTTGGGGCGCGTGGGGGGGTGGTGGGGGGCGGGGGCGGGCGTCATTGAAGGCGAGCCGCGACGAGGCCGGGCCGAACGGCGTGATCGTCGCGCGGTCCGGGGCCGATGCTGGGTTCCAGGACGCGGCCGATGTCGTACGAGAGGGCGACGAGCCACGCGGCGGCGGGCGCGAGCAATCGCGCAGCGTGGAACAGGGCGTCCGCGCGGCGGGGCGGTGATGGAGAGCGCGGGCGGGGCGATGGCGGGGTGGGCGCCGAGCCAGCACGCGACGGGAATTCGCGGCCCGCTGAGAGAGCGTGGCGAGAATATCGGATGGATGGGCGGCGTGCAATGCGATCAAGGAGTAAAGGGGAAAACCAGGTGTGTCGAATTTGCTGTTGGTCGCGGTGGTTCAAGAGGCTGGTACCTATTGTCTGATCGTCGGGACAGCGTGTAAGGATTCGCTGCCGACCGCGACTCACAGTCTGGATGCGGACTCTCATGATGGAGAACAATTCGTCACGCTCTCAAGAGCTTCCGCCTGATCAGTGGCTTTCCGTGCACGGGGAATCGCTGTGGAGATTCGCGATGTCGCGGCTGAACCGGGTTGATTACGCGGAAGAGGTGCTGCAGGAGACTTTCGCCGCGGCGTTGGCGGGGTTTTCGCGGGGGAGTTCGACGGGCGGAGTTCGTTGCTGTCGTGGCTGACGGGGATACTGCGTCACAAGGTGGCGGACGTGCAGCGGCGGCGGAACGTGGCGTCGATCGAGGAGCACGGGCCCGCGTCGGAGTGCTACGACGAGCGGGGCAAGTGGCGGGTGATGCCGGAATCGGTGGTGGAGCCCAAGCCGGGTGAGCGCGAGGAGTTTGGGCGGATTCTGCAGAGTTGTCTGAAGGACCTGCCGGCGCCGACGGCGCAGGCGTTCGAGCTGGGCGTGATCGGCGAGACGCCGTCGGAGCGGGTGTGCGAGTTGCTGGACATTTCGCCGCAGAACCTGTGGGTGCGGCTGCACCGGGCGCGGGAATTGCTGCGCCTGTGTCTGCGGACGCGCTGGATGGGAGAGGGGAGGAAGACGCGATGATCACGTTCATCATTGAGGCTATTTCGGTGCGCGCGCGCTTCGTGCCGCGAGCACGGCGAGGTGATCAGCCGGGCGTGCGATCACGATCTGCCGGCGGGGGCTCGGTTCGGGCTGTCGGTGCATCTGGCGTATTGCACGGGGTGTCGGCGGCTGAACCGGTGGTATCAGGTAGTGACGGGGTTCGAGGCATCTGCCTCCGGGGCACGTGCCGCATCCGGCGCGCGGATGCCGAGCGGACGTTCGGGAGCGGTTATGGCGTTTTATCACCAGTTCAAGAAGAAATGGCGGAATGCGTAAGGAACTGCGGCGTGCGACTCGCCTGGTGTTCAACACACCCAAGAAGCGGAATCGCGGCGAGCAACATGCAATCAACGGCGACGCAGCGGGCGACCCAAGACGCCGGAGCAAGCCGACGTGTTCCGCCGCGTTCCGTTCTTGGAGATTTGAAGCGTGAGTTGGGCGCGCGGGGCGCGTGGAGTAAGTTGATACACCCAATAGGCGCTGCTTGTCGTTTTCACGCGCGCCGAATCGGAAACACATGCAACTGTCGGGCTGGGCTGCGGAACCTCTATGGCTCGCAGCGGTGCAATCCACACGGCCGCGTGCGACGAAAGATCTGGGGACGGCCGGCCGCACATCTCGGGCCGGCTGAAAACGAAGAGAATCGGGAGCCCGTGGAGGGGCCGACGAACCGCGACGAAGTCGCCGCGGAGGGGAGTGAGTACGTCCGGGCGTCAGGAGCGTCGTCCGGGCGACAACCGGGGCGCGAGGCCGGAGGATGCCTCGCGCTCCATTGTGGGGAGGAGAGAGAGTTGATCCCCGGGCTCCGGCGCCCGCGTCGAAGGGCGAAGGGCGGGCGCCGGAGAACGGGATCAAGCGGGATCAAGCGGGATCAGGCGGGATCAGGCGGGATCAGGCGGGTGCAACGGTGCGGCGCGGGGATCGATCATTCGGGCAGAGGCGGAAGGGCCGTGTGTGCGCCGAGCCCTTCCGCTTGCCCGGTTTTTCCCGGGCGCGAGCGAGAGTTACGCCACACGCCGCGAGAGAGTGAGAGCAGGCCCCGAACGCGTCAGCGTGCGGGGCTTGTTTTTTCGGTGGATTGCGGTGGGGGCGGGGGGCTTTGGGTGGGTGTTAGATCGGAAGGCATCGGGCATCGGGCATCGGGCATCGGGCATCGGGCATCGGGCATCAGGGAAACTATCCTCACTGCTGCCCGTGGCTGGTGGCGCTTTCGAAATTGACTGCACGGTTCAAGCGTCGGTGTGCTTGGGTCGCGGTCACACGGGCGAGAGACGTCCGGACACCAGCGGCGATCGGTATTACCATTGGCGGTTCCCGTTGGTCTGGCGCGGAGTG
>JBGAMO010000204.1:0-7623 GCA_044222845.1 Phycisphaerales bacterium
GGGCCGATGGGCCCCGAAGGATTCAATGGCCCCCGCGGGTTCGGCGGCGGTCGTGGCCAGGGCGGCCCGATGGGTCCCCAAAGCTTCGATGGTCCTCGTGGATTCGGCGGCGGTCGTGGTCAAGGTGGGCCGATGGGCCCCGAAGGATTCAATGGCCCCCGCGGGTTCGGCGGTGGTCGTGGCCAGGGCGGTCCGATGGGTCCGCAGAGCTTCGATGGTCCTCGTGGATTCGGCAGTGGTCGTGGCCAGGGCGGTCCGATGGGTCCGCAGGGCTTCGATGGTCCTCGTGGATTCGGCGGCGGTCGTGGTCAGGGCGGGCCGATGGGTCCGCAGGGCTTCGATGGTCCTCGTGGATTCGGGGGCGGCCGTGGTCAGGGTGGGTCGATGGGTCCCGACGGTTTCGATGCTCCCCGCGGCTTCGACGGACCTCAAGGCGGAAAGGCCGGACCGATGCAGCAGGGTCGACCAGATGAAGGCGCTCCGGGTTTCCAGCGTCCTCGCGGTGGCGGGCCTCAAGGATTCAGTCCGCAGGACGGCAATGGCCCGCAGGCTCGTCGTGGAATGCAGGGCGGTTCCCGCGGCGGCATGAACGCTCACGCGAAGATGTTCCGCAGGTTCCTCGCCAATCACCCCGGGCTGCGTGCGAAGATTCAAAGTCATGCGATGCAGCGCCGCGGCATGATGTTCTGAACCGGTTTTGTTTGTTTCAACTTGCACACACATTTGCTCGCCGTTCCGGGAAGAAGTTCCCGGGACGGCGCTTCAATTGCGATGTCTGCGACACGCTGTCGCAAGGCCCATGTTTTTGCGGGCGAATGAACGCCACAACCGATCAAGAGCGACACGGCGATCCATCCCGGGCATCAAAGTCGGCGGTGCAATGTCGCGGCGCTGAATCCGCACTAAACTTACCGCCTTGGATGAAACGCCATCCCCATCTCCGCAGACGCCCGAGCAGGCTCGGGGCGACGGTCACACGCACCACTCCCGGTGGGGCGTGCTGCGGCATCGCCACTTCCGCAACGTCTGGTTCGGGGCGTTCGGCTCGAGCGTCGGCAATCTCATGGAGTTTGTCGGCCTTTCGTGGGTGATCAATGTCACCACGGACAAACCGCAGTTGTGGTTGGGGTGGCACGCCGCGGCACAGCTTGCGCCGATGATGATCCTGGGGATCGTCGGCGGCGTGCTCGCCGACCGGGTGAACCGCAAGAAGCTGTTGATCGCGACGCAGGCGATCATGATGGTGATCGCGGCGACGCTGACGATCGCCTCGTACGGCCGGTATCCGACCATCGCGACCGTCATGACGCTCACCGCATTGCTGGGCGCGGTGGGGGCCTTCAACGTGCCCGCGTGGCAGGTGCTGACTCCCCGGCTGGTGCCGCGGGCGGAGCTCACAGAAGCGATCGTGTTGAACGGTTTGCAGTTCAACATGGCCCGTGTCATCGGCCCCGCGTTGGGCGGCGTGCTGCTGGGGCTCTTCGGTCCGTTTGCCTTGTTCGCGATCAACACGTTCAGTTTCCTGGGCGTGATGTTCGCCGTGTCAACGACGCCCGATGCGCCGGCACCGCCGCGGGTGGAAGGCAAGTCGGTGTGGGCGGAGTTGCGAGAAGCGCTCTCGTTCATCTACCACCGCAAGGGTCCGTGGGCGGCGTTCCTGGCGATGACGGTGTACGGCTTCCTCGGGGCCCCGCTGCAGCGCATGCTCCCGCAGTACGCCAGCGAGGTGTACTTCACCCGGGAACTCCCGAAGGGACAGCAGGAAATCACGTACGGCCTGCTCCTAGCCACGATGGGGCTGGGCGCGATCGGGGGCGCGTTCCTGATGCGGGGGCTTCCAAAGTGGTACCCCAAGCACCATCTGATCCCGATCGCGGTGCTCGTCAGCGGCGTGTGCATGGCGGCGTTCGGCGCCGCCCGGAGCATGTGGATCGGCATCCCGATGCTGCTGGTGTGCGGCGCCGGCTGGCTCATCAGTTTCAACGCGACGTACGCCGCGATGCAGTTGCTCGTGCCCGACGCGATGCGTGGTCGGGTGCTGGCGATCTGCAACACCGCCGTGTTCGGCGTGATGGGCCTGGGGCCCGTGCTCTCGGGGTATATCGGCGGGCTGATCGGCGATCGGATGACGCCGGTGATGGGCATTCAGATGGGCGTGGCGGGAGCCGGGGCGATCCTCGCCGCGGCGGGGATTGTCATGCTCATCTGGCGAACGCCCGAAGTCGACGGTTTGCACCCCGGCGATCCGGGGTACGACCACCGTCCCGGAGTGTTCGCGGGGATCACCGCGAGCGCCCACCGGCCGCGGCCTACTCAAGCGGATTGATGAACAGGCCGGTGGCCAGCTTCGGATAGAAGAACGTGCTCTTTTGCGGCATGAGTTGATTGGCACGGCCCGTTTCCCGCACAGCCGCGAGCGGAGTCGGCCGAACAATGAGCGCCACCTGCGCGAAGCCCTTGCCGCCGCCCGCACCCGTTTCAACTCCCTCGCCGATCTGTTGAACCTCACGAATCGTGTGCGGGAAAGCCCACTTCACGGGCTCACCGTCGTTAAGCAGCGGCTGGCAGATGCGTTCCACGACGACGTGCTGGATATACGCCACGGCTAGTTCTCGCCACGCCCGCGGTTTCTCCGGGAATCTCGATGCGAGAGGGTCCGGAGTGCGGGGGGTTGCGATCTCGCCGCGGCGTGATTGGAAATCGAACACGCCGAACGAGAGTTCGCCCGGGGCCTTGGCGATCGCGGCGTCCAGCGCCGCGATGTCGCCGCCGACCGGCGTGAAAGTAAGCTCGTCCTTCGCCGCGGCTTTGAACGCATCGAGCGAGTAGTTCTTCATGCCGCCCAGAACTCGGTGCGTCGGCCAGATGAGCAGCCCGGGGTCGGACATTCCGACGAGCACCATCATGCACCGGCGTGCGGGGTGGTCCGTCGAGAGTTGTCCGGTGGCGCTCAGCTTGGCGACGTAGTTGAGCTGCGTGGTGTATCGGTGGTGGCCGTCGGCGATGAAGATGTCCTCGTTGGCCAGAGCATCCTGATAGCCGCGAATGGTCGCGGCATCGCTGATCGTCCAGACTTCATGGAGCACGCCGTCGCCCATGTCCGCGGTCGTGTCGGGCGAGCGTGAGTTCATGACCGTCTGGAGTAGCGACGTGGCCTGTCCGTGCTCGTCGGAATGCAGGCCGAATATGGGCGAGATCTGCGCGTGCGTTGCGTTCATCAGCGCCAGGCGGTCTTCCTTGGGGCCGCTGAAGGTCTCTTCGTGCGGGAGAATCCCGCCGCCGGGCCGGGGACCGAATGGGACCGCTTCCACACAAGCCGCCATGCCGGAACGCATCGAGACGCCGCTCGCGGTGCGGGTGGTTTGGCGATATGCAAAAATAGCGGGCGAGGCGGCTTGCCGCAGTGTGCCATTGGAGATGAAACGGCGGTAAGTCGCCGCCGCGGCGGCGTACGCGGTGGGGGGGCCGAGTTCCTTGGCCGGGGTGTGCGGCAGATCGATCGCGACGATGTTGCGGGCGTCCCTTGCCAACAAGGCCGACTTGGACGCGGCGTCGAGCACGTCGTACGGGGGCGCCACGAGCGAGGAAACGTCGCCGCGGCCGCCCTGGAACTGCAGTGCACGGAATGGATGAATGAAGGGCATTGATTGTGTTTACTTGAGCCGTCGTTCGGCGACTTCAACGACATTGAGCAGCAGCATGGCCACCGTCATGGGGCCCACGCCCCCGGGCACCGGGCTGAGCCAACCCGCCGTGTGCGAAACGGAATCGAAACAGACGTCGCCCACGGTGCGGACCTTGCCGTCGGGCCCCTTGAAACGGTTCACACCAACATCGACCACCACGGCGCCGGGCTTCACCATCTCGGCGGTGATGAGCCCGGGAACGCCGGCCGCGGCGACCAGAACGTCGGCGGTCTTCGCGATTTCGGGCAATCCGGGCGTCCACTTGTTGCAAGAAATAACCGTGGCTTCCTGACGCATCAGGAGCACCGCGATGGGCTTGCCGACGACGTCACCGGCGCCCACGACCACCGCGACCTTCCCGCGCAGGAAGGGGATGGTGGGTTCATGCACCTTCTCGCCCTCTGCACGCTTCTGCTGCCAGACCCACTCGAGCATTTTCATGACCGCCAGCCCGGTGCAAGGCGCCAGGGAGGATCGGCCGTACACGATGTTGCCGATGTTGGCGGGGTTGACGCCTTCGACGTCCTTCTCCGGGGCGATGAGCCGTTGCACGCGGTACGGATCCACCCCCTGGGGCATGGGCACGTGCAGCATCATCGCCGTGACATCCTCATCGCTGCTCAGAAGCAGCACGCGTCCGGCGATTTCATCGAACGCGGTCTCGAGCGAGGCCGGGGTAATCCTGTGCAGGCGGTAGTCAATATCGAGCATCTGGCTCGTCTTGGCCTGATTCTCAGCGTAGACGCGAGCCGAGTTGTCGCCGGCTTCCACCAGCACCGCGTCGAGGCGCACGCGTCCGCCGCGCTGGCGGATGGACGCGGCCCGGGCCTTGATCTGTTCACGGAAGACGTTTGCGAGGGCGACTCCGTCGATGATGCGGGCGTTGGTCATGGCTCGCTCTTTTCATTGTTGAAGGAACTGATGGATAGGTAGGGTGACCGCCCCGAGGCCGCGCACCGTTCGTGCGTGATCGAGCGGGCGAACGTGGAGTGAGTTCTGAGCGGGCGTTGAACTCGGAGATGATCGCGAATGCGAACGCGCAGCACCGTGAGGACCCGATGGGCCGCCGCGGCGCCGCGCTGTCGTGAAGTCCTGGCTCATCCGGGGGTCAGTTCCCGATGGTGTGCTTGAGGAACTTGCTCATTTTCTTGGCGAACAGGAGCCGGTTGTCCAGCTTCTGGAAGCCGTGGCCTTCGTCGGGGGCGAAGAACTGCTCGGGCTCCATGCCCCGCTTCATGAGGCCGACGGCCAACTGCATGGCTTCGCCCACCGGAACGCGAGGATCGTTCAGGCCGTGGGCGATGTACATCGGCACGTTGATCTTGTCGATCTTGTAGATGCTCGAAACGCTGGTGAGGAACTCAGGGTCGGTGAGGGGGCCGTACTCGACTTCGCGGAGCTTGCGGCGGTAGCCGCTGGTTTGCTCGAGGAAGGTCTTGAGGTTGACGATGCCCACGACATCGATGCCGGCGCCGAAGAGGCGGGCCTTCTGTGTGCCCGCGTCGACTCGCTGCTGGTCTTCTACAAGACACGCCACGCTCATGAAGCCGCCGTACGAGCCGCCGTACGTGGCGATCTTCCCGGGGGTCGCGTAGCCGTTGGCGGCGAGCCACGCCGCGCCGTCGACGCCGTCCCTGACGCTGTTCCAGCGGTTCTTGTAATCGTCGAGCATATGGAAGGCACGGCCGTAGCCAGTGCTGCCTCGGACGTTGGGCTGCATCACGCCGAAACCCTCGCTCACCAGATACTGAACAGTGCGATCAAAGCCGGGGCGGTGCTGACCTTCGGGCCCGCCGTGATAGTTCACGACGAAGGGGATCGGTGTGCCCTTGGCGTAGCCCACGGGCACGTAGACGAACGCCGGGATCTCAACGCCGTCGAAGCCCTTGTACTTGACGAGTTCGGGGAGCGGGAACTTGCCTAGATCGATGCCCTGGGTGTCCGGGGTCGTGATCTGGCGGGCCTGGCCGGCGGGGCCGTCCTTGGCGGGGATGTCGTACGCGAACGCCAGCCCGGGCGTGCGGGCGTTGGAGAGTGACCAGACGATCCGATTGCCCGTGAGGTCGGCCACGCCCACCACGCCCTTCTCGATCTGCGGAAGCGCCACGGGTGTGAAGCCCGGCAGGCGGTAGACGTGCAAAACGCCGTAGCCGTCTTCGTTGGTGGCGACGGCGAGCAAACTTCGATCGCGGTTGATGGAGGCGCTGTCGATCTCGAACGCGTCGAGTTCGGAGATAGCCTTGGTAACCTGGCCCGACGCAAGGTCACGCACGTACAGCTTCTTGATGCCGCCCTCGATGTCGCTCTCGAACAGGACCGACTTTTCGCCGGGCAGATAACCGACGGGCGCCGCGGCGACGGTCCCGCCATCCTTGGGTTTGATCGTCAGGTCGTTGAGAGCGCCGGTCTTGGCGTCCACCTCGTAGAACTGAGAGTCGGACGCGGACCTGTATTGACCAACCAGAAGGCGCGAGCCATCAGCGGAGATATCCGAAGCGGACCAGGAACCCTCCTTGCCCAGGAGCTTGGTGACCTTTTCTTTTCCGTCGGCGGTAAAGTCGTAGCGGTAAATGTAGAAGTCGTTCGGGCTCGCGTCGTTAGCGGTGAAGACAAACCCGCTGAAGTCGTGCAGCCAGTGGTTCACGGCGTACTGCACCTTGGGGTTCTTGAGTAGATCGGTGATCTGACCCGTGGCGGTGTCCAGCAGAGAGACCTGCGTGTTTTCGTTGCCGCCCGCGGCGTAGGCGAGCAGAATCTTCTTACCGTCCTCGCTCATCGAGAAGCCGGCCAGACCGTCGGCGTAGGTGGTGAGTTTCTCGCCCTTGTGATCAGCCGTGACCTTGTCGCCCTTCACGCGGTACAACTGGTACACGCCCTCGGGAAAATCGCGGACGTACATCGTGCCGTCCGGGGCGATTGCGGGAGCACCGGGGGTTCGGATCTTGACGAACTTCTCGATGCCCGGCCCCTTTTCCGCGGGTTGCTGGGCGAGTGTCGGAACGCTGAGACCTACGAAGGCCGCAATCGCGGCGGTGAGGACAAGGGTGTTGCGCATGAACCGCTCCTGAAAATGAACGAATAGAGAATTGTCACAAGGATAGTGGGGCAGGCCGGGGGGCGTGTGGCCTTCTGACCTATGAGGGGTGTTGGACTGATTTTGAATCTCGAACTACCATGGGCCTTTGACCGCCGACTGTCGGCTATCGAAGGCGTCTGCGTGTTTCCATGTCCACTCCCTACACAGCTCAGTTCTTTTCGGGCATTTCCGAGGGATCTCGGCGTTCTGCGCTGCGAGTCCTTCCGTTGGTGTTCGCGATTCATCCTGTCCGTTCCGTGGTGGATGTCGGCTGCGGCGCGGGGGCGTGGCTCAACGCTGCACTGCAGCTTGGAGTGCCGGACGTTTGCGGTATCGACGGCGACTATGTCAATCGCGAACAACTCGAGATCCCGCCGGATCGGTTCCTGGCGACCGACTTGTCGAAGCTGACCCCGTCGGTGCTGCGTTCACTCGGGCCCGCGATGCAGCGAACATTTGATCTCGCCATTTCGATGGAAGTCGCCGAGCATCTTCCGCCGCACTCCGCGAACGGCCTGGTGGATTCACTCTGCGGGCTCGCCCCGGTGGTGCTCTTCTCAGCGGCGTTGCCATTTCAGGGCGGTACGAATCACATCAATGAGCGATTCCCGTCGTACTGGGTCACGCACTTTGCACGCAACGGGTTTGTGCCCATCGACGCGGTTCGTTGGCCGGTATGGGACGACGCGAACGTGGAGTGGTGGTATCGGCAGAACTCGCTTGTGTTCGCTTCTCAAGCGGCGATCAGCGGCAATGGGAAGTTGGCCGCGGCCAGAGCTTTGACCAGAGACGGTGCGCTGGACGTGATTCACCCTGCGCACTATCAGCGGGTCGTTGACTGGGCGATCAAGGCGTCCGCCG
>JBGAMO010000205.1:0-7610 GCA_044222845.1 Phycisphaerales bacterium
ACCCCCGCACCCACCACCAAAACTTCATCGCACCATCAATCTCCCCCGCCCAACCTCTGATCTACGACCTCCTTTCTCCGACCTCCCTTCTCCTATCTCCCTCCTTCGATCTCTGGATTCCGGCCTCTTGAATCTGGACTTTTGAATCTTGAATCTGGCCTCTCCCCTCCTGCCCTCTGAAATCTCAAATCCTGAAATCTGAAATCCCCAGCGCACGCACCACCAAAACTTCATCGCACTCTCAACCTCCCCCGCCCGACCTCCGATCTCCGGCCTCTTGAATCTGGAATCTTGAATCTGACCTCTCCCCTCCTGCCCTCTGAAATCTCAAATCCTGAAATTGCTCTGTTGAAAGGATCGCAGGGTCGTTGCTCCACCTAACGCCGAATGCCGTAGGCGACCACCCGCAAGGCGGCTTCGGATTTGAGCGTGCGCTCGCGTCGAGCCGTCAACGCCGAACCGCAGACTCGTTTGATTGCGCTGAAGAGCGACTCGATGGTCCAGCGGCGCCCGTAGTTCTCCGGACGCGTCCTCATGGCGGGTCGGTAGCGGCCGCGGATCACTGTGGAATGGCGTCGATTGATGGGCGGCGCATAACTGCGGGCGCCCCATTGCTCGTGACAGAACTCGTGCAGCGTTTCGGAGTCGTACGCGGCGTCGCCCCACACCCGTTCCGGTCTTACTACCCCCGCGGCCTTCTGGAGCAGACCCAGCGCCGGGGCCGCGTCGTTGCCCGGTCCCCAGTCGATGCACATGGCCACCGGGAGCGCGCCCGTGCAGATCGCCACCGCCGAAACGCGGATCCAGCGGGACCGTTTCTTGCCGGAACGGCTGATGAAGTGGGCGCTGGCGCAGGAGGATTCCATACCGGTGGCATCGATGGCCACATCCTCGGTGGCAAGCGGCTGGCCGTTGTTCATCTGCAGCACCAACTCCGCGAGAACCGCGTCCAGCACCGAGAGCACGCCCTCGGCTGCGGCAAACTTCTGCAGCGTGGTGTAGTGAGGGACCGTGGCCAGCCCGATGGCTTCTCGCAGCGCGGGAGAGATGGCCAGCACATCCACGACCCCGCGATAGGTGAGCCTCAGATTGGCCTTGAGTATCAGGCACGCCAGCAACTGGTGCTGCGTGAAGGTCTGAGGGCTCTTGGGGTGCGCATACGGCTTCATGCAGCGTCGGCTGACCCGAAGAGCGAGGCGGGCGATCAACACCAGGGAGTTGTCGGATGACTGCACATACTTCTATTCGCGCCTTGGTCTGCAGGGATGCAGAATCTTTTCTACACGGCAATCCTGAAATTTGAAATCCCCTCTTCACCCGCCCCCGCTCCGCGCCATCCCGGTCTTCACTGCGCAGAGCCTCCGTTCAGACCGGGCGTCGGGGCTGATGCACGTACGACAACACCAGCGGCACGGCCACCGGAGTGCGGCGGCGGCTCGTTGCCGTTTCAACCTGTGAATCAGCGCGGACGAGTTGAAGGCGGGTGCAAAGTGAGGAAGAGTTTCTCTGTAGCCGCGGCGGTGTTGTGTGTCACCATCTGTCAGTTGAACGACGGAGCCAACCCGCGACGCGCACCGTTGATTGCGTCGTGACACACCCCCTGGCCCCCGCAGCCCGACATCGATGCGAAGGCCAGAATCAGAAAGGAACCCGATGAACTCTCAGCAAGACGCGGCCGCGCCGCGGCTACCGATGGAACGCTCCTCAACGCGGATGCGAGCGGGGAAAGTGCGACCGGCCGTGCTTCTCTGGGCGCTGGGCGTTCCCATCCCGCTCATTCTGATCTTCTTTCTTATTCGCGGATGCATGTAGCGCACGAGCATGAGGGGGTGCGGATCGCTTTGCGACCGCTCGACATGCGCTGCATCGATGCGTCCCTGCCATCTCACCAAACGCCGCGGATCGCGGCGAGAACGGAACTCGCGATGAAGTCGCCACTCACACTCGGTCTCACGTTCACCTCCATGAGCCTGTTCATCGGCGCCTGCGACCAACGGCCGGATGCCAACTCGACCGGCCGCACGGCCGCACCGGCGGACGCGTCGCCGCGTGCGACGGCCCCGGACAACACGGCCCGGAACAAGGCGGAGCCGGATGCGCCGGCCAAGACTCCGATGGACCAGTCGAACAGCACTTCGGACATCAACATCACCGCGGACATCCGTCGAGCGATCATGAACGACTCGGCGATGTCGGTCAACGCGCAGAACTGCAAGATCATCACGGAGAAGTCGGGCGTGGTCACCCTGAGGGGGCCGGTGGACAGCCAGATCGAGAAGGACTCTATCGAGTCCAAGGCCAAGGCGATCGCCGGCGTCACGCAGGTCATCAACGAACTCGAAGTGAAGCACAACTAACTGAAGCGTTCCGGGGCCCGGCGGCACAGCGCGGGAATCCGCCCGCGTCCGATCAATCGACTTTCCACTTTAAGGAACAACTTTTATGAAGAATCAGAACAACTCAGACGCCTCGGTTCAGAAGAGCGACCGTCCTGAAACGGACACTCGCCCAACGCCCGACGGCAAGAGGGATCCTAAACGACGCGACCAACGTGACGGCGGGCACGATCAGGGGAAGGCGAGCACTGCCCGGACGGACGGCCGGCAGGGCGACCAGGGCGCTACCAAGGGTGCGCCTTCCAAGGGGGCGGATACTCAGCGCCCCGGTGATCGTCACGAGCCCAGGGGCGCGACGGATGGCGCCGCGTCAAAGTCGCAGGGCGCCGGGACCGGAAAGAAGCCCGGCCGCGACGACTCGGGCGGCCCAACGAATTCCGCCGGTGACGACACATCGAATCAGGACGCGGCGGCCGCGTCGGGCAAGCAATCCAGGAACGGTCCGTCCCGCAACCCCGTGCCCGATTCGTCCGACACGGATGACGATGGCAATACCGCCGCGCACCGAAAGCCGGGCCCCGATGCGCACGGATCGGCGGCGCAACGGCAGTCCGGGCAGAGGCGCCAGTGACGCATTCCGTCGCGGGATGGGAACGGCGGCGTTGGAGTGTTGATCACAGGGTTGATCACAGGGTTTCACGGCTCTTACCCGTTGGGTGAGAGCGATCACTTGTCCTCAATCGGAGATTCACATGGCAACTTCAGTCTTCTGCATCGCTTCGTCCGCTCAGATCGCGAACGACATCGTTTGGAAGCTCCAGTCGGCGGCGTTCAGCGACGACGACATTTCCGTGCTCTTCCCGGACAAGTCGAGCACCCGCGACTTTGCTCACGAGAAGAACACCAAGGCGCCGGAGGGCGCGACGGTCGGCGCCGGCTCCGGCGGCGTGGTGGGCGGCACGCTGGGGCTGCTGGCGGGCATCGGCCTGCTGGCCATCCCCGGCGTCGGGCCCTTCATCGCGGCCGGCCCGATCATGGCGGCGCTCAGCGGAATAGCCATCGGCGCCGCGGTCGGCGGGATCACTGGTGCGTTGATCGGCATGGGAATTCCTGAGATCGAGGCCAAGCGGTACGAGGGCAAGGTGAAGGACGGCAACATCCTGATCTCGGCGCACTCGGAATCTTCCGAGAAGACCAAGCGGGCGAAAGACATCTTCGCCGCGGCGGGCGCGACGGACATCAGTTCCTCATCCGAGTCGGCGGTGCCGACACCGACGGTGGTGACCAGGCCGGCGGTTCAGCCGGCGGGCCCCAGCCGGATGTGAGGGAAGGCGTCCGCGAGGCATCACGCATGAGCCGGGTGTTCCGGGCGCGGGAACTCAAGGTCAATCGTCCCGGCGGCGAGAGATCGCTCGCCGCCGGGGGTGTCTGTTTGTGCGAGGTGACATATGGCCAAGCCACATTCGGAAGACGAAGCAAAAGAGCGAGGTTCCTGGATGGAGCGGAGGCGGGAACCGCCGCGGCTTACTACCGGGGTTGTTGCTTGGGCGTGCGCGGCGCTCGTGCTGTTGCCGGGGTGCGTCGTGCGGGACATGCACCGGGACCTGGCCGCGACGCGGGCGGGGGTGGAACGGCTGGCGGAAGTGACGCCGCAGTTGCGGGCCGCCGGCGAGGCGCTGCAAAGTTCCAACGAGCATCTGGCGCAGCTCTATGAAGAGCTCGCACAGACTCACCGGTCGCTGGAACTGATCCTGGCGCGGCTCGACACAACCAACGGGTATCTGCGGCAGTCGGTGGAGCAACTGGGCCACCTTGAACCGGCGATGACGTCGCTCAAGAGCGTGGATGAATCGCTGGCGTCGCTGCGAAAGACCATCGAGAATATCGGCAAGGCGATCCCGATGCTCAACCTGAGCAACGGCACGCCGCCCGCGGATCGCAGCCTGCAACGGCAGGAACAAGAGCGGAGCGCCGAGGGAACTCCGCCGGGATCGCGGGGGCCGTAGATTGGATTGGTTGGTGTTCGCGGTCCGCCGGGGGACCGAGCGCCTGGCGACTTGATGCCCGTGATGGACAGCGCTCGCCGCGGCTCACGCGGGCGACACGGCCTTCTGGAGGATGCAGGGTGTGGGGATCCGAGCTGCATCATCTGAGACTGGGTGGCGAGTGTGGCGGGAGCGCTCGGAAGATCGGGGCTGAGGGAGTGTGGAGTGAGGGCATCAACGATTCGCGAAACCGGGCTTGGTGGCGCCGGGGGGATGCCGGGGAACCCCAGAGCGGGTACCCCCCCTATCCTCATGAGGGGTGCCGGTCCGGGCCACGCAGCCGCCCGACGGTCTTCGCTACGTTTGATCAACAATTGGAGTATGAGCATGAACGGTGACTACAGAGACGATCCTCATCGCCCGCACGGCCCGAGCCGCGGTCGCGGCGGCAGCGGCGGTGGGGGGCGCGGGCCGCACGAGCGGCGCGGCATCCCGCTTTCCGAGCTTGATCCCACGACGACCGAAGCGTCGCGCAAGGCGATCGGCGCGGCGATCGAGGTGCACAAGACCCTGGGGCCCGGGTACCCGCAGTCGGTGTACATCGCGGCCCTGCGGAGCGAGCTGGACGCGCTGGGCGTTTCGTACACGCTGGACCACACGCTGACGGTGATGTACAAGGACAAGCAGGTCGGCACCGTGGTGGCGCAGATGTTCGTGGACGGGCGGTTCCTGCTGGAGGTGGCGAGCCGTCCGGGGCCGGTCACCACGCACGAGCGGCTGTCGCTGCGGGCGCAGCTCAAGGCGGCGAACCTGGACCTGGGGCTCATCATCAACTTCGCCGAGCGGCGGCTCAAGGACGGGCTTGTCCGGGTGGTGAACGTGGACAAGATCACGCGCGAGAAGGGCATCTCGTTCGAGGAGCACGACGACGAGGGCCACGACGTTCACGAGTTCGATCAGCATTGATGCACGCACGACGCGGCACTCACCGGGATCTCGCAGCGACGCATGAGACGAGTTGTCATTACAGGCATGGGTTGGATCACGCCTCTGGGCCACGACGTTGACGCCGTGTGGGGCAGGCTCCTCAAGGGCGACTGCGCCATCGGCCCGGTGACGAAGTTCGACGCCTCGACCTACGCGACGAACTTCGCCGCGGAGGTGCGGGGGTTCGACCTGGCGCGGCACATCGACGATCCGGGGCTGCACGAGCACGCGGGCGACAGCACGCGGTTCGCGCTGGCGGCGGCCGCGGCGGCGTGGAAGCAGGCGGGGCTGGATTCCTCCGGGAAGCTCGACCGCACCCGCGCGGGGCTGTACGTGGGCAGCGGGGAGGGGCCGCTGGACTTCTACAACTTCGTGGAGAGCAGCCTGGCGGCGTGGAACCCCGGCACGCGGAGCGTGGATGATGTCGCGTGGTGCGCCGCGGCGCGGACGCGGCTCAACGGCCTGCAGGAACTGGAGCAGGAACCCAACCTGACGCTGGCGCACATGGCGGCGGAGTTCGGGCTCGAGGGGCCGTCGTTCAACTGCATGACGGCGTGCGCGGCGAGCACGCAGGCGATCGGCGAGGCATTCGAGATCATCCGGCGCGGCGACGCGGACGTGATGCTCGCGGGCGGCGCGCACACGATGATCCACCCGCTGGGCATGACGGGGTTCATCCGGCTGACGGCGATGAGCGTGCGGCGCGACGACTACAAAGCCGCCGCGAGGCCGTTCGATCAGACCCGCGACGGGTTCGTGATGGGCGAGGGCGCGGGCATTTTGATTTTGGAAGAGCTCGAGCACGCGCTGGCGCGGGGCGCCAAGCCGCTGTGCGAGGTGGGCGGGTTCGGGTCATCGGCGGACGCGTTCAGAATTACGGACATCCAGCCCGACGGCAAGGGCGCGCTCGCGGCGATGACGCAGGCGTGCCGGCAGGCGGGGATCGAGCCGACCACGCCCGACGCCGACGGGCGGCCGCGGGTGCATTACATCAGCGCTCACGGCACGGGGACGAAGGAGAACGACCGGATCGAGACGATCGCGGTGAAGCGGGCGTTCGGGGACTTGGCGCCCAGGATCCCGTTCAGCAGCATCAAGAGCATGATGGGGCACCTGATCCAGGCGGCGGGCGCGGTGGAGCTGATCACGTGCGTGCAGGCGATCCGCACGGGCTATCTGCCGCCGACGATGAACCTGCGCACGCCGGACCCCGAGTGCGATCTTGACTACGTGCCCAACGCGGCGCGCGATGTGCGGTCCAAGGGCGGGGTGGATGTGTGTCTCTCGAACTCGTTCGGGTTCGGCGGCCAGAACGACACGATCCTGGTCCGCGGGTTCCGCCCGTAAGGCAGGCCACCATGATTTGCTCACACCCGTTGGCGCTGAGGCTGGAACACGCCGAGGCGATGACCGCGCTGGCGTTCAACCAGGCCGCGATGAAGATGCGGGCGGGCGAGCCGCCGGCGACCGCCCCGGCGCACCTGCGCATCGGGGGCGCGGTGGCGGTGTTCGACGGGCCCGACTCGCCGCTGGGCGCGGTGAAATGCCTGGGGATGCACAGGCCCGTGGACGCGACGGTGCTGGAGGAGATCGAGGAGTTCTTTTTCTTACGCCGGGCCCGGTGCGTGATCGACTGGTGCCCGCTGGCGGACCGCTCGATGCTCGAGACGCTGGGGCCGCGCGGCTACCGGATCGCGGAGTTTGAGACCGTGACCACGCGGGCGGTGGGGGATGAGTGCCTGGCGCCGGGCAAGCCGGGGAGTTTTCTGATCCAGGAAGCGACGGCGGAGGAGCAGGACCTGTGGGGCCGCACGCTCGCGCTGGGGTTCAGCGGCGGGGAGGAACCGTCGCCGCTGATGATCGCGATCGGACGGACGATGGCGTCGGTGGAGGGCTCGACGTTGTTGCTGGCGCGGGACGCGAACGGCGACGTTGCGGGCGGGGCGGCGCTGCGGGTGGTGCAGGGCGTGGCGTTCCTGTCCGGATCGGTGACGCTGCCCCCGTACCAGCGGCGGGGATTGCAGGCGGCGCTCATCCACGAGCGGCTGCGGCTGGCGCGGCGGGCGGGGTGCGACGTGGCGAAACTCGACACGCACCCGGGCACGTCGTCTCAGCGCAATGCAGAGCGGGCCGGGTTCCAGGTGGCGTACACGCGTGCGCAGGTTGTGAAAGAACCCTGAACGGTCTCAGCACCCCTCGACCCACTTCACGTAGAACATCTCGGTGTCGGTCCCGTCGTCGCCGCCGTCGAGATTGACGTGGGCGGCCGCGTTGCCGGTTTCCCACGAAGAGAAGTAGGAAA
>JBGAMO010000006.1:0-55887 GCA_044222845.1 Phycisphaerales bacterium
GCGGCAGTTGCCACCCCACCCCCCACACCATCGCAGGTCGTCGCCCCGGACGACCTCGATGCCGACTATGCAAAACCGCCCGAAGCACCAAAGCCCCCGCCCCACAACAGCGGGGGGTGCCGGGAGAGCGGCAGCCGCCCCCGGCATCAGCGACTCCAAACCTCCAGGCCCCACCCGCCTCACTCCCTACGCCCTTCGCAACAACTCCCCCCGCCCACACTCCCCCTCCCGCCGCCCCCGCTTGGATAACACCCCGCCCCCTCCTCCCATTTCTGTACATCATCACCCCCCTCCGTGCGCTCAAACAGCGCCACTCCGCACAATCTCTCGCGCTCGCCCCGGCCGGCCGCGTATCACCTGAATCCGCTCTTTGAAAACCCAAGATCCGTTCACGCCGCCTCCGCGTCAGATTGCCCCAACACACCAGCGCCCGCTCCACGCGAGACTTCCACCAAAACTCCATCGCGCACTCTGCCTCTACCGCACCCAACTCCCTGCAAGCACGTCGCAATAACTCACCCCCTCGTGCACGCCACCAAAACTTCATCGCGCACCTCCAATCTCAACCTCCACGACCAGCGCCCCTGCTTCTCAGGACTTCCGCACGCATCAAGCGCTACCCCGGCCCCATCGGCCCCCGTGCAACGGTCCACCCACCCACCAAAACTTCATCGCGCACGCTGCCCCTACCGCACCCAACTCCCTGCGAGCACGTCGCAATAACTCACCCCCCTCGCACACACCACCAAAAGTTCATCGCGCACCTCCAATCTCAACTTCCACGACCAGCGCCCTGCTCTTCAACGCTTCCACACGCATGCGGCGCTTCCCAGGCCCCTTCGGCCCCTCACGCTAAAACCCGCCCACCCACCAAAACTTCATCGCGCACCAAGACTACCCCGCACCCCGCGTCACGCCGAAACGCCGGCACGTCGCAATAACTCACCCCTCTCGCACACACCACCAAAAGTTCATCGCGCACCTTCAGCCCCCCTTCCGACGCTTCAAAGCCCCTGACTTTCAACGCCTTTCAACCCATGAGGAGCCTCCCCAACCTCCACCCGCCTCCCCGCGAGCCT
This sequence comes from Phycisphaerales bacterium, assembly GCA_044222845.1. Lineage (GTDB taxonomy): Bacteria > Planctomycetota > Phycisphaerae > Phycisphaerales > UBA1924 > UBA2402. Next base: position 1,080 of record JBGAMO010000006.1, read on the forward strand.
CCGCCCACCCACCAAAACTTCACGGCGCACCCACAGACGCCCCTGCCCCCCAAACCGCCAATTCGCAAAGTCCATGGTGCGTACGGCCGCCGCATCGACCCAGTACGCCCCATGCCCCCGCAGAACGGACCATGCCTGATACCAATCGCCGCTGCGATCCCGGCGTCACGTATCCACCTGTGACCGCGACCCCAGCACACCGACCCTTGAACCGCGCAGCAAATTTCGACAGAGCGACGAGCCCCGGGCAGCCGAGAGGTTTGCTTTCCCTGATGCCCAATGCCCGATGCCTTCCGGCATCACATCAAGGAAATTTCCTTGTTCCAAAGCTTGGATCCCCCGACGTACGGTCCACTGAACGGCCCGGCGCATGATGTTGGCGCACAACGAGGCCGTCGCGGAGGGTCGCATGCTCCGGATACTGGCCTGCGTCGCCATGTGTATCGCTTCAGCGCACGCCTCGATCGTCCAATGGGAGGTGACGGGCCACGTGACCCGGGCGTACGCCAGATCCGTCCGGCACACGGGCATCTTCCCCGGCGATGCGTATCAGTTGACGCTCGCCTTTGAAACCCGGACAGCGCAGAGCGAAGATGTGCCGCCCAGCCCCAACGGCGCGCGGTACGACCACTGCATCGTGTCCGGCGAGTTCACCGTCAGCGCCCGCGCACCGCTGCGAATCGACCCCGCCCTGGGCTCCCTGGCCGTGGTGCAGGACAACTACTCGGGCTCCTGGCCCGCGCCCAACTGGACCGACCGTGTCTCCTTCTACGCCCGAGCCCAGGACGGCGCAGAGAGATTCGAGATCGACATTTCCGGATTACAAACGATGTTCGGCGCTCCGCCCGCCCTGCTGACCAGCCTGCAACTCCCCGGAGTCGATCTTGACCTCATGAGCTTTGCCGATCGTTCCGCGCAGGTGTGGGTCGATCGCTCCACCGGCCTGGATTCAGACCTGCTCCTGAACATCGAATCGTTCAGCGCCACCCCAAGCCCCGGAACCGCGGCGCTCCTGATCCTCGCGGCGTCAATTCTGACCGCCCGCCGATCCCGCTGACCGCGCCCCCAAAACTCGCCGGCGATGCCCGCGAGTTCTTCGCTGCGCACCCCGCGTAACTCCACCGCAACCCGCCCTACGCTACAAAAATCCCAACTACACACCCGTCTCCCCCGCGCACTCGCACCAGAACTCCACGCGCACCACACTCCCCAACGTCATGAAGCCGCGGCCCGCCGCCACCATCGCCGGATTCGCTCTGCTCCTCGCCGCCGCGGTATCGGCGCGGCTGCTCATCGGCGGCCACGCGAACGACCCGGCCGTGCTCGAGATCCGCGGCGTGCGCGTCCTGTGCGCCTCGCTCGTGGGCGCTGCCCTCTCCGTCTCCGGCGTGATGCTCCAGTCTCTGCTCCGCAACCCCCTGGCCTCGCCGGATCTCCTGGGCCTGGCCTCCGGCTCCGGTTTCGCCGTCCTGCTGGGTGTCTATCTCGGCGTCGTCGGCGCGGGCGCGGTCAGCGTCACCGGGCTGGGCGCCGCCTCCGCCGCCCTCGCCGCCGTCATCGGCGCGGTCGCCGCCCTCTCACTCACGTACATCCTCGGCCGCCGCCGCGGCGTGCTCGACCCCGTCCTGCTCATCCTCAACGGCGTCGTCGTCAGCATCGTCTGCAGCGCGGGCAGCATGCTCCTTCGCCACCTGTTGCCCTACCAGCAATCCGCCGCCGCGGAACGGATGATGGTGGGGGCGCTCCGCGAGGACATCTCCGCCGCGGAGTTCTGGGTGGTGGGGGCCCTGACAGTGCTGGGCGTCTGCGTCGGCGTCGCGTGCGGCCGCGCCATGGATGCCCTCTCCCTGAGCGAGGATGAAGCCCGCAGCGTGGGCGTCCCGGTGGCCGGCCTGCGCCGCGTGCTCTTCATCACCTCCGGCGTGCTCACCGCCGGGAGCGTGGTGCTCGCCGGCCCGATCGGGTTCATCGGCCTGCTCTGCCCGCACGTCGTCCGCCAACTCGCCGGCCCCTCGCACCGCGCATTGATCGCGGGCTCGGCCCTCGCCGGCGCATCACTTATGGTTCTGGCCGACATCGTCGTCCGCGCTGTGCAACTCCCCACCGGCCGCCTGCCCATCGGCGTCCTCACCGCCCTGCTCGGCGGCCCCGCCTTCGTCTGGCTGCTGCGCAAGCGCGAAATCTGAACACTCACTTCGCCGGGATCACCCGCGCCGGGTTCCCCGCCACCGCCGTCCCCGCCGCCACGTCGCGCGTCACCACCGCCCCCGCCCCGACCACCGCCTCGTCCCCGATGCTGACCCCCGGCAGCACGATCGCCCCCCCGCCGATCCAGCAATCCCGCCCGATCCGAATGGGTCTGGCCAGTTCCCGCAGCGTCCGCCGCGTCGCCGCGTCCCGCGGGTGCGTCGCCGCGTACAGATGCACGCCCGGCCCCAGCAGCGTCCGATCCCTGATCTCGATCGGCGCGCAATCCAGCAGCACGCACCCGAAGTTCATGAACACGCTCTCGCCCAGCAGAATGTTGAACCCGTAATCGCAGTTGAACGGCGGCTCGATCTCCGAGTTCTTCCCCACCCGCCCGAGCAGCTCCCGCAGCAACCCTTGCCGCCCCGAAACGTCCGAAGCATCGCTCGCGTTGTACGCCCGAACCAGATCCCGCGCCCGCCTGCGCAGCTCAACCAGCTCCGGATCGCTCGCCAGGTACAACTCCCCCGCGAGCATCAGTTCCTTCTCTGTTCGTTGGCCCATGGAAAAAGGTAGCGGCTACTCGTCGTCGTCCGCCGGACGCCGCTTGCCCCACTTGGGCTTGTCCTTCTCGACCTTGTCCAGCGCCACCCCGCCCGCGAGTTTCACCATGCCGATGCCCAGCTCGCCCTCGATCGCCTTCACAAAGTCCGGCGCCAGCCGCACGCGGATCTTGGGATCAACCGCCAGCAGCGCGACCCTGGTCTCCGTGCCGATCACGATCTCCACCGGGAATGTCGGCGGCGCGGCCGTGGGCGCCTTCGCCGCGGCCTCCTGCACCGGGCCGCCCCAGCCGCGGACGATCGTCGCCACCCGCTCCATCGCCCCCTGCGCCGCCCCGTTCAGTTTCGCCTCGTCCACGAACAGCCGCACCTTGCCCCCGTCGAACGGCAGCCCGTCGATGGGCACCAGCCGATCGATCAGCACCTGCGGATCGCCCCGCTTGAGGTCCACCCGCCCCAGCACGAATACCACGCCCTCCTTCACCGCCAGATGCCCGTACTTCGAGAAGCAATCCGTGAACATCACGCAGTCGCACGCCCCGGTGGGGTCTTCCACCGTCAGGATCGCCATCTTCTGCCCCGCGCTCTTGCCGTTCTTGACGACGATCGTGCGGACCTCCTGCACCATCGCCGCGAGCACCACCCGGGCGTCCTGCTGCGAGTCCTTGATCGTCGCGGTCGTCGCGGTGGTGAACGCCGTGTACCACCCGCGCCAGCGGTCCAGCGGATGGCTCGAGACGTAGAAGCCAAGAACGTCCTTCTCCTTGGCGAGCGTCTCGGCCTCGCTCCACGCCTCCACCTTCGAGAGCGCCTGCGCGGGCGGGGGCGCCGCGGACGCCGCGGGGCCGCCGAACAGCGCGCTCTGGCCGCTGGCCTTGTCCGCCGCGGCCCTCAGCCCGGCGGAGAGCGCCCCCTCCGTGGTCGCCAGCAGCGCGGCGCGGTTGGCCCGCCCGTGAATGCTGTCGAACGCGCCGCACTTGACCAGCGCCTCCATGCACGTCTTGTTGAGCACGCCCAGGGGCACGCGCTCGGTGAAGTCGAAGATGCTCGTGAACGGCCCGTGCGCCGCCCGCTCGGCGATCAGCGACTCGATCGCCTTGTCGCCCGCGCCCTTGAGCGCCTTGAGCCCGAAGCGGATGTGCCCGCACGAGGCGACCTTCTCCTCGCCCTCGCCGAACACCACCGCGAACTCCGCGCCCGAGAGGTTGATGTCCGGCGGGCGCACCTCGATCCCCACGCGGATCTGCCTGCCGGACTTGGGATCGATGCTCCGCGTGCGGCGGCAGTCTTCCAGGTACGGGATCCAGTCGCTCACCTTGTTCGCGCCGGATTCGTACGTGAGGAACGCCGCCATGTACTGGTTCGGGAAGTACGTCTTGAGGTACGCCGTCTGGTACGCCACGATCGCGTAGCCCGTCGAATGGCTCTTGTTGAAGCCGTAGCCGGCGAACTTCAGGATCAGCTCGAACAGCTCCTCCGCCTGCGCCTTGCTCAGCCCCTGCTTCTGCGAGCCCTCGACGAACTTGGGCCGCTCCTTCTCGATCTTGTCGTGCTTCTTCTTGCTGATGTTCTTGATCAGCGTGTACGCGTCGCGCAGCTTGATCCCGCCCAGGCCGTGCACGATCTGCATGACCTGCTCCTGGTACACCATCACGCCGTACGTCTCGGAGGTGTACCGGTCCACGATCGCGTGCACCCGGGGCACCTCGTCGGTCCCGTGCTTGCGGCGGTTGTAGTCCGGGATCAGGTCCATCGGGCCCGGGCGGAAGAGCGCGTTCGCCGCGATCAGGTCCTCGAGCCGGTCGGGCTTCATCTCCATCAGCAGCCGGCGCATGCCGCCGGATTCAAACTGGAAGACGCCGGTGGTGTCGCCCCGCCGGAACATCTCAAAGACGTTCTGATCCGTCGGCGGCACGCGGTCCAGGTCGAGCGGGTGGTACGTCTCGGGGCCGATCTCGCCGGCCGCGGGCTTCACGCGCCCCACCGCGCGCCAGATCTCGTCCTCGCTCAGCCCCTCGCGGATCAGCTTCTTGGCCCGCTCGATCACCGAGAGCGTGCGCAGGCCCAGGAAGTCCATCTTCAGCAGGCCCATCTTCTCGCACGTGGGCCCGTCCCACTGCGTGATGATTTCGTTGGCCTCGCTCCCCGCCGGGCGGTACAGCGGAACGATCTGGTGCAACGGGCGCGTCGCGACGATCACGCCCGCGGCGTGCACGCCCGCGTGGCGCGTGTGCCCCTCCAGCGCGATCGCGTTGTCGATGAGCTGCGCGTACCGCTCGTCGGACTGGTACGCCTTCTTGAAGTCCGGCTCCTGCTCCAGCGATTCGGTCAGCGAGATGTTGAGCTGCTGGGGGATCAGCTTGCAGAGCCTGTCCACCTCGCCCAGCGGGATTTCGAGCACGCGCCCCACGTCGCGCAGCGCCGCCTTCGCGCCCAGCGTTCCGAACGTGATGATCTGCGCCACGTGCCCGTACTTGCCGCGGACGTAATCGATCACCCTGCCGCGGCCGTCCTGGCAGAGGTCGATATCGATATCGGGGTACTCGCTGCGGTCGGGGTCGGTGAAGCGCTCGAAGAGCAGGCCGTACTTCACCGGGCAGGCGTTGGAAAGGCCCAGCACGTACCCGGCCATGGTGCCCACGCCCGAACCACGGGCGTTGGCGGGGATGCCCTGCTGGCGCCCCCAGTTGACGAAGTCCCACACGATCAGGAAGTACGCCGAGATGTTCTTGTCCGCGAGGATCTTGAGTTCGCGGTTGAGTCGGTCGGTGTAGTCATCGTGCCCGGAGGCTTCGCGCCCGTACCGCCACCGGAACCCGCCCTCGGCCAGCAGCCGCAGCGCCTCGTCGCACTCGGCCTTGGCCTGCGCCAACAGGCCCTTCTTCTCTTCCTCGCTCGCGCCGTCGGGGATCGCGAAGGGCACCACCTCGAACTCGGCGCAGTACGCGTTGTACCACGCCGTCAGGTCGCCCGCGAACGCGCGGCCGTCCCACGCGGGCAGGTCCTTCCATCCCGAGCCGCCCTTGCGGCGCACACGCACCATCGGCGCGTTGTTGGCCCCGATCGGCAGCGTCACGTTGCACGCCTGCGCGATCCGCACGGTGTTCGCGAGTGCTTCCTTCCCCGCTTCCGCGTACGGGGCCATCAGCTCCTTCATCTCCGCCGGGCTCTTGACGTACAGCTCCGGGGGGTACCTCATCCGGTCCGGGTCGTTCTTGCCCTTGCCGGTGCTGATGCAGATGAGCGTGTCGTGGGAATCGTGATCTTCAGCGCGGAGGAAGTGCGCATCGTTGTCGCACACCAGCGGCAGCCCGTGCTCGCGCGCCAGGCGGATCAACAACGGATTGATCGCGTTCTGCTCGGGCACGTGGTGCTGGAGTTCCACGTAGAACCGCGGGATGGAAGCGTTCGAACCCCGGTTCGCGAACGCCTCGGCGTGCCACTTGGCCGATTCCACCGCCGCGTCCCAGTGCTTCTTGTCGTTGGAGCGGTGGAAGGCGAGCAGGTGCTCGCCGATCTCGCTGCCCAGGTGGCCGTTGATGGCGACCAGGCCCTCGGCGTGCTTGGCGAGGATCTCGCGGTCGATGCGGGGCTTGTAGTAGAACCCCGTCAGGAACGCCTCGCTGCACAGGTACATCAGGTTGTTCCACCCGATGTCGTTCATCGCCAGCAGCACGAGGTGATAGCCGCCCTCGCCGCCGCCGGTGTAGGTGCGGTCGGTGCGGGGCTTGCCCGGCGGAGTGACGTACGCCTCGACGCCCAGGATCGGCTTGATCCCCTTGTCCTTGCACGCCGTGTACAGCGCCACGGCCCCGAAGATGTTGCCGTGATCGGTGATGCCCACGGCCTTCATGCCCAGCTCGGCCACCCGGTTCACCAGCTTGTCGATCTGGTTGCCGCCGTCGAGCAGCGAGTACTCGGTGTGCAGGTGCAGATGGACGAACTCGCCCACATCGGGCGCGGCAGACGTCTGGGAGGTTGTGGGGGAGGGGCCAGTCATGTCGGTATACTCAAGAGAGTAGGAATCGCGCACCCGAACTTCGCAGAAACAGACGACCCACTTCGAGCGGTTGTGACAGGTTGTCCACTCCCGCACCCCGCCCGCGTTCCAAGGATGACAGAGCCCCGGACAACCCCGCTGGCGGAGTTCCTCAGCACCCGGGACGCGACCTGCGAACGGTGCGGGTTTAACCTGCGCGGGCTCACCGGCCCGTTCTGCCCGGAATGCGGCGGCGTGGTGCCGCGGCCGCAGACACACCTGCTTGAACAAGCCGCGGGGAAGCGCATCGTGCACCTGTGGTGCCGCGCCTGCGGTTACGACCTGTCGAAGTCGCCCGCCGAGCGCTGCCCGGAATGCGGCGCCCCGGCCACGACCCCGGTCGCGGCGGAGTCCCCGGAACGCGCGCCGTACATGATGCTGATCGCCGCGGCGGGGGGCGTGCTGATGCTCGTGCTCACGGCCGTCACGATCGCGATGGGCATGCGCCGATCCATCACGGTGTGGACGCTGCGGTCGCCCATCGGGCTGCTGATCGGGGCCGCGCTGACGCTCGTTCCGATCGCGGTCCTGGCGTGGTGGGTGCGGGCGCTCCGCCGCGGCACGTTGGGCGCCACGCCGAGCGAGCGTCGGATGGCGCGGACGATTCTCTCCTGGCTCAGCTTCGCCGCGGCGGCGGCGGGGGTCGGGGTGCTCATCCGGTCGTGGTGAGCATCACCGCCCGGATCGCCGCCTGCTACGCTCAGTGATCAATGGCCACGGTGTTCCTCAACGGCGCGTTCATCTCTCAGGGCCAGGCCCGCGTCTCGGCGTTCGACGCCGCGTTCCAGCACGGCGTGGGGTTGTTTGAGACCATGCTCGCCGTCCGCGGCGGAGAACGCGGGGCCCGGGTCGTGCACCTGCACGAGCACATCGAACGCCTCGCGACCTCCTCCATGCAACTGCGCCTCACCGAATCGCTCCGCAAGGGCGCGCTGGCCGAGGCCGTGGAGCGCACCGCGGAAAGGGCCGCGGCGGATCACCCCGATACTCCCCGCTGGCGCATCCGACTCACCATCACCGGCGGCGACATGAACCTACTCGCCGCGTCGCGTGGCGAGACCGATCCGCAGAGCGTTCACCAACCCACCCTGCTCATCGTCGCGCAGCCCGCGACGCAGTACCCCGCGGAAATGTTCGAGCGGGGCGTGGCCGTGACGGTCTCCGATTGGCGGGCCAACCCGCTCGACACCTTCCAGGGCCACAAGACCGTGAACTACTGGCCGCGCCTGAGCGCCCTGCAGGCCGCGGCGGGCAAGCGGGCCGCCGAGGCGCTGGTCTTCCAGGTCACCAACTACCTCGCGGGCGGGTGCGTGAGCAATGCGTTTGTCGTCCGCAACGGCACGCTCATCACGCCCATCGCCCGCGGCGAAGAGGACGAGGCCGCGCAGGAAGCCGACGCGGGCCGCTCCGACCCTTCGCAGCAACCGGTGAACCACTACGACCCGCCCGCGAAGGGCGCGGTTGCACCGGCGCCGGTGCTCCCCGGCATTGTGCGCCGCTGGGTGCTTGATTGGGCCCTGGCCAAGGGCATCACCACGCAGCGCCGCATGGTGAGCATCGCCGACGTGCTCGACGCCGACGAGGTGTTCCTGACCAACAGCAGTTGGGGCGTGCTGCCGGTGGTGGCGGTGGAGGCCAAGCCGATCGCGCAGCGGCGCGTGGGCGACACGACCAGGGAGTTCATCGCCGCCTGGTCGGAACTCATCGCCGGGTGATCCCCCACACACCGCCAGTTCGCTACCTTTTCATCAGCCATGCTGCGTGACGACTGCCTGCACCACCGGAGACTGCGCCCATGAACATCACGATCTGCGGCGCCGCCGGCGGCGAGGTCACGGGTTCGTGCTACCTCATCGAAACGAACAAGCACAAGGTGCTGGTTGATTGCGGCATGTTCCAGGGCCGCGGCGGTGGCGACGCCCGCAACCGCGACCTGGGCCCGGTGATCGCCGCGGACCTAGACGCCATCGTCCTGACGCACGCTCACCTGGACCACTGCGGACGCCTCCCGATCCTGGCGCAGCGGGGCCTCAAGTGCCCGATCTTCACCACGCCCGCCACCGTCGACTTCGCCACGCTGATCATGCTCGACGGCGCGAAGATCCAGGAGGGCGACGCCGAACGCGAGAACCGCTACCGCAGACTGGAGCACCGCCCGCTGGTCGCGCCGCTGTACACCGAGCAGGACGTGCAGAAGCTGGCGCCGCTGATCCGAGAAGTTCCGTATGACCACCGGCGCGAGATCGTGTCGGGCGTCGAGATCCGTCTCGTGGACGCCGGCCACATCCTGGGGTCGGCGAGCGTCGAGATGACGATCCGCGAACCGGGCGCCGCGGAGCGCACCGTGGTCTTTTCGGCGGACGTGGGCCGATGGAACTCGCCGATCCTGCGCGACCCCACGCCGCTGGACGCCGCCGACCTGGTCTTCCTGGAATCCACCTACGGCGACCGTGACCACCGGTCGATGGGCGACACGGTCACAGAGTTCCAGCGGATCATCCACGACAGCGTGTGGGCCAAGGAGAAGATCCTGATCCCCGCGTTCGCGATGGGGCGCACGCAGCAGATCCTGTACTACCTGGCCGAGCTCTTCCGGCGGGGCACGGTGCCGCGGGTGCCCGTCTTCCTCGATAGCCCGATGGCGATCAAGGCGACCGAGCTGTACCTGAAGCACGCCTCGCTCTTTGACACCCAGGCCAAGACGCTCGCCGACTCGCGCCAGTTTCACGACGATCTGCGCTCGCTGCAGTTCCTCAACACCGGCGAAGAGTCCCGCGAGCTCAACGACCGGCAGGAGCCGTGCATCATCATCGCCGGCAGCGGCATGTGCGACGGCGGCCGCATCGTGCATCACCTGCGGCACAACCTCTGGCGCCGCGGCGTCTCGGTCATCATGGTCGGCTTCGCCACCTCGGGCTCTCTCGGCCACGCGCTCATCACCGGCCAGAAGGAAGTCCAGATCCACCGCCGCAACATCCCGGTCCGCGCGAGCATCCACACCCTGGGCGGGTTCTCCGGCCACGCGGGGCAGAGCGAACTGCTCCGCTGGTTCGAGCCGCTCGCAAAGAGTAAACCGATCGTGCTGCTCACCCACGGCGAGGACGCGCAGCGCCGCACGCTCGCGGCGAAGCTGAACGAGAAGTGGGGGATCGTCGCGGGCGTGCCCCGCATCAATGAGGTCGTGACGCTGTAGGGGATGGCCCGCGAGAACCGTCGCCTCGAGCGTGAAGTTGTCCATACTCCGCTCGTTTTCGCCCTATTCCGCACGTTCTCGGAGCATCGCCCGCCCCGAGCCCGGGACCGCGCTGCTACACTGCCCTCCGAAACCGGAGCCACCCCAGCAATGTCAGAAAGTTACCAAGCGCTCTGCAGCGACTTCTATGTGAACCAGAAGCTGGTTCTGAAGATGGAGCTTCCCCGCACGCGGGAAACCATCCTTGATCTGTTCGAGCGCCTCCGCCGCCAGTTCCCCGCGATGAACTCGTTCCGCCGCTTCCGCGACGAGTTCGCGCTGGAGAGCCCGCAGACGGCGATGCCGCACCGCTGGGCGGCGCTCAAGGGCAACCATGTCCGCAGCGGGACGGTAAACCCTCCCAACATGGCCGAGGCGTACGCCCTGCACCAGACTGTTCTGGAGGTCGCCCCGTCGTACCTCTCCATCAGCCCGCTCGACATCGATCACGTCGAGCTGCTGTACGGGTTTGATCTCGCCGCGGGGGGCAACCACGATTCGATCGTGCTCGAAGCCCTCATCCCAGGCTCGCCGCTCGCGGCGCTGCTGGAGATCCCCGGGGCCACCCCCATCGAGTGCCAGCCGATGATCGGCCTGAGCCTGGGCGAGAAGCAGGGGCTGGAGGTCTTCTTCGAGGTGCGCACGCGTCCGCCGCACGGACCGCCGCGTGACCCCGAGGCGGGCGACCCCATCAGCGTCTTCCTCACGCTCCGCAAGTTCGGCCCGGTGAACGACGTGAAGGATCTTCCCGGCATCCTCGGGCAACTGGCCAAGCAGGGCGAAGAACTGGTGCAGCAGCGCGTGATCCCCGGCCTGCTGGTCCCGATCCGAGAAGCTATCGCCTCGGGCAACGCCTGAAGGCACTCGCAGCAACCTCGATGAACATCGCCGCGACAGCACTGCTCGCGCAAGCAACGCCCCCCCAGGGCACGCACGACGTCACGCCCGTGTTCGTGTGGCTGGGCGTGCTGCTGGTGGGCATGATCGCCGGCGGGCTTCTCATCCTGTGGCTCCGACGGCGGATGCTCGCCAAGTCAGACCACGACGCAGGCGCGGGCCTGATGGACAGCATCCGCAAGATGCGCGACACCGGCCAGATCACCACCGCGGAATACGACGCGATGCGTCAGTCCATGATCCGCAAGACCAGGGAACACGTCGCGTCCGCCGCCAAGAACGGCGAAGCGTCGCGCCCCAAGGCCCGATAGCCGCGCGTGTCCGCGCCGCACGATCGCGCCCGTGTCTTTCTCATCCGATTTCGTGCGTCGATCGTCGCGAACGTTCGCGATGTTCCTCGCACACCCGAACCGGCGTGCGCGCGTGTCCGGATAATCACCCGGATCGGCTCTCGCTACACCCGGCGCGGGGAATTCAACGCGGCGTGCGATTTGCTGAGATAACAAAGGGCGCGCGGAATGAACACAGATGAGCAATCCGCCCGATGAAAAATGATCGCGCGTGCCCACGCGCGGGTTGCGCGCCGATACACTGTCGTTGCACGTGGGCGCTACAGCACGTTTGAGAGGTATTCATGGCCAAAGGCAAGCAGGACGGGTCGGATCAGAACGGGGGAATCGCCACCGGAAATGACCCCAGCGGTTTCCGCGGGCGCAAAGTAACCACCTGCTCTTTCTGCGGGAAGACAAGCCGCGAAGTCGGGCCCATGGTCGAGGGCCCCAACCAGGTGTATGTGTGCGCCGGGTGCACCGACCTGTGCCAGAATATCTTCCGCCAGGAGAAGCGCCGCGTGAGCAGCGCCAGCGCGTGGCTGCGCGAGGTGCCCACGCCGCGTGAGATCAAGGAACATCTCGATCAGTACGTGATCGGCCAGGACCTGGCCAAGCGTTCGCTCTCTGTGGCGGTGCACAACCACTACAAGCGCCTGCTGCACCTGGAGAGCACCGACGCGCAGCACGTCGAGATCGACAAGAGCAACATCCTGATGATCGGCCCCACCGGCAGCGGCAAGACGCTGCTGGCCAAGACGCTGGCCCGCATCCTCAAGGTCCCCTTCGCCATCGGCGACGCCACCACGCTCACCGAGGCCGGCTACGTCGGCGAGGACGTCGAGAACCTGATCCTCAAGCTGCTGCAGAGCGCCGACTTCGATCTCGAGTCCGCCCAGCGCGGCATCATCTACATCGACGAGATCGACAAGATCGGCAAGACCAACCAGAACGTCTCGATCACGCGCGACGTCTCGGGCGAGGGCGTGCAGCAGAGCCTGCTCAAGATGCTCGAGGGCACCACCGCCAACGTCCCGCCCCAGGGCGGCCGCAAGCACCCCGAGCAGCAGTACATCCAGGTCGACACGAGCAACATCCTGTTCATCTGCGGCGGCACCTTTGTCGGCGTCGAGGAGATCATCCGCCGCCGCATCGGCAAGAGCCGCATCGGCTTCACGATGGACCCCGTCGAGCGCGAGGAGGCCCGCGAGAGCGCCAAGGTGCTCGCGCAGATCACCGCGGACGACCTCATCGAGTTCGGCATGATCCCCGAGTTCGTCGGCCGCCTGCCGGTGCTCGCGCCGCTCATGCCCCTCTCGGTCGACGCGCTCATCTCGATTCTCACCGAGCCCAAGAACGCCCTGTGCCGCCAGTACCAGCACCTCTTCGCGCTGGAAGGCGCCAAGCTCACCTTCACCGACGGGGCGCTCCGCCGCATCGCCGAGAAGGCCCAGGCCCGCGACACCGGCGCCCGCGCCCTGCGCGCGGTCATGGAAGAGGTCATGCTGAGCCTGATGTACGAGCTCCCCGAGATGGACAACCGGGGCGTTGAGTACATCATCGACGAGGAGGCCGTCGAGCGACGCCTCAACCTCGGCGAGCTCAAGATGCTCCGCAAAGAGTCGGCATAAACACCCGGCCCGCGGCACCAACGTGGTCCAGAGCGAATGAACGCCTCCCCGGGAGCGCCGGACCCGCCACGCCCCTACCCTTGGTTGATGCCCGTCTCCGCGGATTCCAACGAAAAACTCGTCTCCTCATGCACGACGACAAGTGCCAGGAGGTGGTGGTGCTCGATGTCCGCACGCTCAGCAGCGTCACGGACTACATCATCGTCGCCTCGGGCACCTCCGACAGGCAGATGCGCAGCGTGCTCGACCACGTGCAGGAGCTGGGCGCGCAGCGGGGCATGAGCACCTTCCGCTCCCACAGCGACGAAAAGTCCACGTGGCTCCTGGCCGACTTTGTCGGCGTCGTTGTCCACCTCTTTGAGCCTCACACCCGCGCCCATTACGACCTGGAGATGCTCTGGGGCGACGCCCCGCGCATCGCCTGGGAGCGCCCCGACCAGATGAAGCGCGACATGGCCGGCCTGGGCGCCGGCCCCAGGTAACCCGGGCCCCGGCCCCGCCGGCACACATGCTCCGACGCGTTCCCGTCAATCTCGGCGACCGCTCTTACACGGTCCACGTCGGCCCGGGGTTGCTGTCCCAGTTGGGCGGCATCACCGCCGCCGCGCTGCGCCGCCCGGCCCGCCGCGCGCTGCTCGTGGTGGACGGGGGCGTGTCCGCCGCCGCGCCCGGCGCCGCGGCGTCGCTGCGCGGCGCGGGGATGGACGTTTCGATCCAGGAACTCATCCCTTCCGAGCAGGTCAAGAGCCTGGAGACCGTCGAACGCCTGCTCAACAAACTCGCAGAATCAAAGCTCGAGCGCAACGACGTTGTCGTCGCCCTGGGTGGGGGCATCGTGGGCGATCTCGCGGGTTTCGCCGCCTCGATCTACCGCCGCGGCGTGCCCTTCGTGCAATGCCCCACCACGCTGCTCGCGATGGTCGACGCCAGCGTCGGCGGCAAGACCGGCGCGAACCTCTCTGTCGGCGGCTCGCTCGCCAAAAACCTCGTGGGCGCGTTTCATCAGCCCTCGGCGGTCATCGCCGATGTCTCGGCGCTCTCTTCGCTGCCGGACCGCGAGTATCGCTGCGGGCTGGCCGAGTGCATCAAGCACGGCATCATCGGCGGGGGCGATCCTTCTCTCTTCGACTGGACCGTGACGAATCTGCCCGCCGTCCTCGCCAAAGACGCGGCGACGCTTACGCAGCTCATCGCGCGCAACGTGGCGATCAAGGCGCGCATCGTGGAGCAGGACGAGCGCGAAGAAGCGGACGACGCCGCGGGCGGGCGCGCACTGCTCAACCTTGGCCACACCTTCGGCCACGCCGTGGAGACCATCCCCGGCGCGTCTCCGCCGAATCACCCGCCGCCGACGCTGCACGGCGAAGCGGTCGCGGTGGGGCTGCTGGCCGCCGCGCGCTGCGCGGCGCACATGCATCTGTGCGGCGGCGATCTGCCCGATCGCATCGCCTCGGCGCTGGCCGCGGCGGGGTTGCCGACGTCGCTCAAAGGCCTGCCCGGAATAGGTGACGTGCTGGCGAAAATGAGCCACGACAAGAAAAATCAGGGCGGCAAAACCCGATTGATCCTGCCCACCGAAGTAGGGTGTGTTACAGTGGTTGCCCAACCCCCGGTCGAGGCGGTAAGATCAGCTATTGAGGGGATGGTTTTCCAGAACGCCCCGTGAATTGCGGGTGTGTGTTCGCCGTGTTTCAAGCGTAATGCGCAGCGAGTCCGATATCGGGCTTGTCTTCGCCGATTGCGGCGCGGGTCCCCGCGGAGTTTTTCCGCGCCCCGTCGGCCCCACGTTTCTCGTACTGGTGTGCCAACATGCGGACGATCGCGATCATTAATCAGAAGGGCGGCTGTGGCAAAACCACGACCGCCATCAACCTGTCGGCGATGCTCGCGCGTCACGGCCGACGAACGTTGCTCGTGGACATGGACCCGCAGAGCCACTGCGCCGCGGGCCTGGGCGTCCCCGAGCAGCGGATCGATCTGGATGTCGGCGACGCGATGGTCGCTTCGCCCACGAAAGAGCTGGACCTGGCGCGGCTCATGTGGAAGCCGGCCCGGAACCTGGACCTGCTCCCCAGCCGCATGCGCCTGGCCGGGCTCGAGGCCCCGCGCGGCGCGCTCGCGAACATGCAGGAGAAGGAAAAGCGCCTGGCGTCCACCATCGCGCGCTTCGCCGCCGGCTACGACATCGTCTGCATCGACTGCCCGCCCTCCATCGGCCTGCTCACGTACAACGCGCTGGTCGCGGCCGACGTGGTGCTGATCCCGGTTGAAACCTCGTTCTTCTCTCTCCAGGGCGCGACGCGCCAGGTCAACATGGTCAAGACGCTGGCCCGCAAGATGGGCCTGCACCGGCCGATCTGGGTGCTGCCCACCATCCACGACGAGGACAACGCCGTGGCCCGCGACCTGCTGGGCGAACTGCGGCGCCGCTTCGGCGAGCGCGTCCTGCCCTCGGCCATCCGGCGCGACGCTCGGCTGCGGGAGGCCGCGAGCTTCGGCCAGACGATCATTGATTACGCGCCCGGCTCGAACGGGTACGACGATTACGACAAGCTCGCGCAGTGGGTGCTGGCGCACTGGCAGGTCTCCGGACAAGTCGACGCCGCCCTTGAAGAAACCCTCGCCGCGTCCGAGCCCGGCGAGGACGAAGGCAACGGGTACTCCGAGCAGCCCGCGGTGGCGTCCCCCGCGGCCGCGGCCCCGATCACGCTGCCCGAACCGTTCGCCCCTTCGGATGTCACGGTGCCGCACCAGAGCCCCGCGGAACTCAAGCCCGTCACCCGCGCCGAGGATGTCGCACGCCGCGCCCAGGAGTTCCTCCGCAAGGTGGCCCTGGGCCGCACCGCCGAGCAGCACCCGGCCCCGCCGCCGACACACTCACCCGCGGCGCCCACGCTCGAGACGCCGCGCAACGTGCTCAAGCTCACCGGCGAAGACATCCGCCCGGCCTCCATCAGCCCGTCTGTCAAGCGGCTCCTGGGTGCGCACGAGACCAACCAGGGCGTGCTCTTCGTCCAGCCGCTGAGCACCGGCCGCCACGTGGCTGTGGCCGGCACGTTCAACAACTGGGCGAGCGGGGCGCACGTCATGCGCCCCAACCCCGAACTGGGCGTGTTCGAACTCTGCCTGCGGCTTCCCCCGGGCAAGTTCCTGTACAGATTGGTGATCGACGGCTCCTGGTCGGCCGATCCCTACAACAATCAGTGCGAGGTGAACCAGTTCGACGAGGCCAACAGCGTCGTCGTCGTTGGGGAGGCCTCAGTTCAACCCGAACGAGTCGTCGCGTCGATGTAGTAGCAGCCCCGCACCGCAGGCTCACCCGCGATCTCACGATCGCGAGGAGTGGCCCAGATTTGAACCAGCCAACCACGAAGAGCCCTCACTCCCTGAAACGCGCCGGCGACCACACAGAATCGTCCGTGGCTGACGCCGCGCGCGACGCGGCCCTGAAGCTCGACGCCCCCTGGCCCATCGACCACCCCAAGCCGGATTCGCTCCAGGCCGAGTATGACGCGCTCGCCGACCTGTTCCTGAACGACGCGCAACCCGCGCCGGTCGTCGGCACCATCGGCATCGCCGGCCCGCAGGAAGTCAAGCCCATCGCCCCGGCGCCGAGCGCCAAGCCCAAGGCCGCCGCACCCAGCCCCGCGGCACTGAGCCCCGCCGCTCCGCAAGCGCCGGCTGCAAAGCCCGCGGCGGCGCCGAAGGCGCCTTCCACCTCTTCCGCCTCCGGCACAGAAACGCCCAAAGCAACGGCCCCGGTGATCGAAGCGCTCATTCTGGGCCACCTGCCCGTGCTCGCAGCGGCGTGGGCCGTGCAGTACGCCCGACACATCGCCGTCGAGACCGGCCAGCCGGTGGCCCTGGCTCGCGTGAACGCCGGTTCCATCTCGCTCGACGCCATTTTCCCCGATGCCGATCAGGCCGCCGCGGCCCGCCCGGGACTGCCTCTGGCCGATACGGCCCAGTCGCTGGCCCGCGCCGCGATGCTGGCTCCGCGCCTGCTCATCCGCGTCGATGAAACCGCTGAACCCGACTTGCCAAACCTCCCGTCCCTGGACCGGATCACGCTGCTGACGGGGTGCGACGACATGGCGGTAGTCTCCTGCTACCGCACGCTCAAGCACCTGTGCCAGGATTCGCCCACCGGCGAAGCGACCGCCCCCGTGGGCATCGCCATCATGGGCGCGGAGCACGAAAAGGCCTTGGGCGCCGATCAGAAACTCCGCCGCGCCGCCCTCACCTTCCTGGCCAAGGGTCTGGAGCCGGCGACCATCGTCTCCCGCATGGATGTGTGCGCTCAGGTACACATTCACCGGGGCACGTGGGATTCAACCGTGGGCGAACTGCTCACCATCGCCCGCGATCTGTGGGCCAACCGTCCCACATCCCGCTCGACCGGTCGCAAGCCCAGGGCCGCCGGTCCGCCGGCCGATGTCGGCGCCTCGGCCGTTGCCACTTCGCGCGCGGCCTCTCTGGCCCGGCACATCGTCGGTCTCACACCGCTCACCTCTCGTTGTCCGTACTGCCCGGGCGTCGAACTCGCGTGCGGCGAGGACGGCTCCCTGCATCTGGTCGCCGGCATCGGCAGCGTCGGCACGTACACCGAAGCGTCACAGGCCGTGGGTCAGTTGCTCGCCGCGGCCTCCTGGGCGGACGATCACGCCCAACTGCTCGCCGCGGCTCACACACCGCTCAACCCCGGTCAATCCGCGCCGGTGCTGCACCTCATGACCGATGAACCCAAGGCCGCCCGCGCAGTGCTGGGCACGGGCATCCGGGTGCACCTGCTCAAGCAGATCTCGTTGGATGGCCGCCTCACCTGGGTGTGCAACGACCTGAACTGATCTGAGTTATCAGACAACGGCGAAGGAATATTTAACCGATTTTTTCCCGAACACCCGAACGCTTCGTCGACCTCCTTCGTACGCGGTTTGGTTATAATCTGAAGTTCTTCGAGCGTCGAAGGACATATGAGAGAAACAGGTGCCTTCCCAATCGTGCCTCCTTGTTGGTGGCCCGGGCCGGCACAACTGAAAAGGAACCTGAATCATGACGACCATCAAGATCGCAACCTTCGCTTGTATCGCCGCTCTGGGCCTCATCGCCGGGTGCAGCAGCACCAAGAGCAGCAACATGGGCGCCACCTCCGGCAAAGAGCAGTGCACCGACAAGGCCGCCTGCTGCAAGGATAAAGCCGGCAGCATGGGCGCCGTGAACGCCGCCGATAAGCCCGCCTGCTGCGCCGACAAGGCCAAGGCCGGCAGCATGGGCGCTGTTTCCACCGAGAAGAAGGAAGGCTGCTGCTCCGCCGAGAAGAAGTAATCTCCTGCTGACAACCGTCAGTGTGCAGGGGCGGCGCCACGCGTCGCCCCTGCTCGTTTTTGTACAGGCTTACCTACCCTCCGTCCATGCTCGCTCAGATCGAACAGCTCGAATCCGAGGCCCTCACCCAGCTCGCCGCCTGCAACGATGCCGCGGCCCTGGAATCATGGCGCCTGGCCTTCACCGGCCCCTCGGGCCGCCTCACCGCCCTCATGGGCGCGTTCGCCGCGTTGCCCAAAGCCGAGAAGGCCGCCGTGGGCGCCAAGCTCAACGCCGTCAAGGGCAAGGTCGAGGCCGCGTTCAAGGAGCGCAAGTCCAGTGCCGCGCCCGCCGCGGCGGCCCCGTCGATCGACGTCACCGAGCCGGGGCTCATCAACTCGCAGGCGATCGGACGCCGCCACGTCATCACCCGCGTGCGCGATGAACTGGTCGACGTCTTCGCCCGCATGGGCTTCGAGGTCGCCGAGGGCCCCGAGCTGGAGGACGACGAGCACAACTTCATCAAGCTCAACATCCCCGCCAACCACCCCGCGCGCGAGCCCGGCGACAACTTCTACGTCGACGACCCCGCCAGCACCGCCAAGCCGCGCATGCTCCGCTCCCAGACCAGCACCGTGCAGGTCCGCATCATGGAAGACGCCGTGCGCCGCGGCGGCGGCAGCCTGCGCGAGCCCATCAAGATCATCGCCCCCGGCCGGGTCTACCGCCCCGACGCCGTGGACGCGACGCACTCCTTCATGTTCCACCAGATCGAGGGCCTGTGCATCGACCGGCACGTCACCATGGCGGACCTGCGCAACACGCTCTACCACTTCGCCCGCGCGTACTTCGGCGAAAAGGCGGACATGCGCCTGCGCCCCAGCTACTTCCCCTTCACCGAGCCCAGCGCCGAGTTCGACATGAAGGTCCGCCTGCGCCCCGAGCAGCCCGAGCGCTGGATGGAGCTGGGCGGCTGCGGCATGGTCGATCCCGCCGTCTTCCAGGCCTGCGGCATCGACCCCGAGCAGTGGACGGGCTTTGCCTTCGGGTTCGGCATCGAACGCCTGGCGATGGGCAAGTACGCCATCCCCGATATCCGCTACCTCTTCGAGAACGACCTGCGCTTCCTCGCGCAGCTCTGACGGGGCCGGCGCCATGCCCACGGACCAGCCAACCAACGACCGCGCCCGGCTCGGCCACGCCCGCCGCTTCGTCGTGAAGCTCGGCAGCGCCGTGCTCGCGCCCAAGGGCGAGCTCGACCAGAAAATTATCGACTCGCTCGCGGCCCAGATCGCCCGCGAGCCGCGCCGCCAGTGCGCGGTGGTCTCCTCGGGCGCTGTCGCCAGCGGATTCCGCGCGCTGGGTCTGTCCACCATGCCCCGATCGATCGTGCAGAAACAGGCCGCGGCGGCGGTGGGGCAGCAACGCCTCATGGCCGCGTGGAGCGCCGCGTTCGCGTCGCACGGCCGCACCGTGGCGCAGGTGCTGCTCACCGGCGACGACCTGGCCGACCGGACGCGCCTGCTCAACGCCCGCCGCACGCTCGAAGAACTCCTCGCTTCGGGCATCGTCCCGATCATCAACGAGAACGACAGCGTGTCGTACGACGAGATCAAGGTCGGCGACAACGACCGGCTCTCCTCGCTGGTGGCGGGCCTGGTCGCGGCCGATCTGCTGCTGGTGCTCAGCGGCGTCGATGGGCTGTACGCCGGCGGCGATCCGCGAAGAATCGTCCCCTTTGTCGCGAGCATCGAAGAAGCCCGGTCTCACATCCAGACCGGCACCAGCGCGGTGGGCACCGGCGGCATGGCCACCAAGCTGCTCGCGGCGCAGATCGCCCGCGACGCGGGCATCGCGATGGTGATCGCGGGCGGGCGCGTCGAGTCCGTCATCAACCGCGTGCTCGCGGGCGAAGCGCTCGGCACGTACTTCGCCGGCGGCCGCGCGTCGCGCCCCGCGCGCCAGCGCTGGCTGGGGCAATCCGCCAGGCCCGCGGGAACCGTGGTCGTCGACGAGGGCGCGAAAGCCGCCATCATCAGGAAAGGCGCCAGCCTGCTGCCATCGGGCATCGTCGGCATCAACGGGAGCTTTCTCGCCGGCGCCACCGTGGATCTTCGCGTGGCGTCCCACCCGCCCTTCGCCCGCGGCGTCGCGGCGTACTCCTCCGCCGAGATCGCCGCGATCAAGGGTAAACGCTCCTCCAACATCGCCGCCATCCTGGGATACTGCTACAGCGGCGAGGTCGTCCATCGCGACAACATGGCGCTGCTGGTTGAGGGAGGATCGCCGTGAACAACGCGCAGATCACGCACGCCGCCCAGGAAGCGCGACGGGCATCGGCGACGCTCGCCTCGCTCTCCACCGCGAAGAAGAACGCGCTGCTCCTGGACCTGGCGGGCCGCATCGCGCTGCGCCAAGACGAAGTGCTCGACGCGAACGCCAAGGACGTCGCCGCGGCGAACGCGGCGGGGCTCGCGCCCGCGAAGCTCAAGCGGCTCACCCTCTCCGCCCCCGGCCTTGAGCAGATGTGCGACGGGCTTCGGCAGGTCGCCGCGCTGCCCGACCCCGTGGGCGAGGTCACGCGCGACCGCGTGGTGCCGAGCGGCCTGCGGGTGCGGCGGGTCCGCTGCCCGCTGGGCGTGATCGCGATGATCTACGAGGCCCGCCCCGCCGTCACGATCGACGCCTTCGCCCTGTGCTTCAAGAGCGGCAACGCCTGTGTCTTGAAAGGCGGCAAGGAGGCCGCCGCGTGCGGCGCGGCGCTCGCGGGTATCGCGCACGAGACCCTCCGCGCGCACAGCCTCCCGGAAGCCGCGCTGGTCGCGCTGAGCGACCTCTCGCGAGATGGGCTCGCGCACCTGCTCACGCTCGACACGACCATCGATCTGGTCATCCCCCGGGGCGGTTCCGAGCTCATCCAGTTCGTCCGCGAGCACAGCAGGATCCCGACGGTGCAGCACTACAAGGGCGTGTGCCACATCTACGTCGACGCCGACGCCGATCTCGACATCGCCGAGCGCGTCTGCGTCACCGCCAAGATCAGCGCGCCCGCCGCCTGCAACGCCGCGGAGTGCGTGCTTGTTGACGCCGCGATCGCGCCTGCCGCCGTGCCGCGGCTCGTGGCCGCCCTGCAACGCGCGGGCGTTGAGGTGCGGGGCGATGACGCGGTGCGCGCCCTGGCCCCCGGCGTTGTCGAAGCGACACCCGACGACTGGGGCCGCGAATACCTGGACACGATTCTGGCCATGCGCGTCGTGAACGGCATCGACGGCGCGATCGCCCACATCGCCCGGTACGGCAGCAACCACACCGAAGCGATCATCACGAAGAACGCCGCGCTCGCCGGGCGCTTCATGAGTGAAGTGCAGAGTTCCTGCGTCGTCGTCAACGCCAGCACCCGCTTCAACGACGGATTCCAGTTGGGCCTGGGCGCCGAGATCGGCATCAGCACCAGCAAGATCCACGCGTACGGACCGATGGGGCTGGAGGAACTCACCACGCAGCGGTACATTGTTCAGGGTGACGGACAGACGCGGTGAAACGCAACCGACGATCGACATCGACCCCGGCTCACTCCTTGGGTTCTTCCAACCTGTTCAATCGCCGGATCTGCGGGATGGCCATGGCGACACCCAGCACCACCAGCAGCGTCCCGATGCCGCCGCTCACCACCGAGAAGACCGGCCCCAGGAACTTGGCCACCAGCCCGGACTCAAAGCCGCCCAGCTCATTGCTGCACTCGATGAACACCGAGTTGACGCTCGAGACGCGCCCCCGCAGGTGCTCGGGGGTGCGCACCTGAACGAGCACGTGCCGGATCACCACGGAGACGTTGTCCACCGCGCCCGAGAAAAAGAGCGCCGCGAGCGAGAGCCACACGTTGCGCGACAGGCCGAAGACGATCATCCCCGCCCCGAACGCCGCGACGCTCCAGAGCAGCGCGGCCCCCGCGCGCCGCATCGGCGGCCGGTGGGCCAGCCACAGGGCCATGAGGAACGCGCCCACGTACGGCGCCGCCCGCAGATAGCCCAGCAGCGCGGCATCACCGTGCAGGATGTCCTTGGCGTACACGGGCAATAGCGCCGTCGCGCCGCCCAAGAGCACCGCGAACAGGTCGAGCGTGATCGCCGCGAGGATGTTCTTCTCGTTCCACAGGTGCCCGAGCCCGGCCGTGAGGCTCTCCATGGAGAACGGTTCGGTGTTGCGCACGGATTCGCGGGGGGACAGCCTGATCGCCAGCACCGCGAACAGCAGGCACGCCGCCGCCGTGGTCGCGTACACCGGCCAGGCCTGGCCATACTCGGCGAGCATAAGCCCCGCGATCACCGGGCCGGACACCGCAGAGAGTTGGAACACGCCGCTGTTCCACGTCGTGGCGTTGTGAAAGTCCTGCTTGGGCACGATGAGCGGCAGCAGCGTCGCGCGGCTGGGCCCGTTGAACACCCGGGCGCACCCGCTGAGCGTGAGCAGCAGGTACGTGATCCAGATCGGCGCCTGAACATACGACGCGTAGCACAACCCGGCGATGACCACCGCGAACAGGGTCTGCGTCGCGATAAGCACCTTCTTGCGGTCCAGCGTGTCGATCAGGTGGCCCGCGGGCAGCGCGAGCAGCACCACCGGCAGCGCCCGCGCCACGCCGATCCAGCCGAGCTTCAGCGGGTCGCCCGTGCGCTCGTACATCTCCCAGCCCACCGCCGTGCCCAGCATCTGAAGCCCGGTGGAGGAGAGCAGGAACCCCGAGGCGAACAGCCTGTAGTTGGGGATGCGCAGCGCCGCGTACGCGTCGTGCGGTGCTTCGGCGTTCTCTGGGGTCGCGGCGTCGGGCATGTGTATTGGTGGAGCGTAGCGGCGGCATGTCTCTGGATGCGCCCCGAAGCACTTCCCGCCCGGGGCACCCGATCGGGTTGGGTCCCAGAACGCCGCACCCGCCTCCATGCAAACTCCGCGATCGACCATACGCTTCTCGTGTGGAATCCGCATCGCGAAGCGCGAGCAACGCGGCGACCGTCAAGGTCGCGGAGATCGGTGCGCCCCGGACCGCCGAATCCCCCGCCGCACGCACACTCACCAACCTGGGCGCATGGGTGTGCCTCGTCCTGAGCAGCATCAGCCTGATCGGCTGGGCGTTCTCGGTGCCGATCCTCATGGCCTGCCTCGTCCCCGGCGGGAACCCCGTCAAGGTCTCGACGGCCTTCGGCCAGTTGTTCGTCGCGGTCGCGCTGCTCCCTTGGACGGTCAAGGCCGGCCGCGGCTGGGCCGCGACGATGTGCGGAGCGGGCGTGCTGCTCATCTCCGGCACATCCCTGATGGGGTATTTCATCGCCGCGGCGACCGACGGGCGGTTGATGTCCTGGTGGCTTCTGGAGTCGACGATCTCGCACCCGATGCGGATGAGCTTCAACACCGCCCTGAGCCTCACGATGATCGGGTCGTCGCTGATCGGGCGGGACGGCCCCTCCGAGTTCTTCGCCTGGTTCCGGCAACTGCTCGCGCTCTGCGGCGCGGTGCTCGGGTACGTCGCGCTGTTGGGGCACCTGTACGACGCCGAGGAACTCTACCAGTTCTCGTACAACGTCAACATGTCCCTGCCGTCGGCGCTGGCGATCCTGCTGGGCGGACTGGGGTGCGTCGTTCGCGAACCGCGCCGCGCCCTGGCTTCGGCCGTCACGAGCGAGGCGTGGGGCGGGCGTCTACTCAGGCGGCTCATGCCCATCGGCGGGGCAGCGTGGCCCATGGCCGGCCTGGTCCGCCTGTGGGCGCAGCGCCACGGATACGTGGATCTTGAACTGGGCCTGGCGATGTACACGGGCGCGGGCGTGCTCATGATGGGCGCCGCGCTGTGGTTCGCCGCCCGGAGCCTCAACGACGCCGACCAGCGCCGCCGCGCGTCC
This sequence comes from Phycisphaerales bacterium, assembly GCA_044222845.1. GTDB lineage: Bacteria > Planctomycetota > Phycisphaerae > Phycisphaerales > UBA1924 > UBA2402. The sequence goes on from JBGAMO010000006.1 coordinate 25,156, forward strand.
GAGGATGCCCTGCGCATCTCCAACGAGACGCTCGAGGCCCGCGTCCGGGCCCGCACGCACGATCTGGAGCGGAGCGAGGCCCATTTTCGCCTGCTGGCCGAGGCCGCGCCCGCGTTGATCTGGGTCACCGACGCCTCGATGGTCTGCACCTACATGAACCGCGTGTGCACCGAGTTCCTCGGCGTTCTCCAGTCCGATCCCGGCGGGTTCTCGTGGAACCAGCACATGCACCCCGAGGACGCCCTGTCGCTGCGCCAATCCACCGAGCTGTCGCTGCGCACCCGCGGCGAGCACACGCTGCGCTTCCGGCTGCGGCGGCACGACGGCGAGTACCGCTGGGTGCAGGGGCGCGCGGCGCCCCGGCTCGGGGCCGACGGCTCGCTCGCGGGGTTCGTCGGGGCGTGCGTCGACGTGACCGAGATCGAACTGGCCCGCGAGCAACTCCGCGAAGCGCTTGCCACACAGGAAGAGGCCCTGGCCCGGGAGAAGACCCTCCGCCGCGAGCTCGACCACCGCGTCCGCAACAACCTCGCGGGCCTGATGGGGCTGGTCTCGCTGTACCAGCGGGGGGGACGCGGGGCCGAGCACTTCGCCGAGGGCGTCAAGGGAAAGATCCGCGCGATGAAGGACGTCCACGACATCATCGCCCGCGCCGGGGGCCGGCAGGTGCAGCTCCGCGACCTGCTCCGAAGCCTCACCGAGGCGCTCAACCCCGGTTGGGCCGAGAACCGATTCGCGCTCCTGGGCGACTCGATCCCCATCGCCCCCGAGCAGGCGTCGGCGCTCGCGATGATCGTGCAGGAACTGGCCACCAACAGCTTCAAGCACGGCGCCCTGGGCGGCGAAAGCGGCCGGGTCCGGGTGGAATGGAAGTATGAAGATTCTTCGGGCGCGCGAATGCTCACGCTCGAATGGCGGGAAACGGGCGGCCTTCTGAGTTCCCACGCCGCGTGGAAAGCCGATGATGTCCGCGAGGGCGGCGTCGGGTTACACTTGATCGAGGGCTTTGCACGCTCGGACCTTCGGGGCGGCTGCCGTTTCGTCCGTGCCGAGAACTCGTGGACCTGTCAACTCACCGCCCATCTGGGCGACACGCCGATGGAGGCCTCGCCCCGTCCCCTGCCGCGTCCCGCAGGGGTGCATTGACCGTTGGGAGAACCGATCATGACCGACCCCCAGACCAAAGCCCCCGCACCCGCCGCGCCCCGCAAGACTCACCCCGAGCTGCCCGCCAAACCGGCGCGGATCCTGATCGCCGAAGACGAGTACCTGGTGGCCACCGAGCTCACCCACACCCTGGCCGCGCTCGGGCACGTGGTCGTCGGCCCCGCCACCGACGGCGAGAGCGCCGTCGCCCTGGCCCGCTCGGCCCAGCCGGACATGGCCATCATGGACGTCCGCATGCCCAAGCGCGACGGCATCGCCGCCGCCAAGGAGCTCTTCGAGGAGCTCGGCATCCCGGTGATCACCCTCTCTGCCTATTCGGACACGGAGACGATCGAGGCAGCGGCCCAGAACGGCATCTTCGGCTACCTCGTCAAGCCCGCCTCGGCAGACCAGCTCCGCGCGGCGATCAGCATCGCCTGGCAGCGGTACCGCCAGCATGTGGAGGTCGCCACCGAGGCCAGCAACCTGCGGCGACGCCTGGAAGAACGGCGTGTGATCGAGCAGGCCAAGTGGCTGCTGGTCTCCCGCAAGGGGCTCTCCGAGCCCGACGCGATGAAGACGCTCCAGAAGCGGGCGCGCGACACCCGCCGGCAGATGATCGATATCGCCAAATCGCTGATCGAGGCCGACGAACTCATCTGACCCTGTCGGGCCGGCCGCTCACGAGCTGCCGCCGCGCATCCTCTCCAGACCCTCGGGGAACGGGTAGGTGGGAAAGACGCCCACGTGCCCGAACTTCCACATGGAGGGGCTGGTGTACACGTCGCCCCGGAAGCCTGCGTTGAACATCGTCCGCAGCACCGTCTCGAAGCTGGGCTCGCGGCCGTCGGGGCCCAGGAGGCGGTTGGCCTTGGCGTTGAGGAACGAGACGGCCGCGGCGGGCTGGCGCTCGCGCCGGTCCATGAGCATCTTGCTCACGGTGCGGAAGCCGCGGTACAGGTCGTCGATCGTGAAGTGGTCCTTGCCCTTGGGCCGCAGGATCGCGAGGATGAGCAGCGAATCCAGGTCGTACTTGAGGACGTACGGCTCCTTGTCCGCCGCGGCGTGCACCGTGACGGAATCGTGGAACATCTTGGCGTAGCTGGTGACGGTCTTGGGCGTCCACTGGCTGGTCTGCATGATGTCGACCATCTGCGCGATCACGCCGTGGCTGTTGTCCATGTCGTTGACGCCGCAGACGACGGTGCGGTAGCGGGCGTCGAGCAGATCCCGCAGCAGGTCCTGGCCCCAGACGATGCGGACGCGTTCGCCCGCCCGCTGCCCGCCCGCGCCGGGGAGCAGCGTCACGCGGTCGGAGAAGACGTCGGATCGCATGAGGCTCTCCGCGTCATCGTCGTAGAGTCTGAAGGTGGCTTGGTCGGCGCGTTGTGTGGTAGTCATGGTGTACTCCGTTGTCCTTCAGTGTACGCGGCGGCGGGGCACTCTACAATAGAACGCGCGTGCCCATACGCCCGGTTGGGGCGGCGGCCACGCAGGGAACCAATCATGCACCTGAAGCACTCGGGCCGCGAACACGGCCCGCCGGAAGTCAAAGTCACCTTCCGCCTGGAAGACCCCGAGGGTCTGACCGGCGGCGACAAGGCCGAGCACGTCCTGATGGGCGGCGTCGGCGAGAGTCTGCTCGAGCTGGCCATGGAGCACGGCATCAATATCGAGCACGCCTGCGGCGGCGTGTGCGCCTGCTCCACCTGCCACGTATACATCGAGGAGGGTGGCAAGTCGCTCGCCGAGGCGACCGAGGCCGAGGAAGACCGGGTCGAGGAAGCCCCGGGCCTGCAGCGCAACAGCCGCCTCTCGTGCCAGTGCGTGATCGAGGGCAAGGGCCCCATCAGCGTCCGCGTTCCTTCTTGGAACCGCAACGCGATCAAGGAAGTTCCCCACTAGTTCTCCCGGCCCGGCGCACCATGCCACCCACCCCCGACACTTTCGGCTGGCTCGATGTCGAGTACATCGGCGAACTGCTCGCGGAGCACCACGCGGACAAGGACCCGCTGCGCACCAGCTTCACCGAGCTCAAGAAGCTCGTCACCCTGCTCCCGGGATTCAAGGAAGAGCCCGGCCACCCCGTGAACGAGAAGATCCTCGAGCACATCCAGAAGCACTGGATCGAGGAGCGCGAGGACCGGCGCTCGGACGACGAGGAGTAACCGTGCCCGCCCCCCGCAAACTGCACGACAAGTTCTTCAAGCAGGCCAAGGCCGAGGGCTACCTGGCGCGCTCCGCGTACAAGCTCATGGAGATCGCCGACAAGCGCCGCCTCCTGCGGCGGGGCTACCGCGTGCTCGACCTGGGCTGCGCACCGGGCTCCTGGCTGCAGGTCGCCGAGACCCGCGTCGGTCCCGACGGGCTCGTGGTCGGCGTCGACCTTCAGGAGGTCGAACACCGCTTCGGGCCCACGGTCTTCACGCTGGTCGCCAACGCCTTCGAGATCGAGCCCAAGGTGCTGCTGGGCGAGTCCGGCAAGCGTTTCGACGTGCTGCTCAGCGACATGGCCCCCAACACCACGGGCCACGGCGACGACCTGCTCTCGGCGCGGCTGTGCCGGCGCGTGCTGACCCTCGCGGCGGACGTGCTCCGCCCCGGCGGGAGCCTGGTCATGAAGGTGCTCGAAGGCTCCGAGACCCCGGACCTCATCAAGGAGACCAGGGCCCTCTTCGCCGAAGGCGGCACCACCAAGCCAGAGGCCAGCCGCGAAATCTCCCGCGAGATCTTCATCGTCGCCAAGGGGTTCAGGGCCCTCAAGCCGGCGTGACCGCCCTGCCGTTCGCGAGCAGCCGGGCCCGCAAAGCCGACAGCAGCACCGCCAGCGTCAGCACCCCCAGCACCAGGCTCAGCGAGAGCACCGTATCAATTTTGACCGGCCTGACCGGCTCCCACGCCGCGCCGACGACGCAGCCCAGATCATCGATGTACGGCGGCACGCTCAGGAGCAGCAGCTTCACGCCCACGAACGCCAGGATCAGGATGAGCGCGGGCTTGAGATAGCTGAACTTCGCGATCATCGCCGCCAGGCAGAAGTACAGCGACCGCAGCCCCAGGATCGCGAAGATGTTGCTCGTCAGCACGATGAACGGGTCGGGCGTGATCGCAAAGATCGCCGGGATCGAGTCCACCGCGAAGATCACGTCCGTCACTTCCACCATCACCAGGGCGAGAAACAGCGGCGTCGCGGCCCAGCGCAGCGCGAGCGTGCCCGCCGGCGGCGGGTCCTGACGCAGCACGCCGGTGGTAGGATCCGCCGAGTACGTCGGCGCGAGCGTGCGTCGGGTGAAGAACTTCTGCCCGTCAAAGAAGTCGGTCACGGGCATGAACCGCTTGAACAACCGCACCACCGGGTTGCTGCCCGGGTCTGATTGAGACTTGATCACCGCCATCTTCACGGCGGTCAGGACCAGGAAGGCGTCGAAGATGATCAGCACCCACTCGAACTGACGCACCAGCTCGGCGCCCACCATGATCATGAGCCCGCGCATCAGCAGCGCGCCCAGGATGCCCCAGAACAGCACGCGGTGCTGATACCTCGCCGGCGTCGCGAAGTACGCGAAGAGCAGCGCGATGACAAAGACGTTGTCCATCGAGAGAGATTTCTCGATGAGGTAGCCGGTCATGTACTGCTTGAGCGCTTCCAGCCCCGACACCGTCCCGGTGATGATCGTGGGATCGCCCGGACCCGCCGCGGCGTTATAGACCGGGGTGTTCAGGCCCAGCCCCAGCAAGTGCCGCTCGTACCCGAAGTACACAAACACGCCGAAACAGATCGCGGTGAGCACCCACACCACCGACCACGCCGCGGCCTCCTTGAACTTCACCTCGTGGGCCTCGCGATGAAAGACCCCCAGATCGAGCGCGAGGAAGGTGAAGACCAGGGCCAGGAATCCCACGTACGCCCAGACCTTGAGGTCCCCGGGTTGCTGGCCAAGTGTTGAAAGTGAAACAGACAGCAGATCAAGCACAACATCCTCCGAGCCCATGGGGCAAGTCAGACGTTGGTCTTGCGCTGTGCGATCTTCGCCGACATGGCGGGATGCACGTTCAGGGCCGGAAGCTGCCGCTTCGTGTTGACGGCCGAAGAACACCGGCGATTGCCGTGGAAAACCACGGCGCCGGGAGGCTACTCCCCAACAGAGTTCAGAGAAAAGATAGGCTCAAACCCAGCGCAACCTGAGTCCAGAGAGTGTCACAAACTCTCGGCGCGGCGAACGCCGCACGAATGCCACTTATTGGACCCTCTCGGCTTGGCGTGCTTGTAATTCAGCTTGAAACGCCACCATACTGATTGATTTCACCCAGCTTTGTTGAAGGCGAGGAGTCAACACCTGATGGTGTGAGCACCCGCGAACACATTCAATGGCCGGGCGCCAAGGCCTGCGTGCACTTGAAGTGCTGGTGGCGCGCGTCACGGTTGGCGCGTGCCTGCGTTCCTTGTTGCCGCCGAGTTGTCAACGAACAACAACCGCCGGGCCGCGGTGGGTCGTCGGTGCGCAATATGTGCGAAGCTCATTGATCCTGATTGGTGTGGCATCCACCGTGAGCACAACTGGTGTCCGCGTAGACTCGCGAGGTCCTCGCCGATGAAATGGTCTCGTTGAACTTGCGGCGGCACGCGCAAGGGTGTGCGCGGCGACGGAAGATCGGGGAAATTTCCCCGACGACGCTCGCGTGCGGCTCGGTTAGCATGAACCCAGCGCCACCGGAGTGACGCTTCCGCGCATTGGACGCGGTCAGTGGTTGAGCAGGGAGACAAGACATGATCCGTCTCGCATCTATCGCGTCGCACGGCGCCCTCCGCTGTGTGGTACTTGCCGGCGTGCTCGGTGTTTGGGGAGTCTCGCACGCCACGGTCATCAGCGTCGCGCGATCGTGGTCGGCCGGCGCTGAAGGCGGAACGCCGGTCGGCGATTCGTCGACGCAGTTGTTGGGCGCGTGGAGCGGAACAGATGCCTCCTACGGCCCCTACTCGGAAGCGGGAGCGAGTCATTACAGCTTCGTCCGGGACGACCCCGAGAACAGTTACGTTACCTTCAGTTTGAGCGCCGCCGCGTTCTTCCGAAACGGGGGCACGGGCGAGGCGCACGCGGATGCGCGGATCGTCGTTGAGTTCACTGTCGCACAGACGTATGGCCCCCAGTATGTCCGAGGGCTGAACCCTGTCAGCGGCATCTTGAACATCGATCGCATCTCTCCGACTTCGGAGCATGTGTTCGACAACTACAGCCATCCGGATCGTCCGTACTTCACGCTGACGCCCGGGACCTACCGACTCGAGGCCTTCAGCGGGGCGATTCAACCCGGGGGCGGCACGGGTCCCATTGAGACCACTGTCTGGATACCGTCTCCCTGCACCGCGGCGTCGATCGCGTTGTTCCTCGCCTGCTCAGGCCGCCCGCGCCGTCGTTGAGACGCGTGCCGCGATTCAAGAGTGACCCCACGCCCCACGACGCGCCACGCGACGGAACTGGAGTTTCTCCGCATCCGCCAGGCTATGTAGCGGCGCTCAGCACCCGTTCTCCCAGTGCAGGAAGAAGAAGTCCACATCGGCGCCGTCGACGCCGCCGTCCTGATTGACATCGGCGCCGGGCGAGCCGGCCTCCCAGGCGCTGAAGAAGTCCGAGACGTCCGTGCCGTCGATGCCGCCGTCCTGATTGAAGTCGCCGATGCAGCCGCCGCCGATCGCGCCGTATTCGATCTCGTCGATGCCCCAGCGTCCGTCGCCGCTGGAATCGCAGTCGACCCGCACGATGCGGGGCAGATCGTTGCGCCAGATACCGACAAACTCGGAGATGTTCCCGCCCGACAGCGTGGACTCGATGTTGAGCGTGCGCTGCACGCCGTCCTCGAACGTCACCAGGATGCGGGTGCCGGTGTGGTCGATGTCCTGGAACGCCACGTAATCCACCGGCGACGCGGAGAAGTCCAGCACCAGGTTCGGCTGCTCGTTCTGCACGTCACGCAGAAGACGCCGACAGGGTTCGATCCGTTGACGATGCTCGCTCCCGACCGCACCACCGCGGCATTCGCGGAGGAAGTATCACGGATGATCAGGCCGCCGGGGAGCAGGCCCGCCGCGTTCGAGATGTTCTGCCCGTTCGTGAAACCCGCCTCGAAATCCGCCTTGTACTGCACGTCCGCGCTGGCGATGTCGATGGCGTTGAGCCAGTTGGTCCGGAACGCGGCGTTGTCGGCGTGGTTCTGAGAGTTGAATGTCTGATAATCGCCGTACGCCGCGGCGACGATTAGCCACGGGCACCACCAGGCAGCTCGCAGGACACGTTTCCGCCAGAGGGACGATCGTTGTTCGGTCAGTTGGCTGTTCATGAATCTCTCCTTCCAAGAGTGTTGATGAACAGTATTGGGCCATCCACCGCGGGACGACCGCCGGGAATTTTCCTTGTTCGAGCCTGTCAGTCGCCCGCCTCGATCGCGCCCAGCTCCGCGCTCTGCGCGTCGCCGCCCTCGTCGAGCTCCTGCAACTCCGCCGCGGCGAGCGCTTCTTCGCTCAGTTCCTCGGCGGCGTCGGTATCGACGGGCTCGGCCGGCTGACCGTTGGCGGTGTGGCCGTTGAGCAGACCCTTGGACTTGGGCGCGTGGCGGTCGCGTCCTTCGCGGAGCTTGGCGCCCTCGACGAAGCTCTGGAGCTTGCGGGCCCGCACGGGGTGCTGGAGCTTGCGGATGGCCTTGGCCTCCACCTGGCGCACGCGCTCTCGCGTCACCTTGAAGATGCGGCCGACTTCCTCGAGCGTGTAGGTATACCCGTCGCCGATGCCGTAGCGGAGCTTGATGATCTCGCGCTCGCGGTACGTGAGCGTCTTGAGCACGTGCTCGATGCGGGCGCGGAGCATGTCGTTGGCGGTGGCGTCGCTGGGCGCGCCCGAGTTGGGGTCAGGGATGAAGTCACCGAAGTAGGAATCGTCCCCCTCGCCCACGGGCTTGTCGAGGCTCACCGGCTGGCGGGCCACGCGCATCACCTTGCGCAGCTCGGTCATGTTCATGCCGGCCCGGTCGGCCACTTCCTCGAGCGTGGGTTCGTACCCCTTCTCCTGCAACAGTTGCTTCTGGAAGCCGCGGATCCGGCCCATGGTCTCCATCATGTGCACCGGCACGCGGATGGTGCGGGCGTGGTCGGCGATGGCGCGGGTGATGGCCTGGCGGATCCACCACGTGGCGTAGGTGCTGAACTTGTAGCCGCGCTTGTACTCGTACTTGTCCACCGCGCGCATCAGGCCCGTGTTGCCCTCCTGAATCACGTCCAGGAACGCCAGCCCGCGGTTGCGGTATTTCTTGGCGATCGAGACCACCAGACGCAGGTTGCCGCCCGAGAGATCCCGCTTGCTCTGCTCGTACTCCCAGAACACGGTGTTGAGGTCGCGCACGCGCTTGATCAGCGCGGCGGGCTCCTCGAGCACCAGCGAGCGCAGGCCGTCGAGCTCCTCGCGCATCACTTCAAGGTCTTCCTGGTCGTACTGACGATGCTTGCGGTCGCCCTTGATCAGGCGCCGAAGCCGCTGGAAGCGGCGGGGGATCTCGCCGGCCGCCGCGGCCTGCGGGTGCTCGGCGAACCACAGCTCGCTCTCCAGTTCGGTCATCTTCTTCGCGATGGAGCGGAGCTTGCGCATCAGCGGGATGATGCGGCCGGTGCGCAGGCTCAGTTCCTCGATGAGCGCGGCGATGCGCCGGCGCCGGGCCGCGATGCGGTCCTTGATCGTCTCGGCCAGGTCCGTCTCGCCCGCGCACCGGGCGCGTTCCATCTCGTCCCAGTCGGTGCGGTTCAGCCCCAGCAGCCGCTCGATGGTCGGCAGGTTCGATGGGATGCACCGCAGGATGCGGTCCTTGGCCCCCTCGTCCGCGTTGGAGGTCCGCATCGTGCGGTCGAACGGCAGTTCGCCCTTGTGCACGCCCCGGAGCAGTTCCGCGGCTTGGGCGGCGACATAATCGCTCTCGAGCGCGCGGCGCCGGAAGATCATCCGCGTGGTGTCGGTCTTCTTGGCCAGGCGCACTTCCTCTTCGCGCGTCAGCAGCGGGATCGAGCCCATCTGCGAGAGGTACTGGCGGATCGGATCGTCCAGCCGCTTGCCGACCGTCTCCTCGGCCACCACCTCAGCCAGGTCGCGCTCCAACTGCTCCTGCTCGGGATCGGTATTGTGCTTGTCGTCGTTCTCGGCGTTGTCGTTGAGCTTCTGACGAAGCTTCGCGGCGTCGCCGTTGCGGTTGCCGCCCGACACGCTCATGGCGCGGAAGACGGCGGGCAGCAGACGACCGCCCTTGGCCAGGCTCGGCGGCGGCTCGCCTCGCTCCTTGGCCATCTCGTGAAGGCGGTGCTGGTACTCAAACTCGTCGATCAGGTCGATGCCGAGGCGATCAATGGCGACGAGCAGCTCGTCGAGGCGCGCAGGGTCCACCATCTCGTCGGGCAGGGTGTTGTTGAGTTCTTCGTAACTCAACCAACCCCGCCGACGGGCCATGTTCAACAACTCAACAACAGCCGGGTGCAAATCTCCGACCACGTGGCACTCCTCGCTCTTCACTCGTCCTTGCGTATCCACCGGGAAGCCTCTCCAAGCCCCCGACGATCTCTCTCGCGATCAATGCGTGCGCCTCCGAAGGACCGGCTATGGGCCGGCCCGCGGCGGGTGTGGGCGAAGTGTCCGCAAGATCATCGTGTCCAGTATGCTCATGTTGCGTCCTTGCCGAACTCTTGCCGAAACTCACGTGCGTTTGGGAAGCACGCGCCGATCCGCTCCCAGGTGGGAGTGCTGCTGCTTCCTGTCCAGTAAGCGTTGAATCACACTGTCTCTTTCGTTCCCGACAGCGGTTTTGACATCAATCTGGGCCTCCGGGCCCATATTCCGGGTGTTCTGCCCGTCCAATAACGCACGGGTCACGCAGCCCCGCCAGTGCGATGCCAGCCGATTCGGATCGGCTTCTGTTTCCATCTCGATGCGCCGCGTCAGGGCGACGGCGGCGCCGGTGATCTGTTCGTCCTCGCTCAACCGCAAAACCGCGGCCAAGTCGGGCGAGCCCCCGTCCTCGCCGATGTCGAGCACCAGTTGCGCGATGCGGCGGAGCGCGTCCCAGGGCATGTGCGTTGGGGTAATGAAGTCCTTCTCGCGCTCGGTCATCGCGTTCCACAGCGATCCGTCGCAGAGCAGGCAGCCGAGCATGTGCACGTGCGCCGGCAGCGACACGTTCGTGAAGTTGGGCAGCGGATCGGTCTGCTCGCTCTCGCCAGAATCTCGCGCGGGCATGTCGCGCCCCTTGCGGCCCGCGGGCAGCACGCGGAGCACGGTGGCCTCGTCCAGGCCGCCCAGTTCCGCCAACCGCCGCACGATGAGCCGCTGGCGCACGGGCTCGACATCGCGCAGTCCCATCTCGGTGAGGGCTTCGATCTCCGACAGAATTCCCTTGCTCAGCGCCGCCACGCCCGCCCCCGCCAGGCGCTGACGCACGCGGGCGAAGCGGTACTCCAGCAGATCGGTGGCGTTAGCGAGCACGGTGCGGAAGACCGCCGCGCCGCCCTCGCGCTTGAGCAGTTCGTCGGGGTCCTTGGCGTCGGTGAACTTGGCCAGCGTCGCGATCCGCACGTCGATGGGCTCTGCGAAGAAGATCGCCGTGGCGCGGTCCGCGGCCTTCTGGCCCGCGTCGTCGCCGTCAAAGAGCAGCACCACCGTGTCGCACAGCGGCCGCAGCGCCGCGGCGTGCTCCGTCGTGAGCGCGGTGCCCAGCGTGGCGATCGCGTTGCAGAAGCCCGCCTGGTGGCACGCGATGGCGTCCATGTACCCCTCGGTCACGAGCACCGTCTTCTCGGTCTGGATCGCGCGGCTCGCGTGGTGCAGCGCGTAGAGCGTCGCGGACTTGTTGAACAACTGCGTCTCGGGCGTGTTCAGATACTTGGGCTCGTCTTCTTCCTTGATCTTGCGGCCGCCGAACGCCACCGGCCGCCCGGCCTTGTCGCAGATCGGGAAGATCAGGCGATTGCGGAGCATGTCGAAGCACCCGTCGCCCCGCTCGCGCTGCTTGGCCAGGCCCGCGGCGATGAGCGCCGCCTCGGAGACGCCCCGCTTGCGTGCGGCGGCGTACAGCCCTTCCCAGGAATCGGTCGCGGCCCCGAGCGCGAACTTCTCCACCATCGCCGCGGAAATGCCGCGCCGGGCGATGATCTCGCGTGCCGCGGAACCGACCTCGGGCTGCTTCAGGATGTGCTGGTAGTACGCCGTCGCCAGCGCGCACGCGTCGAGAAGCTCGCGGCGGGAAGCGGTGGGGGCGTGATCGCCCTCGGCCTGCGGCCGCAGCGGCGTGAGCGTGATGCCCGCGCGCTCCGCGAGATACTCCAGGGCCTCGCGGAACTCCATCTTGTGGAACTTCATCGCGAAGGTGAAGACGTCCCCGCCGGTCTGGCAGACAAAGCAATGGAAAATCTGCTTGGCGGGCACGACCCGCATCGAAGGGTTGTGGTCGTTGTGGAACGGGCACAGGCAGACATACTCGCGCCCCTTGGGCTTGAGGGCCACGTGCTCGCCGATCACGCGCACGATGTCGGAGGCGTCACGGACGCGATCCCGGTCGCGCCCGCGCTCGTCACCGCTCTGGCCTCGCCATAGATCCCGCATAGGAATCAACCGTTCGCATTGCGCGCGCCATTCGCGCCGATCCACCCGGCCCGCCGCGGCACCACCGCAGCGAGCAACCACCGACTCCATGGCCCTGCGGGCCGTTCCCGGGCCCCACCGGGCCCCACCGGGCCCAGTTCCACCGCCGAAACACCCCGCTTTTCTCCACAGGCGGCACACACCACCGTCGCCTTTTGCCGGCGCTTGGGCCGTGGCGTGGTGAGCACGTGTGTTGAGGCGTGATTCGACTCCCAAAAGGTAGCACGCAATCGCGCGGCCGCCAATGGAAACGGATGGTTTCGCCGGGGGCCTTGACTCCCGGGCGGTGCAGGAGGTACAGCTTCACGGCCGCGATGCCGAGAACTCCGCCGCCCGCCCCCGCGCTCGCATTCCGTGAGCAGAACCAGACGCCGCACCCAAAGCGCACAACTCGGACGTTGGCCGGTTAATACCATCATTCAGTCCTCCCCGCGCACCCCGCCATGTCCACGCACACGCCACAGATCATCCGCCGCCGCGTCAACTTCTTCGGGCACGTGCAGGGCGTGGGCTTCCGCGCCACCGCCCGGGGCATCGCTTCAAACTTCGCCGTCACCGGCTGGGTGCGCAACGAGGCCGACCGCTCGGTGATGATGGAAGTGCAAGGCGCCGCGAGCGAGGTCGCGTCGTTCCTCTCCGCCCTGCGCGAAGAGATGGGCCGCAACATCAGCCGCGAAGCCGCGACGGACCTGTCCGCAGCGCACGACGAACGCGGCTTTGAGATCCGGCGCTAAACTCCGTCAATGCTCCTCCTGTTCGATATCGACGGCACGCTCCTCAACACCTCCGGCAGCGGCATGGCCGCGCTGCACGCCGCGGCCAAGGCACACTTCGGCGAGCACTTCACCATCGAGGGCGTCTCGTTCGCGGGCCGGCTTGACCCGCTCATCATCAGCGAGATGCTGCGCTTGAACGGCCAGGCCGATTCGCTGGAGCACCACGCGCTCCTCCGCGCGGCGTACCGCGAGCGGCTGGGCCCCATGCTCGCCCGCCCCAACGCCGCCAAGGCCCTGGGCGGCGTCCACGAACTGCTCGCCGCCCTGCGCCCCCGCGCAGAGGCCGGCCACGCCACCCTGGGCCTGCTCACCGGAAACTATCCCGAAACCGGCGCGATGAAGCTCCGCCACTGCGGCATCGATCCCGACTGGTTCACCGTCGCGGCGTGGGGAGACGACGCCGCGGGCTCGCCGCCCAAGCGCGAAGACCTGGTCCCCTTCGCCATCGACCAACTCGCCCGCAAGGGCGGGCCCAGGTACACGGGCGAATCCGTCACCGTCATCGGCGACACGCCCCACGATGTCCGCTGCGCCAAGGCCCACGGCGGCCGCTGCCTGGCCGTGGCCACCGGCCACTACTCCGTCAACCAGTTGCTCGAAGCCGGCGCCGACCTCGCCGTGCCGACCCTGACCGACACCAACGAATTGGTCGAATGGCTGCTCGCAGACGTGAACGGGCCGTCTCGGCCGTCCCGGCAGAACTGAAGTAGCTTGGCCCTCCCGGTCATTCGTATGAAAAGCCGCAAGCACTCACACCCCGCGCCGATCGGCCCAACGCGCCCCAAAAGCGCGCCCGTGAAGAAGCCACCCACCCTCGACAGCATCACCCGCCACCTCGCCCGCGTCCGCCGCATCTGCCTCGCCCTCCCCGGCGCCACCGAACGCCTCTCCCACGGCGAACCCACGTTCTTCGCCGCCAAGCGCGTCTTCGCCATGATGAGCATCAACCACCACGATGACGGCCGCCTCGCGGTTGTCATCCCGCTGGCCGATGGCGTGCAGGAAGAGTTGCTCGCGGCCCAACCGAAGAAGTACTTCTTCCCCGCGTACGTCGGCGTCAGCGGCTGGATCGGCCTGCACCTGCCCCGCGTGAGCGATGCCCTCCTCAAGCGCCACCTTCACGACGCCTGGCGCCTCGTCGCCACCAAGACCCTCGCCAAGCAACTGCCATAAGCCCGCACACAGGCCTTGCCTGGGTGGCCCGATCGTCCCGATCGGTCTTCCCTCCCATGCTCGTTTGCCGCCACACGCCCTCGAACAACCCACTCACTCCCCCTTGAGCGCCTTCACCACCGCCGCCACATCCGCATCCTCCTCGGCCTTTCCACCACCCTCCACAATCAGCCGCACCAGGTTCTGCGCCCGCGCCACCAGTTTGGGCTCAAAGAACTGCCTCGCCCGCGGCAACAGCCCGATCGTGATCCGCACCGCCTCCCGCGCCGCCTCCAACGCCGCCTCACGCCGACCCAACGCGCTCAGCGTGTTCCCGAGGTTGTTCAGGCTCATCGCCAGGTCCGGCAGGAACGCGTTTGGCCGCGCCTTCGACAACGCGCGGCGTATCTCCACCGCCTCCCGCGTCGCTTCCAACGCCGCCTCGCGCTGATCCAACGCGCTCAGTATGGCCCCGAGGTTGTTCAGGCTCATCGCCAGATCCGGGAGGAACGCGTCTGGACGCGCCTGCGACAACGCTCGGTACACCTCCACCGCCTCCCGCGTCGCCTCCAACGCCGACTCACGCTGGCCCACCTCGCTCAGCCTGTTCCCGAGGTTGTTCAAACTCATCGCCAGGTCCGGCAGGAACGCGGCAGGGCGCGCCTGAGACAACGCTCGGTACACATTTGCCGCCTCCCGCGTCGCCTCCAACGACGCCTCACGCTGACCCAACGCGCTCAGCATCATGCCGAGGTTGTTCAGGCTCCCCGCCAGGTTCGGCAGGAACACATCCGGACGCGCCTGCGACAACGCGCGGCGAATCTCCACCGCCTCCCGCGTCGCTTCCAACGCCGCCTCGCGCTGACCCAACGCGCTCAGCGTGCTCCCGAGGTTGTTCAGGCTCATCGCCAGATCCGGGAGGAACGCGTCTGGACGCGCCTGCGACAACGCTCGGTACACCTCCACCGCCTCCCGCGTCGCCTCCAACGCCGACTCACGCTGGCCCACCTCGCTCAGCATGGCCCCGAGGTTGCTCAAACTCATCGCCAGGTCCGGCAGGAACGCATCCGTTCGACAACGCCTCGGTACACATTTGCCGCCTAACGCGTGCTCCAACGCCGCCTCACGATGACCCAACTCTCCACCGCCTCGTGTCCGGCGTCGCCTTCCAACGCCGCGTCGCTTCGCTGCCCGCAGCTGACCCAACGCGCTCAGCGTGCTCTGAGGTTGTTCAGACTCATCGCCAGGTCTGGCAGGAACGCATCCGGACGCCTTCGCCACGGCGGCGAATCTCCACCGCCTCCAGCGCGCCGCTTCCAACGCCGCCTCACGATGACCCAACTCGCTCAGCCTGTTCCCGAGGTTGTTCAAACTCATCGCCAGGTCCGGCAGGAACGCGTCTGGACGCGCGTTCGACAACGCTCGGTACACATTTGCCGCCTCCCGCGTCGCCTCCAACGCCGCCTCACGATGACCCAACTCGCTCAGCATGGCCCCGAGGTTGTTCAGGGCTCCCCGCCAGGTCCGGCAGGAACGCATCCGGACGCCTTCGACAACGCGCGGCGAATCTCCACCGCCTCCCGCGTCGCTTCCAACGCCGCCTCACGATGACCCAACTCGCTCAGCCTGTTCCTGAGGTTGTTCAGGCTCATCGCCAGGTCCGGCAGGAACGCATCCGGACGCGCCTTCGACAACGCGCGGTACGCCTTCACCGCTTCCCGCGTCGTCTCCAACGCCGCCTCACGATGACCCAACTCACTCAGCCTGTTCCCGAGGTCGTTCAGAGCCCCGGCTCGCTCTGCCAACTTTTCTTCTTTGCCCTCAGCATCCTGATTCTGTTCCACCAACACACCCGCCGCCCAGGCCGCCAACTCTCGCATCGAAACTGTGTCGACTGGCATCACTGAATGACACAACCGTGCAAAGCCCGGGCTGCCTTGACGCTGCGCGTGTCCAGACAACCGCCTCGCCACGGTCGCGTGCGCTGACTGCTCGCCCAGCGAGATCGCCGCGAAGAGCGCGGGAACGGCATGGCCCGCGAAATCCGCCTCCAGCAACTGATCGATCCAGCCGCCGGCATCCGTCTTGCCCGCCAGTTCCAGACGAGCGAGCACCGTAAATGCGTTCTTACGCTCTTCGTTATCTGCGCCTTCCATCACCGTGGGCAAATAGGTTCCGCTGGTCCGCTTCTTGTCCTCCATCACCGAAGACACCAGCGCTTCGCCCAAAATGTCCGGCTCCACCGGGGCAATGAACTCCTTGTCGGTGCGGCCGGAGTACACGCCTCCGATAAACTCAACAAAGGACGGCTCATCCGGCCCCTTCGCCACGGTGTTGAGCGCCTGCGCCCGTTCCAGCCCGCTCAGCGAGTCCGTCTTTCCCACGCCGCCCCAGAGCGTCACCGCTCCCATGAACCGCGACGTCGCGGCGACATACCCGGGGTTCTGCGCTTCATCCGTCCTGGTTGCGTCCAGCCACCGCTTGAGGAGAAAACTCTTCTCATGCTTCAAGACTCCCTCCAATAGCGAAGCCGCATCCATCGGCAAGCCGTTCGCCGCGGCGAGCGCTGCCATGTGAACGTACAGCGCGCGGGCGAACACCTTGTCATCGAGTTTCGGTGGACCAGTCCGCGCCGCTTTCACTGTTCCATCCGCAAACCTCGCGAAGGCCGCATCAAACATCTTGGCCCGCAGACCACCCTTCAGTTCCAACTCCGGCAGCCGGTGCGGCGTGGAATCAATGTCGAGTTTTTCACCGTCGGCGCGCTCCTTCACCAACACCCACCAATCCCCGACGCCTCGGGCGAGCAGCGCCACCCGCACCGCACCCTCGCGGCTTCGTGCGCGATCCTGAATCCGTGCGAGCATGGCCACCAGTTCCTGCCGCGTCTCCGCGTAGTCAAGCACTAACAGCACCTGGCCGGTCTCCGCCAGCACCGCATCGATGTTCGCGAGCGCTTCCTCCTTCGTAATCCCGCGGGAAGAGAAGAACCCCGCCGTCCACCCGTGCTCATCGCGCAACACTCGTGCAAACTCGGTGAGCAACCGCGTCTTGCCCGCGCCGCCCGGACCGGTGAAGAGACGCACCGTCGGCCCCTGGCCCTGTAGGCACCACGCCTCCAACTCTTCCCACACCCCGCCGGTCGCCTCACGCATGAACGGCACCACGCCGAACCGAGCGGTCAGCAACTGCGATGGCTGCGGATTTGCGGGCAGCGCGTCGATCTCTTTCGAGAGAATCTCCCGCCGTTTGCGGGGCTCCAGATTCTCCATTAAGAACGCGATGAGCACTTCGGCCGCGGCTTTGGCCGCGAAGCGCCGAAACCCGTGATGCCGTTGGCTTTCGCCATGATCCATCACGCCCTTGACCACAATGGTGTCGATCTTGTGGTCAAAGCCCACCATGCCGATCGCCGAGCCCTCCATGTCCAGGCCGCGAACCAACCGCTGTTGGGTGGAAGCCAGCGTGTCCCAGATCCCATCGCGCCGCTGCAACGCCGCACCGGTCGCCAACGGCCCCACATGAACGCGCCAACCCGGCTGTGGGGGAAGGTCGCCCTTGTGCGGCATGAGTGTCGCAACCAGGTAATCTCGTCCCTTGGCCGTGATCGCGAGCACACCGCCGGCAATCTCCACAAGCCCGCGGCGTGAAAGCCCGTCGTACACCGTTTTCCAATCCGGGCAGTTCGAGTCGAGTTCGACTCGCTTCGACGGGTCGAGTATCGGGATGCCCGCGTTGAGCGCCCTGAGCACCCACAGTTCCTGCCACTGCGTGGACTTGGGGCGCGAGGAGATCCACGGCGCATCCCCAAGTCCCTTGCTCGCCAGCGTCTCCGCCGCTCGCTTCCATTGCGTGCTCAACCGGTATTGCTCAATGTCCGGCCTGAACTCCGCCGCGGTCCCGCTCTGAAAGACGATCTCCCCGGTGTCATACCGCCACAACCTATCCGCGATGATCACATCGCCCAGGTTCGTGCACGCCGCGGATGGCACAGAGTCGCCATCGTTCGAGAGCCTCCAATCGGGCCGGCCGGCGCACACGCCGCACATCGCCAGGCACCGCGGGCCGAACTCCGCTACCAGCCGTGCCGCGGCCGCGGCGGATGCCTCGCCTCCCTGCTTGCTTGGGCGTGACAACGCCACCCGCAATCGCTTGTCTCCTCGCTGAATCTCCCGGAACCACACTTCCAACGGGTACCCCTCGGGCTGAATGTTCTTCCACTCGCCCGCTTCTCCCGCGCCGCGTATCTGCGATTCCACCTCGCGCAGCGCATCATCCTCGCCATCCGCCGCGGCGATTACCAGCACATCAACCTGCACCTTGACCTTTCCACTCGCCACGCGCGTTCTCCACGTCGTGCCACCGTTCAACCCAGCCGCAGCAGTGTAGCCAAGGCTCCTGATTCGGCTCTTAACCCAGATCCCACTCCCCCGCCAACGATTCCCCACCGTGCCCGAACTCCCCGAGGTCGAATCCCTCCGCCGCTCGCTCGAGCCGCACATCCGCGGCGGGGTCGTGGTGCGCGCCCAACTGCTGCGAGCGGACTTCTGCACACCCTCTCACGATGGAAACACCACGCCCGCGGATCTGCTTGAAGGCGCCACGATCGCGGGCACGCTGCGGCACGGCAAGCAACTGGCGATCATCGCGCAAGACGGCCGCGTCATGTGCGTGCACCTGGGCATGAGCGGGCAGGTGCTGGTCCGCGGCACCGATGACCCGCACCCCACGCACACCCACGCGGCGTGGGAACTGCGTGAACCCAGCGGGCGCGTCGTACGGCTGCTGTTCCGCGACCCGCGCCGCTTCGGCGGGCTCTGGACCTTCCCGACGCTCGATGCCCTGCGGCAAACATTGTGGAAGGAGTTAGGCCCCGATGCGCTCACCGCGTCGCCCGAGCATTTCGAGCCCGTCGCGGATTCCCGCCGCGCGATCAAGGCGGTGCTGCTGGATCAGTCCGTGCTCGCCGGCGTCGGCAACATCTACGCCGATGAGGCTCTGCACCGTGCGGGTGTGCGGCCCGCAGCCGCGGCGTGTCGTCTCGGCCAACCGGACTACGTAAAACTCGCCGTGTCCGTCCGGGAGGTTCTAAAGGCCGCTGTGAAGGCTGGGGGAAGCACCCTGCGGGATTACGTCAACGCCGACGGTGAGGCGGGCTGGGCCACGATCAACCACGCCGTCTACGGGCGGCAGGGCTTGCCTTGCGTCCGGTGCGGTGCAACACTGCGGCACGGCACCATCGGGCAACGCACCACCGTGTGGTGTCCGGTCTGTCAACCCCTCCCGAACAGGTCTAGAAATCGTCAGGTTTCCAAGCAGAGAACGTGACTTATCCACACCGGCAACCTGGGTCAAGGGGGGACTCCGGGGAATCTGCAGTTCTCCTCCGGCAGCCGCGGCTTTGGTATTTCAATTAGAGAATTCAATTAGGAGTAGTAGTAGCAAGGCCTGTCGGTATGTGGAGAAGTGAAGGGGCGTGCCCGTAAGTGCTTGAAAAACAAGCACTTAGAGGAACGAAAAAGATCGACATCCTGTCGCTAGTCTGTCGGTTAAGGTGCGTTGCCGACGGGTGCTCGCGTGGGCCCAACCGAACAGACCCCCCTATGAGGGCGGCTCGTCCCGGATAGTTGCCACGGGCCGTCAGTTGCTCCACAGGGTGTCCACACGGGGCTGTCGGATAGGGGATGCGACCAAAAGAACAGGCCCGTGACGGGTTTCGTCACGGGCCTTAACTGCTTGTTGCGCCGGGATTTACACGGTCCTTACAGAGACCGCTTCGAGGCCGCGTTCATCTCAATCCTGCTGCAGCGGGGGCTTGGGCTGAGCGGGGGGCTGCTGCCCGAAGAACATGAAGCCGCCCATCCCGCCCATGCCGCTGGGCTGGTTGTAGATGAAGCCGGCGTCCAGGGCCTTGCCGATGCGGATCTTGGCCTCGTTGAGGTGCGCCAGGCTGTACGGATCGAGGTTGCCGGCCTTGTCGCCCTTCTCGCCGATGATGCCCGTGATCTTCTCCTGCAACTGACGCAGGCGGAAGACCGAGAGGTTGCTGATGGCCTTGTAGGCCTCGCCGCTGCCGGCGCCGGGAAGGGTCAGCTCGATCATGCGTTCCAGGTGCTCGCGCTGCAGGTTGCGGCGGAGGCTGGAGATGTAGGGCTTGCGGGCGGTGTACGAGCCGCCGGGGCTCTTGTCCAACTCGCTCCACACCGCGTTGGAGACGGTGTCGAGCAGCTCGGGCAGGGTGAGCACATCGGTGTCGGCGCTGACGCGGTACTCGTTGTCGTACACGCGCCGCAGCGTCGTGGGGTTCATGAGGCGGGTGAGTGTCATGCTCTGGATGCCCGCGATGCGGTCGTGGATCGGCCAGGAGCTCTCGGCCCGGGCCTGGGCCTGCCCGCCCCAGTCCATCCACTTGTCGGTGGTCATCTTCTCGAGCAGTTCGGGCGTCAGGCCGTAGGCATCGTCATAGAAGGTCGTGTCGATGCACCACCGCAGCGCGTCGCGCTGCGTCGCCGCCGGAACGACCTGCACCGGGCTGCGCCCGTTGGGATCGCCCTTGTAGTCGCGGTTCACGAACGCGCCGCCCACCCACTGGCTCAGGATCACCGTGCCGCGGGTCTGCATGCCCAGCGTCAACTCATAGCCGCGGCGGACCTTCGCCCACGATTCGCCGTCCTTCACGAACTTGTCGATCAGACGGCTGCGGTGGTACTTGGCCTGGTCCAACTGCTGCTTGGCGTAGTCCAGCGGGTTCTTGGTGAAGTCGTAGCGCTGGATGGAGGGGTCGGCGCCGCCGGTGTCCTCGTCGGTGCCGTAGTCGTGGCCGAAGTCGGCGGAGTGCTTGGCGACTTCCTTGGGGTCGCCGGTGGTGTAGCCGTACTCGATGGCCCACATGTCGTAGTCGCCCACGTCGATCATGGCGATGTCGCCCTTCATCTTGCCGTCCGGGCCCGGGAAGTTGACGGGGGTGTAGTCCATGACCGAGGCGGTGAAGGCCTTCTTGCCCTTGATCTCATCGCTGTTGATCTGGGCCAGGGTGTACTGGGAGCTGGCCTTGAAGTTGTGACGCAGGCCCAGGGTGTGGCCGACTTCGTGCTGCACGAGGTCGGAGAGCAGGGGCCCGATGAACCAGTCCGGGATGCCGTCCAGGGTGTCCCACTTGGGCTTCTCTTCCTTCTTGGTCTCGTCCTTCTTGGCGTCCTTGTCGTCCTTCTTTTCTTCCTTCTTGCCCTCCTGGGCCTTGTCGCCCGTGGGGTCCATGTTGGAGAGTTCGTCCTCCACCAGCTCAAAGTACATGCGGGCGTAGGCCATGTCGAACGCCTTGCCCTTGCTCGCCAGGCACAGGCCGTTGACCTGGCTGGTGCGGCCGATGAGGCCGTCGAGCGGATTCGTGCCCATCAGGCGCGGGCCGCCGAACTCGTTGGTGTTGTCCTGGGGCGAGGTGATCTGCACCGGCTGGCCGCCGAAGCGGGCGATGCCGCGGGCGCGGGCCGCCATCAGCGCATCGCGATCGCCGGGGTCGGCCATGCGGATGCGCGGGTCCCACTGCGGGTGGCTGTCGAGCCAGCCCAAAGTCTCCTGCGAGAGGCCTTCCATCGCCAGTTCGGGCATCACCTCGTTGTACTGCGTCCAGAAGTGGCGGATCCAACCGTCGGTGAGCACCACGTCGGCGTCCAGGATCTCGCCGGTGTACGGGTTCACGCGGCTGGGCCCGATGGCCGTGCCCTGGTCGTTGGCCAGCCACCGGATGAAGTTGTAGCGCACGTCTTCGGGGTCCAGGTCCATGTATGCGCCGGTCTCGGCGTCCTGCTGACGCACTTCCACGGCGTTGAGAATGCCCACCTTCTCGAAGGCCTTGTTCCAGATCAGCGCGCCGTCACGCACGTAGCGGCGGTAGCGCGAGGGCGTCGCCGCGTCGATGTAGTACACGATCGCCTGCTTGGGCTCGCTCAGCTTGCGGGTCGGGTCCTTCTTCTCCAAGTGCCAGCGGTTGATGTACCGCACCCACTTTTCCTTGTCGGTGAACTTGCCCAGGTCGCGGTAGACGGTGGTGAAGTAGCCCACGCGCAGGTCCGCCTGACGCGGCTTGAAGCCCGGGCTCTCTTCCAGCAGGCTGATCGAATAGTGGAAGCTCTTGAGCCGCCCGCCGGTGGTGGGCATCTCGTACGCGATCTCGTTGTTCTTGGGGAAGGCCTTGGCCTTCTTGATCGACGCCAGCCGGGTGTTCGCGCCCCCGGCCTCGTAGCCGAAGAACGTCCCGGACCGCCCCACCAGCAGATCCTTCATGTCGATCACCGGCGTGCCCGAGGGGCCCATGGTGACGATCGGAACGTCCAGCACCACGCGGTCGGTGAACAGGTTCTTGACGCTGAGCTTGCTCTCCGGGTCGCCGGTCGAGCGGGTGTCGATCATCGGCTCGATCATCACCAGCCGGTTGTCGAACCGCTTCCAGTACACCAGCATGTCGCCGGCCTGCAGGCCCGCGTAGTCCTGGCCCGTGGCCACGGTGAGCGCGATGAAGTGCTTCTGGTTCTCCCAGCCCCGGGGCAGCTCGGCGAGCATCGACCCGTCCTTCTCCTTCTTCCACAGCGTATAGAAGGATTGGCCGTCGACGGTCGAAACAACCTTGTCGAACCCCTTGGAGACATCGGCCCACGGGCGGAAGTCGTCCTTCTTTTCACCGCCCGGGCCGCCGGGGCCGCCCGGAATGCCGGGAGGCGCGGGCGGGGGTTCCTGCGCGATGACTGTGGCGACCGAGCCGCACGCGGCGAGCAACGCCGCGGCGCCCACCAGACAGCGGAACGAATGAGCGAATGACGCAGACATCAGGAGAACTCCTATGAGACCGTCGCGGACAATCCGCGGCGTGGACGCCACGCGAAAGCGAGCGCCGTTGAGCCAGAAAGGGCCGAATCTACCCAGGAAACCAACCACCACCCCGTCAAGAGTTTAGGGCATGAAGCAGCCGGGGCTGGAGGTGTCCATGCCTTCCTGTGGGGATGGGGCTTGGGGCCGAATCCGTCGGCTTTTCGGGGGGCAGTCTTCGCCGGAGCCTCATCGGGCGTCGGCCTGGTTTTCCTTCCAATATTCAAGCACCCGCTCGCTCTTGGCCCGCAGACGGTCCAGCTCCTTCTTGCGGGCCGCGGCCTCCGCCTTGGCCCACCACCCCTCCGCCATCGCGGGCGTGAAGTGGCACAGCATCATGCAGGCCCGGTACGCGGCCATCTGCCGCTTGGTCGGCTCGCCCTGCTCGCCCTGCTCGCCGGGCAACTCGGGCACGAGGAACTCCAGCGCGCCCGGCTCGGCGCGGCACAAGGCGCGGACGGCGTCCTCATCCCCCGCCCCGGCCCGCGCCAGCACCGCCTCGATGCACGGCTTGGTCGCCAGCGTCGTGAGCGCGCCGTACAGCCGGCCCCTCTCCCCGGCCGTGAGGTCGGGCCGGTCCAGCAGACGCACCAGCACGGTGTCCGCGCTCAGGATGCCCAGCCGCCACACCGTCTGCGCTGCCAGACGGGCCTCGGCCTTGGGCGTCTCGAAGTTCTCGAGCTTGGGTTTGAGATCGTTGTTGTACAGGTCATCACGGTACTGCGTGAACGCCGCGGCGAGCCTCTTGGCGAACGCCGCCGGCTCCGCGATCTCCCCCGGCCCGATCTGCGCGATCAACTTGCCGTCCGGGGTCATCACCGCCGCGTACAGCCCGTGGGTGGTGGGAAGGCCCAGCTTCGCGGCCTCCTCCATCACGCGGCTGCTGCGGCTCACCCGCACCGGGACGAAATCCTTGTGGATGATCGCCACCACCGTGCGGTCGCGGAACGACTCCAACTGGGCTTCTTCAAGGTCGTCGCCCTCAAAGTCCCGCCCGCCGCTCACCCAGAAGAGCAGCGGCAGCAGCGACTCGCGCGCCCGCGCGACGGACTGGGACACACTGCCGCTCCATTGCACGGGGTTCTGGGCCCCGGCGGTCGGGTGCATCAAGGCAATGAAGATGACACAGACGAACAGGGTGTAGAGACGCATGGTCGGCTCCTTGATTGGCGGCGTTCGGCTCCGGGAACATGCTCGCCGCGACACAGGGTACCTTGGGTGCGGCGGGAGCGATCGCGCCCCGGGTCGCGATCGACGCGCCGTCCACGCCGCCTCACTCGTGTACCCTCCGCAAGTCTCGCGCGAGTCAGAGTTGATCAACGCACCAGTGCCCACCTCACCAGACATCTCCAACCGCGCCGTCTCCGAGCCGCCCGCCATCCCCGGCGCCCGCGTCTCGCTGGTCCTGCTGATCCTCATCAACCTCGTCAACTACATCGACCGCTACGTCCTCTCCGCCGTCGAGACCCTCATCCGCAAGGACTTCTTCGGCGACGCCGACAAAGGCACCCACTGGTACAACAGCCCCATGTTCCTGATGGGGTCTCTCGCCCCCGCGTTCCTCGTCACGTACATGCTCGCCGCCCCGGTCTTCGGCTGGCTGGGCGACCGCTTCCGCCGCTGGACGATCATCGGCCTGGGCGTGCTCCTCTGGTCGCTCGCCACCGGCTGGTGCGGGCTCGCCGGCGGGTTCTGGATGCTCTTCCTGGCCCGCATCCTCGTGGGCATCGGCGAAGCCGCGTGGGGGCCCATCGCGCCCACCATCATCGCCGACATGTACCCCGTCAGCCGCCGCGGCTGGGTGCTCTCTTGGTTCTACCTCGCCCTGCCCGTGGGCAGCGCGCTGGGCGTGATCCTGGGCGGCCAGGTCGCGGCGTGGCTCTCCTGGCATTGGGCCTTCTTCGTCGTCACGCCCCCCGGCATCGCCCTGGGCCTGTGGGCCCTCACGCGCAAGGACCCGCCCCGGGGCGGCTCCGATCCCAGCGCGGACACCTCGAAGATGCCCCTGTCCGGCGCGCTGCGCGAACTGCTCAGAAACCGCTCGTACGTGATGAACACCCTGGGCATGGCCGCCATGACCTTCGCCATCGGCGGCATGTCGTTCTGGATGCCCACCTACATCCACGAGTACCGCATGCACGGCGGCTCCGACGAAGCCGGCCGCGCTCAACTGGCGATGATCGCCCGCACCTTCGGCGGCATCACCGTCGTCGCCGGGCTGGCGGGCACGCTCATCGGCGGCTGGGCCGGCGACAAACTGCGGGGCAAAATCCGCGGGGCGTACTTCGCCTTCTCCGGCTGGACGATGCTCGCCGCGTTCCCGCTCTTCGTCCTGGTGCTGCTCCTGCCCTTCCCGTGGGCGTGGGTCCCCATGTTCGCCGCGATCTTCATGATCTTCCTGGGCACCGGCCCCACGAACACCATCATCGCCAACGTCACCCGGCCGACCATGCGCTCCACCGCCTTCGCCGTCAACATCCTGGCGATCCACACGCTGGGCGACGCCGTCTCCCCGCCGCTCATCGGCCTGGTCACCGACCGCAGCGGCAGCATGAACATCGCCTTCGGCCTCGTGGGGCTGGCGATCGTGGTCTCCGGGCTGGTCCTGATCCGCGGGGCCAGATACCTGGACGACGACACCCGCGCCGCCTCCGGGGCCTGATCTCTACGCCGCGGCCGATTCTCGCATGCTTTCTTCGGTGCGCTTGATCAGCCCGAACCAGACGAGCAAAAAGATCGGGTAGACCAAGCCGAACACCAGGATCGCCCCCGTACCGATGAAGAACGAAAGGTCGCCGGTCTGGGCCTGCTGCTTGGCCATCGGGTTGTCGGGGTTGTTGGCAATCCAGGTCTTCATGTCCACCGAGTTCTTCCAGTTCATCCACAGCGCGATCGCGACGGTGACAAAGCTCAGGCAGGCGTAGACCATGTGCAGCGTGCGGCCCTGGATGGTCCGCTTCAGCGTGGCCGCGCCGGCGATGATGAGCAGCACCGCCATGAGGAGGCCCATGCCCTGCCCCGCCAGCATGGTCGGGGTGGGGGTCATGGTGGGCGGCAGCCCGCCCTTGGTCATCTCCGGCGGCAGCATCATCGGCATCACAAACAACATCGTCATGCCGCACCCGCCGCACGCGCCCCCGAGGATGCCCCACACGATCGACACGATGCCGATCACCTTGGGCCACTGCGGCGGCTCGGGGGGCAGGTCGGGCATGGCGTCAAGAGGTCCGTTGGGCGTGGTGGTCATGAGAGTCTTCCTTTGGCACGATTCTGCGCGGTCCATACGTGCCGACGCCCCGGATGCTATCACTCCCGCGAACCGCACGGTTATCAGCACATGCTCGGCGCCCACCCCGCCCTGCTACGGTTCTCCCAATGGCCGACGCTCCAACGCCCGCTCGTCCACCAGAGGCCGATGCGTCCATCTACCTGCACCCCCAGACGCTCTCGCGCCTGGCGAGTTTCGAGCTGCGCGCCAAGATGATCGTCGAGGGCCTCTCCAGCGGCCAGCACCGCTCACCCTACCAGGGCCTGAGCGTCGAGTTCGCCCAGCACCGCCCCTACGTGCCCGGCGACGACCTGCGCCACCTGGATTGGAAGGTCTTCGGCCGCACCGACAAGCTCCACCTCAAGCAGCACCAGCAGGAGACCAACTTCGACCTGGTCGTGCTCGTCGACGGCAGCGGCTCCATGAACTACGGCTCGCGCTCCTTCGAGGACGCCAGCGGCGAGGGCCACAAGACCAGTTTCGACGGCCGAAACACCTGGACCAAGTTCGATCACGCCACCGCCCTCGCCGCGGCGTTGTCGTACATCACCCTCCGCCAGGGCGACCGCGTGGGCCTGGCCGTCTTCAGCGACGAGATCCGGTCGCTCGTGCGCCGCAGCAGCAGCCAGGGCACGTGGCGGCAGATCGTGGGGGCCCTGAGCACCCACCCCGCCGACCCCAAAAACCGCAACCGCGTGACGCACCTCAAGCGCGCGGTCGATCAGGTGATGGGCAAGCTCGCCAACCGCTGCATCATCGCCGCGATCAGCGACTTCTTCATCGACGGTGAAGAACTCCGCGACAGCCTCGCGCAGCTCAAGCACGCCGGCCACGACGTGATCGTCTTCCAGGTGGTGGACCGCGCCGAGGAGGAGTTCACTTTCACCGACTCGGCCCCCTTCGAGGGTTTGGAGGGCGAACCCGCCCTGCGCGTCGACCCCCGCGCCATCCGCCGCGCGTACCTCGATGTCTTCCAGGCCCACGTCTCGCAGGTGGAAAAGATCGCCCGCAGCATGGGCTTTGATTACCAGCGCCTGAGCACCCACGACTGGCTCGGCCCCCCGCTCGCCGCCTTCGTCGCCCGCCGCAACGCGATGATCAAGCGCAGCAAGTACGCCTGAAGTAGCTTGGCCGTCCCGGCCATTCTTCTCTTCTCTTCTCTTCGCTGAACCCCCGCCGCCCCCATCCCCGGCGTCACACGATCGTCATCAGCGTCTGCATCATCTGATCCACCGTCGAGATCACCCGCGCCGCGGCCTGATACTGCCGCTGGTAATCCAGCAGGCCGATCGATTCCTCGTCGATGTTGACCCCGCTCACCGCCGAACGCTGCGCTTCCAGGCTGTCGTTCACGAGCCCCTTGGATTCCGCGTTGGTCTTGGCCGCGGAGACCGCCGCGCCCACCGCCTGCGCCGCGTCGCGCCAGTGCCCCGTGATCGACTGCCCGCCCAGCGCGTCCAGCGCCTTGGTCTGCAATCCTGAGAGCGCCAACGCCGCGCCGTTCTCCACCAGGCCGTTGGGGCCCAGTTGCCCGACGCTCAGCCGCAGCGGCTCCTGCTTCAGGTCCGCGCGAACGCCGATGTCCGCGCCCGTCTTGCCGGTGAAGTACGAGTTGAGCCCGACCACCGCGAGCACGTGCGACGTGTCGTCGGAGAAGGAGAACTCCTGGCCCGCGTCCGCCTCCACCTTCAGCGTGCCGTCGGGTGTGAAGCTGGCCTTGATCCCCGAGACCGCGTCGAGCGCTGCCCGCAGCGATTCGGGGGTTGTGTCGTCCTGCGTGCCCGCCGCGCCCGAGGCGTTGATCCCGTCGAGGTCCACGTTGATCCGCACGCTCTGCACCGCCCCGCTGGCGGTGTCCTTCACGTTGATCGTGAAGCCCCCGTGCACCGCCGCGAAGGGCAGCCCGGAGAATGTCTCGTTCGCGCTGTCGTTGAACGCCAGCGTGCGGTCCGCCGTGGCGATGTTGAGCGTCCCGGTGGACGAAGTCAGCCCCGCGGCGTTGGTGGCCGTGGAGTGAACCTTGTTCACTTCGAAGATGAGCTGCGACGCCAGCGCGTCGAGCCGGTCGATGGTGCCGTTGACGGCGCTGGTGCGGCTGTCGAGCAGCGCCGCCATGGTGCCGCTCGAGATGGAGAGCTCCTCGCCCGTCTGCGTGCCGCTGTCGCGCGTGGCGATCGCCACGCGCGTCGTGGAGCCCTCGTTGATCCGCTTGAGCTCCAGTTCGTGCACGCGCGAGCCCTGCAGCACGGGGGCCGAGCCCACCAGGATGTCCACCCCGCCCAGGCCCCGGTCCACCACCGACACGTCCATGATCTGGCTCAGGTCGCGCAGGGCCTGGTCGCGCTGATCGCGCAGCGGGTTGGCCGTCGCCCCGCCCCCCTCGGAGGTCGAGATCGTCTCGTTCAGGTTGCCGATCGTGCGCAGCAGTTCGTTCGCCTTGGAGACCGTCGCGCCCAACTGGTCATCGATCCGCGTGCGCTGGTCCGAGAGGTCGCTCCGCAGCCGGCGGATGAAACCCGCGAGCTTGTCGCCCTGCTGGATCACCGCGGCGGAGGACTTGGTCTGGTTCGCCCGCTCGCTCCAGGACCGGAAGAACGCCGAGAGCTCGCTGGAAAGGTCGTTGTCGCCCAGTTCCCCCAGCACCGTCTCCACCTGCGAGAGAATCCCGTGCTGCGTCTCCGCCGCCGAGCGGTCCGAGTCGCTGCTCATGAGGCGGGATTGCAGGGCGTCGTCGATCTGGCGGCGCACGCTCTGCACCGCCACGCCGTTGCCCACGCCCCCGCCCATCCCGGTGCGGTCGCCCCGCACGGGCACCAGCGCCCCGACCTGGCGCGAGTAGCCCGGGGTCGCCGCGTTGGCCAGGTTGTTGCCCGCGATCTGGATGCCCAGTTGGCTGGCGTTGAGGGCGGAACGCCCGATCTGCAGAGCCGCGTTCAGACTCATCGGTCGTCTCCTCTCAGGTGCGCATGTCGATGCCGGAGACGACCACGCCGCCGGTCTCCACAACTCCCCGGGGCCCGTAGGTGCCCGCGTGGCTCAGCCGCTTGCTCACCTGACGCACCAGCCCCTCCACGTGCGTCAGCAGCGAGGCCGTCGCCGAGCGGATCACCGCCGAACGGTCCTTCACCTCCACCGCGATCCCCTTGAGCCGCTCCGCCATCGCCGAGAGCCGCGTCCGGTCCGGATCCTCCAGAACCTCCGTCAACTGCGTGATCGTGACACCCCTGCCCCGCTGCGCCGCGGCCACCTGCGGGTACGCCGACGTGGCCAGGGCCACCAGCTCGCGACGCCGCTTGTCCAGCTCGTTGATCTCTTCCAGCACCAGCGCCTGCTCCGCCGAGCACGCGGCGACGCCCGCGGCGTCCGCCTTGCGCAGGCACGCGCTCTGCCGGTCCAGCAGCCGCAGGCACGTGTCGTACCGCGCTGTGAGGCCCGCGAGGATCGGTTCCAGCCGCTCCGCCAGGACGCGGGGCGTCAGGCGGGCGGGCGTGTTCGTCGGTGCTTTGGGTGGAGCGATGGGCATCCTGCGCTACTCCGTGGCCTTGCCTGACTTCCTGTCCGATCGGGGCTCCGCCCCGCCCTCGGCGTTCTTTTCCTTCAGCACGCGGCGTGCCACCGCGTCCACAAGCCCCCAGCGCTGGCTCTTCACCAGCCGCTGCGCAAACCCCGCGTCCATCATCCCGCGGAATGTGCGCTCCGCCTGGTTGGGCGCGAACGGCGGCGCCGCGTGCGAGTTCTCCCGCATCTCCTTGAGCACCGGCTGCACCAGCGCCACCGCCACCAACTGCTCGGCTTGCACTGCACGGGCCTGCTCCTTGGGGCTCTTGCCCTCCATGTTCACCGCCCCAGCACCGCCGAAAACTCCTCGCGCGAATCCGAACCCGCCATCCCCGCCCTGAACCCCATGTCCAGCCGAGCGGTCGCTGTATCAGAGATTGCCGTTGTCATCGCCATGGGGAGCTTCTTTCGTACCGTCGATCAGGCCGCTGCCTCCCCCTGATGCCCGATGCCTGATGCTCGATGCCCGATGCCCGATGCCTGATGCCTACTGCCTCAGTCAACAACCAACCTCGCCTGCAACTGCCCCGTGTTGTGCAGCATCCGCAGGATGTTGATCTGCTCGCTCACGGGGATCGAGAGCTGCTTGAACGCCGCCGTCAGGTCCGAGAGGCGCGTGGCCTCCGCCGCCTGCGCGCCGGGCTTGAGGTCGGCCCACGCCGTCTTGGTGATGACCGGGTTGAGCTGCGTGCCCACCGGCGCGGGCGTGACGCTCGTGATGCTCAGGTCCTTCTGCGTGATGGCCACCGGCCGCAGTTGCACGTCGCCCGTGATGATGATCGCCCCGGTGCGCTGGTTCACGATCACCTGCGCGGGCAGGTCCAGCAGCGCCGAGTTGATCTCGGCCCCGAAGACGTCCGCGAGGAAGCCGGCCCGGTTGGCCCGCTCCGCCGCGGGGATGGTGATCTTCACCGTCCGCTCGTCGATCGCCGTGGCCACCGCGTTGCCGATGGGGTCGGCCTTGCCGTTGATCGCGATGGCGATCTGGCTCGACGCGGCCCAGCCGGCGTACGGAGAGTCAATGATCAGTTCAAAGGTGTCGGCGATCTTGGGCCCGTCGAAGTCCTCCATCAACTGGGCCCCGCCGCGGACCACGCCCACCGTGGGGAAGGCCGAGTCGTGGATGTCGATCAGGCCCTGGGCCAGCGCCATCACCTTGCTGTCCTTGAACGGGCCGCGCAGGGCCGTGATGAACAACTGCCCCCCCGCCAGGCTGCTCGCCGAGTAGATCGTCGCGACCTTTACATCAAACTGGTCGTCCGCGCGCCCTCCCTTCTGGGGGATCGTGCAGGTCACCATCACCAGC